>BQIU01000045.1 GCA_021603905.1 Nitrospirales bacterium
CATGACGGTGGAAGAATAAAAAGCGTATCTTATTCGTTCGTGACTCGTCGTTCATGGGCAAAGTCCTTCAGTTATTTACGAGCTATAGCGAAACCAAATAACTTCCAGCCGAACTATTCTCGCTAACACAGCGCAATACACACGACAGATGATCGGAGTTTATTGGGACGGCTATAGGCTTCACGAAATACGAGCAACGTTTTTTCAGAAAAACGTGATGCTGGCATATGTGACCGTTGAGTTAAACTGATCGGTGATGCCGCGATCATACCGCAAGACTTCCCCCTTCTCCGCCTGAATCAATTTCATTAACAGGAAAATAGTTGAGAAGCCCATAATATGACGCGCATCTCCTTCTTCTAAGAGAAATTGCGCAAACGCTTCGGGGTTCATTTCTTCCACTTTTTTCAGCATCTCTAAATCCGTTTGCATACAGCGATGAAATGAAAAGTCTGTCGGAGGTTTATTGTCGCCGTAGCGCAAACCAATATGGGCCAGACTGGCACTGCCAATGACGCACACCTCCTGCCCCGTCGCCGCAATCGCACCCTTTAACGCCACAATAAAGGCATCAATCTTTTCAAAGAGCGGTTTCAGCTCGGCATCCGCCAACGTGGATGGTGGAAACGAGCAGAGAACAGGCACAATCGTCACTGGCCGCTGACTGCCAATCGTGTGCTGCAAAAACGGTAATTGAAATTCGATACTATGTTCCTGTTCATGCCGGATATCTTCTTCGAAAAACTGCGCCCCACCATTAGCACGAAAATGTTCAAGAATCGGCTTATTGACTGGTAACACGCCTAATGGCGTTTCAAAGTCTTTATCCGTCACGGCGATGCCGTGTTCCAAATCAGTATGACAGGTTCCAAGCACGATAAAGACATCGGGCGTCACAGCCTCCCGCAGTTCCTTGTACCCCCAGGCATAGATCGCACCAGCCTCCTTTGGTTCGTAATTCGGAGCAACCAGCCCTTTGATTTTTTCGTCTTGATGTTCAGAAGGCTTTTTTTCCGGTCCCTCTTTCGAATCAAAAAACCCATCTAATTGATGACGCAAGGCATCGGGATCGGCCTCATAACTCTTTCCTGCAAAGACGGCTTTTCTGACGGGAGCTTGCCGATAGGCGGCAATCGCTTGCACTTTTGCTTGTTCACAACGCTCCCCCTCAAGAAAGAGCTTGTCATCCAAATCCGCCACCAGTCTGGTCAACTTGTCGGGCATCAGAAACTCGCCGTATTGTTTTAAATACTCGGCCCCGACCTCTTCCAAAGAATGGTCACCATCAAAAAATTGAAACAAGAAAAAGAAGTTTAAGGGAATGACTAATTTTTCCTGAGAAAGCCGAGAAGGATCCCAGAGCAGAATATATTGCTCCTCTCCCTGCTTGAGCGGCGAATATTGTAAATTCCGTAAGGATGGATAATTCTTGGGATCTTTTGTTGTACGTGTCATGATCGATCAAGGCTCCTTCTCTGATGCACTGCCAACGAATACGCAGATAAAAAAAGGACAACTGAAGAAAAAGATTATACGAGGCCTACCAGGAGGGCAGCAACCAAGGAGAGGAAAAAGTTGAAAAGCCAGAAAATGAGAAGAATACTCTCATCCGGACTTTGTACTATGCATGAGGTCTATTACGTATGCAAATGACACCAGACCTGGTGACCATGCTCTGCAGGACCAATTTGAATGAGCGGCGGTTCAGTCGTCTTGCAAACATCCATCACTTCTGGACAACGGGTGTGGAACCGGCATCCAGACGGAGGATTCAGGGGAGAAGGCACATCGCCTTCCAACACGATCCGTTCAGCTCGATGTGACGGATCCGGGATAGGGTTGGCGGATAAGAGGGCTTGCGTATAGGGATGTTTGGGATCACGAAACAAGGTTTCAGTTGGAGCGACTTCGGCTAGCTTTCCCAGATACATGACAGAAATTCTATGGGCGAGATATTCCACAACATTTAAATCATGGGTGATAAATAAATAGGCCAGCTGAAACTCCTGCTGAAGATCTTTGAGTAAGTTAATGATTTGTGCCTGAATTGAGACATCCAATGCCGAAACGGCTTCATCGCACACAATAAATCGCGGACGTAGCGCCAGAGCTCGTGCAATGCCGACTCGCTGCCGCTGTCCGCCGGAGAACTCATGCGGATAGCGTGAGTGATGCTCCGGACGAAGACCGACGCGTACCAGCAGTTGATCAACTTGAGCTTGCAAGTCTTTCCCTTTGGCTAATCCATGAATTTTCAGAGGCTCCCCAACAATCGACCCAACGGTCATCCGCGGATTCAATGAACTATAGGGATCTTGGAAGATAATCTGCATATGCCGACGAGCCTGTCTCATCTCCTTCGAATTGAGATGAAAAATATTTTTCCCTTCGAAAAACGCTTCCCCAGCTGTTGGTTCCATCAGACGAAGAATCGTTCGTCCCACGGTCGTCTTTCCACACCCCGACTCCCCTACAACCCCAAGCGTCTCACTCGCCTGGATTATCAAACTCACATCATCAACGGCTTTCACCCATGCAGATGTCTTTGAAAAAACCCCGCTTCGTACCGGAAAATACTTTTTCAGGCCGTTGACTTGAAGAAGCGGCTGGCCATTCTGAAATCCAGGTTGACTGACTGTCATAACAGTTGCATTCCAAGTTTCCAATCAGAATTTTTCACTTTTCACGTTTCCTTTTTCACGGTATTGCTCACGCATGCAGCCAACATGAAGTCTCATGATCAGACCCGACTTGAATGAGCGGTGGTGGTTGCTCCGAACAATGTTCCAAGACTTCCAAACACCTCGTGGAAAAATGACACCCTTTCGGATACTGCAAGGGGGAGGGCACCGTCCCACGAATCGACTCTAGCCGCTTCCCCCGCTCACCTGGTCGAGGAAGAGAGTTCAGTAAGGCCTTGGTATAGGGATGCGACGGGTTGCTGAACAGTTGTGCCACACTCGCCCGCTCCGCAATCTTACTCGCATACATCACGATCACATTTTGAGAAAACTGTGCCACCACCCCTAAATTGTGCGTAATGAGGAGAATCGCCATACCCATTTCCTCTTGAAGACTTTTCAGAAGATCCAAAATTTGCGCCTGTATCGTGACATCAAGGGCGGTTGTCGGTTCATCAGCAATTAACAAGTCCGGCTTACAGGCCAACGCCATCGCAATCATCACCCGCTGCTTCATGCCTCCAGACATTTCATGCGGGTATTGATCGATACGACGTTCAGGCGAGGGTATGCGGACCTTATCAAGCAACCTGAGCACTTCTTTTCGAATATCACTTGCAGAAAGATCGGTGTGAATCTGTAACGTTTCTCCGATCTGATTCCCAATCGTAAAAACGGGATTCAACGAAGTCATGGGTTCTTGGAAAATCATGCCGATCGACTTCCCCCGAATCTTGCGCATTCCCTGCTCCGGTAAATCCAGGAGATTCTGCCCTTTAAATACGATTTTTCCACCAACGATGCGTCCCGGCCTATCAACCAACCGCATGATGGAGAAGGCCGTGACCGATTTGCCGCATCCCGACTCCCCGACCAACGCAAGGGTTTCACCGGGTTGAATGGAAAAACTCACGTCTTCAACCGCCCGAATCTCCCCTTTATCACTAAAGAACGAGGTCGAAAGATTGGTTAATTCTAGAAGCGGTTGAGGCATAGGAATCATTAGCGACTTCGAAGTTTCGGATTCATCGCTTCACGGAGACCTTCTCCGACTAAATTAAACGCCAGCACCACGACAAAAATGGCAATCCCTGGGATAAAAAACAGCCACGGTGCATCAAAAATAAATCCCTTCCCGCCGGACAGAATATTGCCCCACGTCGCAAAGGGCGGCTGCACGCCAAAACCTAAGAAACTGAGCGCCGACTCCGTCAATATGGCTGTCGCAACGCCAATGGTCGCCGACACCAGGACTGGGGCAATCGCATTCGGAACCATGTGCCTGAAAATGATACGTTTTTCCGGCAACCCGAGAGCATGGGCGGCTGTCACAAAGTCCTGTTCCCGTAATGACAAAAATTCAGCACGGACAAACCGGCAAGTCCCCATCCAACTGGTCAAGCCAATGACAATCATAATATTGTAAATGCTGGGCGGCAGTAAGGCGACGACAGTCAAAATCAAAAAGAACGCGGGAAAACACAGCATGACATCCGTAAAGCGCATGATGAGCGTATCCACGGAAATAAACCATAGCTTAACCTGTCCATAGTAGCCGGCCAATCCTCCGAACAGAATACCAATACAGACGGAAATGCCCACCGCGATAAATCCGATGGATAAGGAGACAAACGAACCCTGCAGCATGCGAGAAAATACATCACGCCCTAATTCATCGGTCCCGAAGACATACACTCCGAACACCGGCTGTTCGTGTAACGACACGACTTCCGCAGAGGGAGGAGACAAAGGCGGCTGAAACTTATCAGGCAGTCGAACGACTTCAGCATCAAAGACTACAATCCACTCTGTCAGGACCTTTCCCGCAACCGCAGCAATGAGCAGGAACGCTAAAATGATTCCACCAGCGACGGCCATATGATCTTTTTTAAAAATTCGAACGAATTCTTCCCATGGTGTTTCATGCGGAAGAAGCGGTTCGTCTTCTAAGGCCGCCATACCAGTATTGAGCGCCTGATCATTCATACAACCCTAATCAACGGTCACAAGACAGATGATAAGCATAGCCTTACTGCAGTCGAATTCGCGGATCCACCACGGCGTATAAAATATCTGACAAGAGCGTACCCGCAAGGGTCAGCACAGCTGCAATGAAATTGATCGTTAAAATAACCGGAAAGTCTCTGGCAAGAATCGCTTCGTATCCAAGGCGCCCTAATCCTGGCCACGCAAAAATCTGTTCAAAAATTACCGATCCACCAATCAGACCAGGGAGCAATAATCCAAACATCGTGACAAAGGGCAGTAAGGCATTCCGTAAGGCATGTCCATAGACCACGGCATCTTCTTCCAACCCTTTGGCCCGGGCAGTCCTGACATAGTCTTGACTAATGACTTCTAACATTTGAGACCGGACATACCGGGACAGTACCGCCACGCCCAAGACCGCCGACATCAGCGATGGCACGACCAAATGCCAGACGCGATCCATCAGACGAAACGCCGGTTGGGCATCCTCCATCCCAAAGGTTTTCATCCCGATGACGGGAACGCCAAAGACTTCCACAATCCAGAGAATCATCATATAGGACAAGAAAAACCCTGGAACGGAAATCAGGGCATAGGCCACAAACGTACTTGATCGATCGTACACCGCCCCACGCCGCATTGCCGCGTAGATACCCGTCGGAAAAGCAAACGTCCAAATCAGCAGCGTGGCACAGATAAAGAGCGGCAGGGAATTCAAAAAACGATGCCAGATTTTTGGCAAAACAGGCTGGCTATCTTTGAAGGACTTCAGTTCACCATTCACTAAGTCTTGGACCCAGTAAGCATATTGAAGATAAAGCGGATCATCTAAGTGAAAGGCCGCTCGAATCCTTGCAATGTCCTCAGGTTTCATTCTTGGATTGGCAGGATCCACTTCGCTTGGTTCTCCTGGGGCGAGATGAATGACGGAATGCGCCACGATCGACACAATTACGAGTAGCACAAGGCGCTGTAGCACATTGCGTGTAATGAAAGCCCACATGATCTTATGTTGAATGAGATCTCATCGCCATGATGTCAGAAAAATCCGAGGGATTGGTGTTCCCCCATCATTTCATTTAAAAATTTGGAGTGAACGCGAGCTTCCTCCACTTGTGAAAATACACCGAAACGTCGCCAGTTTTAGTTGGATAGATTTTCGAGTAGGTCTCTGCCCCGCTGTCACCTTTATCAACGAGAACGATTTTCTTATCAAGAACAAGCGTCGTGAGCGGGGCATACAAAAAGGTATAGGGTTGATCATCATGAATGATTTGATGCAATTGATGAGCGAACTCCCGCTGACGGTCTCGATGATATTCCTGTCGAATGCGCACAATCAGCTCATCAGCACGAGGATTGCTATATCCCACAAAATTCAGTTGTTGCGGCCCAGCTTGACTAGAATGCCAGATCTGATAGAGGTCAGGATTGATATCCATGCTCCACCCCAAGACCACGGCATCAAACTGCCCCGTATTCACAAAATCTTTTAAAAACACCGTCCATTCAAAATATTGGGTGCGACATTTCACACCGATTTTTTTCCAAGCGTTTTGGACAATGGTCATAATATTTTGTCGAATGGGATTGCCGCTGTTGGTGATCAGATTAAATTCAAAGAGCTTTCCATCTTTTTCTAACCACCCATCGGCATTCTTCCGCCATCCCATCTCCTCAAACAACTCTAAGGCTCGTTGGGGATTATAAGGAAGCGGTTCAATGGTCTGGTCATACCATTCGGTATTTTGAGAATACGGCCCAGTCGTCCTCTTGCCTTCTCCATACACAACATACTTCAAAAAATCCTTCACGTTCACGGCCATGCCCAAGGCGCGCCGAACCTTCGCATCGGCAAATAAGGGCTTGCGGTTATTATAGCCAATATAAGTATAGGCAAACCCCATACTGGAAAATGACTGATACGAAGGCGCATCTTTATATCGCGCCACTTGATGAGGTTGAGCGACGTAATAGTCAATTGCCCCGGACAAAAATTCCATTTCCTGCGTCAACAGGTCGGGAATGACTCGCATATAGTATTCATGATATTCAGCCGGCCCTTCCCAATAGGATTCAAATCGCCGAAGCTGGATAAATTCATCCCCTTGCCAATCAACAAACTGAAAACGGCCGCTTCCGATCGGCTGTCGATTAAAGAGACTGTCGCGCATACCGAAATTTTCTTGAGCCTCTTTTGACAATCCACGCTCCTGCATTTCCTGATTCATGGCCTCTTGATTGAGTAGATGTTCCGGTAAAATCCCCATGGTCCAGGCATCAATCGCCGGTGAATAGAGGCGTTTATAGACGACTTTGACTGTATGCGCATCAACGACGTCCACCGACTTGATGGGTTCAAAATTTGATGTCCGCGGCGACAAATTTTTTGAATCCATAATGGCATCATACGTAAATTTCACATCACCCGCGTCAAACTCATGCCCATCATGAAAACGCACCCCTTGTCGAAGATGAAAGAGAATATGCGGATTATGCTCACTGACAGGCAACAATTCCGGGAATTTTCGCTCGACTTTGAGTTTGAGTTCTGGAGACACGTCAGACTTGAGCGAGACATACTGCGTATACGGCACATCGTCCCAATACGAATCACCAACGACCGGGGCCACATATCGAAAGAAATCTTGATCAACATGATTCAACACAAATTCAATGCGTTCAGGAACATTGATTGATACGGACATGCTTTCAATCGACGGATTCCCGTCATCATCCTTCACCACTAGCGACACGACTTCAGTCCGTTCTGCAGGAGGCAAGAGACGGATAGAGATGACATGTGAACGGACATCAACAAGAGAGTCATGATCAAGGTGTCGCGTCAATCGGCGTACCAATTCCTGACCAGTGACAGATGTTCCATCAGGAAACCGGTATGGATCGCGAACCAGTAAATAGGCTTTTTCCGTAATGGCCCAATCCGTCGCTAAGCGGCCTCGTAACTGTAAATCTTCATCCAGGTCTAACAGTCCTTCAAACATATGATTCGTAATAATGGCACTTGGAAGATCGGCATTTAAAATGGGGTTGAGAATTTTGGCATCAGCAGCCGACCCTTCAATATATGTAAGAAGACGGTTGGGATTCCCGGAAGCTTGATTTTCGTATGTCGGAACCCAGAAGTATGATTGAAGAAGAAAAGCGGTAAGAACAACAGGAATGAAGAGCAGTAATCGTTTAATCGCCATACAAATTCAAACGCAACCACATGTCATAAACGGGGGTTTAGGCTGATGGTAACAGGAAACTGTGAAATGACGCTACTCAGTCGCAACAAGAATCCCAGCAATTCATGACGCCAGCGAACCACGAATGCGTACGGACCGTCACCGAACCAACACGATTGACGGCCTTGCGGGTCGACGGTGTTGCACAGGCTCTGACGACTAACAGGATCGAAACGGCCGCTTGAACAAGAAACGTTCCATGCCTTCAACATTCCCTGAGGCATCACTATCGCCTATTCCTCCACATACAACATGCATGTCACAACAAACGAGATACCCACTCCATATCTTACTGCTACCGTTCACAACCTACTGATTGCATGATCATCGACTCCACTTGTTGTTTGAACAAAGCGACAGCCTCTGGCGTGAGGATACCCACGAAGAATCATATCGGATCAGCCTCACGCTCGAGAGACAAAGTATCTGAACCCTAACGATTGACTCTTGAATCAGGTGAATTGATCAGCTAATATCGTCTTTTAATCTTAAAATGTTGGGTTATTGAATAGAACAACGTCGATTCATTGAGCAAGGAGAAAAAAGACGACGGTATTTCCCTCGAACATCATTTTTTTAAAACTTCGAAAATACTTCCCTCTTCTTCTGCTGCAATCCTTCTGAATTCATCACTTTCGTAAATCACGATTCCATGTTGACGTCCCTGGTTGTCGGACAGCCGCAACCGTTCGGTAACTTTTGACTCGGAAGGAGCACGTGCATGAATACCGATCGACAGGCATTTACGATTCTGGTGGTCGAAGACAATCTCGGTCTCAATACGCTCATTCAAAAATATCTGCATCGAGAAGGTTTTACCACCATCATCGCTCAAAGTTGCGCTGAAGCCCTTACATGGATTTCCCGACAGCACGCCGACCTCATGCTCCTCGACCTCCAACTCACAGATAGTCATGGAGCCGACCTCATTCAGTCTCTGGAAGAACACCAACAATTACCGCCCTTTATTGTCGTGACTGGACATGGCAATGAACGGCTTGCGGTAAAAATGATGAAATGTGGTGCACGCGATTATGTCATCAAAGACGACATGTTCCTTGAATTGCTCCCATCCGTTGTCATTCATACCTATGAACAGCTTCGACGGGAGAGTCGTCTCTTAGCTGCTGAAGAAGAATTAAATACGGAACGCGAGCGTCTGGCTATCACCTTAGCCTCCATTGCCGAGGGAGTGATCACCACGGATACGAGCGGACGCATTACGTCCATGAACCATGTCGCAGAAACACAGACAGGGTGGACACAACTCGAAGCGATTCGCCAGCCAGTTGAAAAGGTGATCAATCTCGTCCAGCAACATAATATGACATTTAGGGAAAACCCCGTTCAGGAAGTCCTTGATACTGGGAAAACGCTTCATCCGATCCAACACCGACTCCTGTTTTCCCGAGACGGAGTCGAACGTACCGTCGCGACGAGCACCGCGCCAATTCAACGACATGATAAAACCCTACTCGGCGTTGTGCTTGTACTTCGCGATATGACAGACCGCATTCGTGTTGATCAAGAATTGTTAAAAGCCAGCAAACTCGAATCTCTCGGGATTTTGGCTGGCGGCATTGCGCATGACTTCAATAACTTGCTCACGAGTATTCTTGGGAACATCTCTCTATCAAAGGTTTCACTCAACCCTCGGACCGAATCCTACGGGTACCTTTCAGAAGCCGAGCAAGCTTCACTTCGAGCAAAAAGTCTCACACAACAACTGCTCACATTTGCGCAAGGCGGGGCACCAGTCAAAAAACCCATTAATCTCGAACCAATGATGACCGAATCATCGACCTTTGCCTTACGGGGGACAAAAAGTCGATGCCACGTTGATCTCCCCGTCGATCTGTGGAAGGTTGACGCAGACAGAAAACAACTCAGTCATGTTATCCATAATTTGGTTCTCAACGCGCATCAAGCCATGCCGAGAGGAGGCATGGTGACCATCCGGGCTAAAAATGTCGTTTTTCGTCCGAACGACATTGAGCACAAGATCGCCATACCTTATGGACGCTATGTACAAATCGTCGTGGAAGATCAAGGAATTGGAATCCCTGCAGATTATCTGACTCAAATTTTCGACCCATATTTCACAACAAAACAATCAGGAAGCGGCCTAGGTCTTTCCACTGCCTATTCTGTGACAAAAAATCATGGAGGCACGATGACAGTGTCATCCGAGTTGGGTCAAGGAACCCAACTACGGGTGTATTTACCGGCTTCGTCAAGCCAAGAGAACACAGACGACATGACCGTACCCCCCTCGATAATGGGAGCAGGAAAAATTCTTGTCATGGATGATGATGATTCTGTCCGCTTGCTGTTGGAAGAAATGCTTAATCACCTTGGCTATGAAGTCGAAAGCGTTCCAGATGGTGATAATGCGATCATTCGCTACCAACAAGCCAAATCCACGCAGCAAGGTTATTCTGCCGTCATTCTCGATCTAACGGTTCCAGGAGGATTAGGGGGGAAAGACACGTTGGAAAAACTTCGGCAGATCGACCCTGAGATTCGAGCCATCGTTGCCAGTGGATACTGTAACGACTCTCTGCTCTCACGGTATACCGCATTTGGATTTCTTGGAATGGTCGCAAAACCTTTTCAGTTAGGCGAGCTCCGTGAAGTCCTGCATCGGGTCACACGACATGGAAGAACAACAGCGCAACACGGAACAGATCATATGTCTGGACATGAGGTTCAGCAGAAGACGCGTTGAAACCGTTGACTATTTCTCCTTACACTTCAATTTTGATGTCTGAGCCATCAACAATGACTTCATAGGTTTTTACGCACGCGGCAGGGTTATTCGTACAGGCTCCCGTTTTCACATTATATTCCCACCCATGCCATGGACAAGTCACAATCTCTCCAGCCAAATCACCATCGCCTAACGGACCTCCGCGATGGAGACATGTATTATCGATCACACGGTACGATCCCTCAAGATTAAATACGGCAAAACTTTTATCCTGAACTTCTGCGACAAACCCGCTTCCTGGAGAAATCTGTTCCGTTTTTGCAATTGAGATAAGGTCACCCATTACGCTTCCTCCTGACAGTTTCAGAGAATGGCAAAAATTACTTCTTGTCCAATGGCTTTTTAATTTTTTGCAACAAGCTTGAGATCGATGGGGCCCCTTCCTGATCATCAGATGAAGAGCGCATGGTTTTCTCAATCAGCGTTGCCGCGATCGCCTTCAACGCTTCCGTTTGTGGCGATGAAGGGTTGGCGATCACGATTGGTTTGCCCACATCTCCGCTATGACGAATCTCAGGATCCAGCGGAATACTCCCGAGGAAGGGAACTTCAAACTTTCGAGCCGCCTGCTCCCCACCACCATGTGAAAAAATGTCTGTTCGTTCACCGCAATGTCCGCACACATAATAACTCATATTTTCAATCACTCCCAAGATAGGCACATTCACTTTTTGAAACATGACAATGCCTTTACGCACATCCTGCAGGGCAACCTCCTGCGGAGTGGTCACGGTAATCGCACCGGTCATTGGAACGAGCTGCGCCAACGTCAACTGCACATCTCCGGTGCCCGGCGGCAAATCAATGAGTAAATAATCCAACTCTCCCCACACGACATCACGAAAAAATTGCTGGATCGCTGAGTGAACCATCGGACCTCGCCATACCACCGGCGTTTCTTCTGGAACAAAAAACCCCATGGAGATGACTTTGACGCCATAGCCTTCTGCTGGAAGTATTTTTTTATCATCCTTTCCCGGAGGCTGAGTAATGCCCATCATGGTAGGAATATTCGGACCATAAATATCAGCATCCATCAACCCAACTTTTTGACCGGCTAAACTTAAAGCCACCGCTAAATTAGCCGTGACGGTCGATTTCCCAACCCCGCCCTTTCCGCTGCTCACAGCAATCACATGCTTCACCCCTGGAATAGGATTATCTATCGGTGCGGTTGAATCAACTGATGGTTCACTGGATTTCGAACTTTCTTCAGACATGCGTTTAGACTCCCTTTACTCGAAAAATCGTTTATAGAATGACACCCGCGCCTCACGTGGCGAGGGCGGGAAAGTAGCAATTATCATCTCCCTGTGTCAGTGACTTCAGGACACGAGTAGACGATGTAGCAGGGCACGACCTTCAATGAATGAATTGACGGGCATTACGGGCTGGCATTGGGATCATCCAAGTTGTGTGGCAAACTTTTTTCGCGACCGACCAAGTAGCGGTTCGTGATGACATTGTCGGTTAGCAGAAATGACAGGATCCAAAATTTCTCCGCAGAGAATACAGCGCCACCCTGAAAACTTTAATGCACCTGTATCATCTGCAACATCCTCAAATCTATCGCTCACCATAACGCCTTTACACCGTGGACATTCCATTTTATGCTCCTGACTTCGTATGAGATTCGTTGAAAAATATGAAAGCGAAAGTTGCGAGTTCGCCGCATTATGTAGAATATTATAAAGTAATTGTGTTTCCTTATCATTACCTGGGTTAACCCTTTGATTTAAAAGACTATTATTTGCCCTCGATCATGCCAATACGTCAATGTCTCATCGCGCGGTCTCGTTAATCTCCTATCTAAGGCAATAAAGTCGAATAACTCTACGTTCTTACTTGCTCGATATATTATAAATTATCATTGTGATTCTTGCGTGATCATATATTTACTTGAAATTCTTATCCCAATCATGCCTTGTGCATTTTCAAAATAATCCCCATCTATAATTTCAAAAGTACCCAGGAATTTCTATCTGGCCTTCTATCGCGCATGAGGAATCAACACATAAAATTTATAGTTTGGACCTCTATGTAAGCAAAGACTAGCTCTGCGCTTCGATTTCTAACAGGCACAGGTTCATCAAAAAATAACGATTGCAGGACTTAGGGAAGCGAAAATCTTACAATGCCTTTTTAGGCTCATCCGATCCCCCACAACTCTGCACTCGCGTTGCGAGCGTATGTCGCCCTTGCAATCCATTTTCGTCATACCTACTATGCAGACCATGGCAGAATGCCTTTGAATACGCTTCGTATTATTCGTTGCGAGACAATCGAGCTAATGAAAACATTGTTGATTTTCCCTTATCACGAAAAGGAATTTATTTGTAATGGAGTATGTGTTCGCCATCCCTTACCCGGAAATTGACCCCGTTTTTTTTCGGCTTGGACCATTAGCATTTCGTTGGTACGGCCTCATGTACCTTCTTGGGCTCGGGGCCGCCTACTTTCTCATCAAATCACGAGCCTCACATAAAAACCTTTCCTTATCAGCCGAACAACTTTCTGACCTCATCGTCTTTGCCGCATTTGGCGTCTTTCTCGGAGGACGATTAGGCTACATCCTATTCTACAATCCAGCTTTTTACATAGAGAACCCCCTGAAAATTTTGGCCGTATGGGAAGGCGGCATGTCTTTTCATGGCGGTCTTGTCGGTACCTGTGTCGCGCTTTGGATATTTAGTCACCGCCGAGGATTTCCGCTATTATCCATTGCCGACCTGGCGGCAGGAGCTGTACCTATTGGGTTAGGATTTGGAAGGTTGGGAAACTTTATTAATGGGGAATTGTATGGACGGGCAACGGATGTCTCATGGTGCATGGTCTTTCCACAAGGTGGACCTGCCTGTCGACACCCATCTCAACTGTACGAAGCTCTGCTCGAAGGTCTCTTATTGTTTTTGATACTCACCGTGATCAATCGGCGGCAAACACCTCCCGGCACAATCTTCTGGAGTTTTTTAATTGGCTATGGATTCGCGAGATTCTTTATCGAACAGTTTCGTCAACCAGATAGCCACATCGGATTCCTCTTCAATACATTGACTATGGGCCAACTGTTGTGTCTCCCCATGATTCTGATAGGGACAATCATGTTACTCAGAGGATACTGGACATCAAAGACGGCTTATAGCCGTTTCAAATAATTACCGGTGCTTGAGGCGCAGTCTAGACGACTTTTCATTAAACACTCCAGAGACAAACCGTTCTCACCATGTGGCAACCACTCCATCCCTGTGAGAGGCATACAACAATCGTCGCCTAGGCTTCCTTTTCCTCAACTGGACTTGGACACATTTAAACCGTATGTGAAATGGCTGATTGAACGATCGACGTTGAAAATCTGTGAAGAATGCAAGGCCTTCCAGCCTATCGCGTCCAAGCCTATCAGCTTGAAAGCAACTGGATTCGCTATAACACCATCATCAACTGCCTACTCCGCCATATCCACCAATTCCTCCGCCTCCACCAATACCTGGCAGTACGGGAGCCGTCGTATTCTCCCTTGGTTTATCAGGGACATTGCCGTAACGACGTAACGGAGGAGAATTCCAGATGACCTTATTCCCTGGAGCAAGATTGGCGGCCTCAATATAATGCTTTCTTGCTCGTTCTGGATCTCCGAGCCGCTCTAAAGCCAGAGCCAGATTGTAGTGCGCTTCCGCTAATTCTGGATCAGCGTGCACAGCTTGCTCAAACTCCACGATTGCGGCTTCCCACTGTCCTTCAGAAAATCGTAGATTACCCTTATTGATTGACGTTAAAGCCGTTGGATGTGTGCCGCTTGGGGCATCCAACACCCGTTGAGGCATCGGATCAGGTTGACTCGTACAGCCAGGCCCGCTCACCAGGCCTCCGATGATGATCATCAACAATCCAATCTGCTTCGCATTCATTTGACACCTCTTCTTTCTGCGCATTCTTAGACGTGAACCATTTGCCCAAGACGTAAAAAAATAAATTGACATTGCACCTCATGCAATCCCAAACACTGTCGGGCCGCATGTTTATAAATCGCTGCTTGCTCTTGATAGGATCGCATACGGACAGGAATATCCTTCTCTTCTATGCGATCAGTTTTATAATCAACAATTCCAATCTGCTGGTCGAGTTCATACACAAGATCAATGACCCCTTCCATCACACATGTCGTGTCAGTTATAGCCATTTCAGAGTTCCGCACGCAATCCCAGGGAATGGTAAATGGGACTTCACGACCTACTATGGTGGCGCGCTGAAGCACCTCATAGACGGGAGAGGAAAAAAACGTCTTTAACATTTCATACACCTCACCTTGAATGTCATCTCGCTTCTTCTCCCAATCGTCAAGAATATCCCGCGTACACACTTCGACAACCTGCCGTTTGAGCCTATGATGATTATGAGAAAAGTCCCATTGTTGGAGTACACGGTGAGTGAGGCTCCCGACTAACGTCCCTCGTCCACGACGCCTGCTTTCTATATCCTCAGATTTCTCCATGTGTGCCCCAAAATTCTTGCGAGACGTTGGCGTAAGATAGGTTGGGCTTGAGATATGTTCTTTCCACGCACCGTCTCGTACCGTCCAACTCTGAAACCAAGGCTCCAGAGTCATCGGATCTGTTAATTCGTAAGTCATCGGACCTGCCTTAGCCTCCTGCGCATCAGATGACGCGATAAATGTCTGAGGAATAGATGTTGAACGAAGAGTCAGATGTTCACAATCATGACTCCCCACGGTATCGGTCGTGACTTCTTGAAGAAGACGAAGAAAGGTTCCCGCCGCCTGCCGTTTAAGAGCCCCACCAGACAACACCAAACGTTCTCGCGCCCGAGTCATGGCAACATACAACAAACGCCGCTGTTCAGCTTCTTCTTTGATCCGCATCTTCTCTTTGGTCAGCACTCGCCCTAATGACGTATATGATCCAATAGACACTCCAACAACTTCCGTTGCCCAATCACACGAGACTGATGGGCCATCAGAGCCTGCCTGGGAACCATGATGAAATCCAGGCAAAATGACAATGGGAAACTCCAGCCCTTTCGCCTTATGAATCGTCAAAACTCGAACCGCATCAAGGGATTCTTCGGCAAGCGACCGTTCTGCCTCACTCGGCTGCTCATGTAATCTAGTCACGAGCAGCTTCACAAATCCTGAGAGCGTCAGAGAAGGTCGATCCTCCATATCCATTGCCATTGATCGAATTTTTTGTAGATTCGCCACAGCCTGCTCTCCATGCCGGGACGCCATCGCCAGTTCAAGGACTGGTAAGCGAGTGAAGATGAGGTCGAGGGCCTGCCCCAGTGGATACAGAAATGCCTGTTCATGCAAGTTAGCAAGCGTGCCATAGAGCTGCTTGATCGTCTGTTTTTGAGAACCCTCCCACCGATCAAGTTGTGCGGAATCACGGCAATCAAACGCATTCAATTGTCGCAGATCGTAGACCTCTCGATCATTCAACCCTCCAATGGGAGAGCGTAGAATTCCGAGCATCCCAATGGCATCGCCCGGTTGATCAAGTACACGGAGCACGTTAATCAAATCAATAACTTCCGGTCTTCGATAAAAATGTTTTTCACCATCCGTAATATAGGGAATTCCATGTCGTTGCAAGGCTTCAAGATACACGTGAGCCTGGGTGAGCTTTCGAAATAACAACCCAATATGTCCGGGCCTCACAGGCCCAGACGTTCCTGCGGTTTCTATGGTCACTTCACCTGTCAGTAATTCTTCTTTCATCCAACGAGCCAGTTGCTCCGCTTCCAGCCGAGTCACCGTAGAAGCATCAACATCCTCTTGTTCTTCCTCGGTCTGAACAAGACGGAGTTCTACTCCTGGTGAGTGAAGCATATCGTGACGATACGAAAATAGCGTCAACGGAATATTTCCTGGCTGTATATGTTCCCGTGGTTGGAACAACCGATCAAACACATCATTCACCACAGTGAGGATCTGACCATGACTACGAAAATTAGTCGTTAACTCATACACGACACCTCCGTCACTCAAGACTTTTCCAAGGACATGATCAAACGCCTCAAGATCAGCACCACGAAAGGTATAAATGGATTGTTTGGGATCGCCAACGATAAAGAGTTTTCCAGGAGTCAACTGAACGGACCGCCAATCCGATGCACAGGCGTCTCGTGTTTCACACAAATACAACACGATTTCATATTGAATCGGATCAGTATCCTGAAATTCATCTACTAAGATCGCATGATACTCGTGTTTGAGACGTTCACGCACGGCAGGATAATCACGAAGTAACGCTCGAGCACGGATTAAGAGTTCCTGAAAGGTTATCCATCCATCATTGATAAATTGCTGTTGAACATTCGCCACGAAAGGGATCAAGGTCTCAAGAAGGTCGTGAATGAGCGAGTGGTCAACCGCAAAGATTGATTGCGCGAGACGAATCAAGGCACGGGCGTTGGAAAAATCTTCTTCCAGCCAACCCTGCGGCATTTTCCCTAAATTGGCAGACAACAGGTCCTTGTCTGTATTGCCAAAGGTCTTCACACCATCCACCCCCTGCTCAAGAAGAACAGTCAACACCTGTTCTGCAACAGCCAGTGCTCGTTCAACTTTTCGTGGTTTGGGTGCGGCATACGATGTCAACAGCATTTTCGCACAATCGCGTTGCGAACTGAACCACTCACGAAGACGGCCTGAAACCTCAGTCGATTTCGTTTGTTCCAACAACAGATCAAGCGAAGACGTATCAAGTGAAAGATTAAATGCCAACTCACGAAAAGACCCAAGCGGGATACGTGGAAGAAGCGTTCTCCATCGTTCATGCTGCGTTCCAGATTGTCCAAGTTCATCATCAATCCATGCATCCCATTCACGCGTGAAATATTCATTGAATCGAGAACCATCATCTTCGTGAAAGTTTGGCGGCACCCCACTTTCTAAGGGATTCAGTCGAAGAAGGTGTGCGGCAAAACTATGCAAAGTCCCAATCTGTGCGTGTTCCACATCCTCTAATGCGGCTTGAGCTCGCGCGACTATCTCATTGGACGAAAGCCGAAAACTTTCCTGATATCGCAACATTTGACTATGAACAAGGGCAGACTCACTTTCTGCCTGATCCCAATTCACGAGATCAATCAGTTGGTCTCGAAGACGCATCCTCATTTCTGTCGCCGCCTTGTTTGTAAACGTGAGAGCAACAATTTTGGTGATTGGAATGGGATTCGGCTCTCGCAACAACGCTGACAACAACCGATTCACTAAGAGCGTCGTCTTCCCCGTACCTGCACCGGCCACCACCACCACATTTTGCTCAAAGTTGCTCTCCGCCAAACGACGAACGGAAAAATCTGAAATCGTTGAAGAATCAATCACGGAGAATCTCTTGCTTTCTCATTTGACGAATCTGTTTGGTCTGACTCGATCGATACGACCGAATCCACGTCGTCTCATGGAACCGCCGGCAGGCAGTCGATACCGGGCAATGTTTGCAATACTCACCAGGAAGGATGAAATATTCGCCCTCGCGAATTCCATGAACAAGGGTCAACAGTGTTTTGTGAAGTTGTTGTCCTGCATTTGAAATCCATGACGCTCGGTCAAACACCGCGCGGGCTACCGAAATTTCTCGATTGGGCGCCAGATAGACAAACTCGACAGATTCCGGTCGAAAGGGCTGGAGAGATTCAGCCGTATCATCGTGAATATTCAAGACAGACATTAATGAATACAAAGGAGGCTGAAGAGCGTACCCTCTAATTCCTGAAGCCAGTAAGTCTCTCTCTTGGGGCTGTCGCTGTGAACTGACTTTCAATTTATAGTCGACGATACGAAAGGTTTCAGCCGTCTGGTGACGATCCACCCGATCTAACCGGCCATGGATCTTAAGCGAATTCAACTTGGGATCCGACAGATCAACATGCCCTTCAGCCTTCACTTCAACAGCAAATGGACGAAACCCACTGATCAAATATTCCTGTTGACTCGTGTCAATTTCTTCCATCACTAATTCGTTGATGACATCCTTGAAAAGCTGCCACATTAGCCAATACCCCGTGAAGCCTGTCGCCGCATGTGACGTCAACACCTCATCGATGAGCACAGCAATGAGGGACCGCGTGGAATGTGAGGATGACTGTTGATCTGGCCATCCATCTTGAATGAATTGCGCATAGACCTTTTGCAACACGGCATGATAGAGAAGTCCCATAACCGAAACCGGCAATTCTTCGGTCTTGCGATTTCGCCGATCATTCATTCCAAGAAGGTGAGAGGCATAATAGCGAAAGGGACATTGAGCATAGTGCTCAAGAGAAGTCGGCGAGATACCTTGAACCGTCAAACGCTGCCAATGTGCATCGATAGGCCCAACTATGCCATCATGGACACCGGGCATGGTCATGGGACGTTCAATGGCAGCGATCGCAAACATTCCTTGTTGAAAGATCAACGAGTTCCGGTCCGCGTGATCAAGAAGTACAGAAGGATCACGTCCTTGTTGAATGAGTTTCAGGGCAAGTTCCTCACGTGTGAGGATGCTGTCTCGAAAAAGGTGATCCTCCAGCCTATCTGAAAACCGTCTGGCAAGTGACCACTCCGGAACAGGATGGTCCAAACTCTCGTATCGTGCCAGTTCCCGAAGGAATAAGGATGGAGCTAATGGACGCCCCTCCTCATCCGCACGTTGGTAGGAAAGATAGAGTCGGTCCTGTGCAGCCCGATGAACAAGTGCAAACAACAGTCGTTCTTCGTCATAACCTGCATGTTTTTCATCGATTTTATACCCTAATGTTTCAGCCAAGACTCTTCTGTGTTCATCTCGCAAAAAAGCATCTTCTCGGATATACCGTGGAAAAACTTTTTCATTGAGACCCAAAATAATCACGGCACGAAATAGCAACCCACGAGCCGCCATTGCATCAAGTACACGAACGCCGCGATACGGCCCCGGAGCAAGAGGTTGCGAACATTCCTGAATGACACGTTGTAAAACCTGAGTCCATTCTGCCCACGTGATCGTCTCTTGAACCCCATCAAGCTGTTTAAGTAGCTCAAAAATATGTTGAATTGATTCAGCCAGGGACTCATCGGAAACGGTTGCAAAACCAGGTTGCCCCGCATCACCCCGGATTGATAATGACAAGTGCTTTTCAATCAACTGCTTGTACGCTTCAGTCAGTTCCGCGACATGTCCCAGCGATGGTAATGCCCCACAATCATCGATGAGTTCCTGTGCCAGCCGGTCTAATTCGCGTGCCGAGGCAAGAAAAATAGGTGAAGACAATGTGCTATTTTTTACGAACCCACCGTCATCAACATGACAGGCAGCCCTCTCTACGATAGTCGAGAACCTCGCCCATTGCTCTATTCCACGCACAATTCCTAACGTGTGAATAATTTCATCCCACCGATCTGAATGCCATAACGATTGTGCCTGCTTGCCACAGCCGACCTGATAGTGTGGAGACCTGAGCACATCGATCATGTCACTGGCAGGAAATCGATTGACAGGCAGGTCAGCGAGTTGTAGAAGAAGTTTGATCCCCGGCTCGTGAATAATTGGCTGTACAGCTGACGACGTAAACGGAATTCGATGTTGTTCAAAGAGACGGTTGAGCATGGATTGATAGGCCTCCAGCGAACGAGTCACAAGGCCGATGTCTTCAAACCGATATCCATGAAGTTCCCTCAAATTTAGGATTTCTTTACAGGCCAGCGTTAGTTCATCTTCCGCTCCAACCGCATTCATCACTTTGACCGACCGACGACCCATCGGACTTTGAGATTGTGTAAATACAGAATGTGCTGACAATTCAGATGTCTCACCGCGGACAGCCCCTGCCAACAAATGACGATCATGAAATCGTCGAGCAAACGCAAAAGCCGGATCATCAATACAGGGGAAATAGACACTGACATCTGCGAATTGAGTCACCGTCTCAAAAAACGACAGTTGAATTTGTGTGAGATCATAAAAACCGTAGTAGTAGATACGCGTGAGTCGAGCCAGAAATGCAGAATGCGGAACATGCGGGATCACCAATGACGTCAGATCATCCGGGCCGCCAACCTGTAATCGCTGTGTCATGACAGCCATGGCTTCATACAGTGAACATAACGTTCTGAGTCCGTCATCTCCCCCGGATTCAAAAAGGCCTTCATCAACAGCTTGCCGGATCACGGACGGAGGAATCATTGCATCTTTGAGGTCACGGATTGTCGACCACAACGCGACACACAAACCGGGCGACAGATTCAATTCACTCGCCGGCAGCAAGTCTGCCTGTTGAGATCTCAGTATGAACTCTAGATACTGTCGAAATGTGAACTCTGAGATCAATCGAAAGGCTGGCGCTTCAGTAGTAGATGGGACCTGCGGAATCAGCTCATCATACAAGCGAAGCGCTAACTGATGAAACGTGAGAAAGTGCACATCATAGAGGGCTAACCCCTGCTCAACACAAAGCAGCCACTGAAGACGGCGACGAAGAACTTCTGATGGAACGATAATGGCCAGAGGGGTGTAGGAATTGGCAGATTTCTGTTTTCGAATCTCTTCGACGAGAGATGGTTCTAAAACAGGTTGGAATGGTCCGGTCACAAGGTGAAACATGTGCAACCAATATGGAAAAGTCTAAAGTCAGAAGAAGATAATGATACGGGGACGGGAAATGTGTGAAAGGGAAAACTCTACAAACAAGCAACTATCGTCGATTCTCTTAACCTGCACAAAACAGCATAGGATATTGCGAGACAAACAACAATGACACTTACCCGGTTTCTGGCCCAACGAGTTCACCATTACAATCACTACACACCCAATCTCCATCATTAAATTTCATTGGATCACCACAAAACGGGCATTCTGGTGGAGGGCCGGCCTCAACGACTGGGATAATGGGGATTTCAAAATCCTCATCATCTTCATCCATTCCAAATGGTCGACTGCCTTCTGTATGTGTGTCTGCCATTGTCGTTACGTCTCTTTTGGTTTCATCTTCGCGGCGAGAGCTTTTTCTGCCGCTTGGCGTGTTGGAACACCAATGAAGGTGAGCTTGCCATTCAAAATCGTTGCCGGTGTTGCACGAATAGAATGTCGCTCAGCTAATTCTCTACCATTTTCAGTATCGATTTCGATCTCGCGATAGGTAAAACTATACTTGACCTTCATGCCCTTCCACAGCGTTTTCGCTGCAGGACAAGCATTGCATGCTTTCGATACAAGTAATGTAATATTCGCCATAAAAAATATGAGTCCTCCTCAATCAATCAACATTATCGGATTTATGTTACCACTAGAGAAAAAGGTGCCGCAAGGAGGCAAGACCTTTTCCCTTTAATTCGACCGTTGCCATTCACCATATCGCAATCCTTTCACTCTGATGGTTAGACCGCGGACACCTGGTGTATTCACAATGATCCCAGAACGGTCCTACACCTTGTCCTCACGAACAGGCCAACGACTCAATATCAAGACAGCCGCCACGCATGGCCCGGAACTTGATGAAACAACAATAGTTGTAATCCAATGACCGACAAGCAAGGAAAAAACCCACGACAAAATTTTCGTTGATAAATGAGAAAGAACCCATTATGATCATACGTATTCATACTTTCAAAAATATGTAGGTTTCATCTATCGCTTTATCATGACTCGTCAGCCGCTCTTTATCCTCGACGACCATTCATAACCTTTCATTCTCTCCTGTCTTTATGTTTTTCGACTGACAGATGGCTCTCCATCTATTAGTCAAATTCATCGCATACACCGAACTAGGAACAAGTCATCAATCCAGGCTGGTACAGGATTTGCTCAATTACTGATACATATTGAAACCACGTCGCGTAAGTCATTGGGAATACCGGCGACCGTTCAACACTCTGAGGAAACAAGATCACGAAGCTTATGACGATCGAGACACCTTCTTCTGAGCCAAATAACCCCATTCCACAAAATCGCCTCCAATTATGGTTATCGATTCTGTTCGGCAGTATTATCGCCGTGATCGTCATTATCAGCGGTGTCACATTCTCTGTAGTTCAGCAAAATACCGTGACGGAGCAAGGAAAGGCGTTAGCGACGATTTCTTCAGCGTTAGGAAAACGACTCGACAGAATTTTATTTGAACGTCAAGCCGATATTAACGTCTTAGCTCATACCCCGATAATGGCGACCAGTGACCATGCCGTCATCACTCAACACTTACAACTCTTCCAACAAATCTATCCAGCCTATAGCTGGCTTGGTGTCACGGATGAAAAGGGACAGGTTATCGCTTCGTCCATCCCGGCAACCGTTGGAATCATGATGAATCACGATTCAGCATTTCAAGCGATTCAACAGTCAACTGGTATCTACATCGAAGATGTGAAGGTCAGAAATATTTTAGGCGATGGCTTGGCACTCATGATTGCCAGCATCATTAAACCAGCCAGCAACACCGAACCAGGTTCTCGAAGAGGAATATTTGCGTACATTTCTCTTGATTATTTAGCGGCAGAATTCAACCGACAAACTACCGTTTTGCGTGAACAATACCACACCATATCGATGCTCGAATGGCAGTTGCTTCGCAATGATGGTCTGGTGTTATTCGATTCGAGTCCCGAAAAACTCGAGTCAGTCAATCTTCAAACCCTGAAAGTCCCGTCTGCTCAGGCTGTCGCGAAAGGAGAGGTTGGGTTTGTTCAAGAACGCCATCGGCGAAGAAACATTGAGGTCCTAACCGGATATAGCCAAATGAAGGGCAGTGGGTTGGCATCAACGTTACATTGGGGAATCTTAGTTCATCGGGATCTCGATGAAATTCTGTCCTCATCTCATCGTATCTTATGGAAGTTCGCAGTATCGGTCATCATCCTTTTAACGCTGCTAGTCCTTCTCGCATGGAGTATCAAACGATTACTACAGCTCCAAGTCCTCGAACGAATAGCCAGTCGATCCGCTCAAATAGCCGAAAAACGCTTTCGAACGATTGTTGAAGCTGCTCCCAGTGGCATCGTCTTAATTGATCGCACTGGCATGATACTCTTGGCAAATGCCTTACTTTGTGAACAATTTGGCTACAAGAATTCTGATCTAATCAATCGCTCCATTGATACCCTCGTCCCAGAACGATTCCGTCAAAATCATCCCAAACAACGTACCGCCTTCTTTCGTGCCCCTGAACCGTGCAGCATGGGTAGTGGACGTGACCTCTTTGGGTTGCGCAAGGATGGGACCGAGTTTCCTGTTGAAATTGGGCTCAACCCCTTGATCACCGACCAAGGCGACTATGTCCTCGCATCCGTCATTGATATTAGTAAGCGAAAGCATGCAGAAAAAGAGTTACGGGACCTTCATCGAACCCAAGAACTTATTCTCCAATCTGCCGGTGAAGGAATTTACGGAATCGATTGTCAGGGAAATACTACTTTCGTGAATGTTGCGGCGGCAAAGATGTTGGGATATGCTCCCGAAGAGCTTCTAGGCGTCCCAATGCATTCCACAATACATCACACCAAGCGAGATGGATCGCCCTATCCACAAGAAGACTGCCCAACGAGCACAGCACTCAAAGATGCAGCCGTCTATCATGTAGAAGATGAAGTGTTATGGCGAAAAGACAAGACTAACTTTTCTGCCCAGTACACCTGTACCTCAATTCGTAATAATGAGAATAAGATTGAGGGGGCCGTTGTCACATTTCGTGACATCACCGAGCAAAAGCGATATCAAAATGAAATCTTAGAACTCTCTGAGCGTCTGCAGATTGCCACACAATCTGCCGAGATCGGCATCTGGGACTGGGATATCACCAACGACAAGTTAACCTTCGATCAACGAATGTATACGCTGTATGGTCTTTCTGCAGATTCTGTTCACGTCACGTATGAGACCTGGGCAAACGCACTGCATCCCCATGATTGCGCACGTGTCCAGGAAGAACTCCAAGAATCTCTACGAAGCCAAACCCACTTTCACTCACACTTTCGAGTAATTTGGCCAGACCACTCTATTCACCATATTCAAGCCTTTGCCGGCATCAATCGCAACACAACGGGAGAGGCCATACGAATGACTGGTGTCAATTTTGATATCACGCATGAAAAAATGAACGAGGAAGCCTTGGCACAACACGTTGAAGATCTGAAACGATCGAATGCTGAATTAGAACAATTTGCCTATGTCGCCTCCCATGACCTTCAAGAGCCATTACGCAAAATTCGAAATTTCTCTGAATTATTGCGCGCACGTGCTAAAGACCAATTACCGGCGGAGTTCGAAAAACTCCTTACCCCCATTGTCAGCGGCGCCATGCGCATGCAAGCCCTCGTCCAGGATCTCTTGCTGTATTCTCGTGTCGCACGTGGAGGGCAATCTGCAGAATTAGTCAATCTTCAAGTCGTAGTGGAGAACGTAAAAAACACCTTGGAGTCGGCCATTACCGAGAGCCACGCGACACTCACGATTGGGGCGCTTCCAACCCTTGAAGCTCATGCCACTCACATCGAACAACTCTTCCAAAACTTAATTAGCAACAGCTTGAAGTATCATGGACCACAGCCTCCTCTGATTGAAATATCTGCAACAAAAATCAATGACTATTGGCAATTTGCAATCCGCGATAATGGAATTGGTATTGACCCACAATATGCAGATCGCATATTCGTCATCTTTCAACGACTCCACACGAAACAAGAATTCGCCGGCACCGGCATTGGATTGGCCATTTGCAAGAAAATTATTGAACAGCACGAAGGGAATATTTGGGTTGAATCAAAACTCAGTAAAGGCTCAACTTTCTTTTTCACGCTTCCCGAATCTCGAGCACAGAAAAGCCTTAAGAATACTCACGTGAGTCTTGTAAAAGAATGAGAAAATTACCCTACAGGCCCAGAACAGACCTTCCGTCTATTCTCATCGTATGTTACGCTTTACCATCATACCGATTCATATCCAGTTTCTCTGCCGTTCTTACATTGCCTTTATCACTTTCACTTAACCGAGAGGATCCCTGTGTCACGTCAAGCAGACCCCATTCATGTTCTCATGGTTGAAGACGATGAAGAAGACATTGAGCTGACCAAGGAATCCCTGAAATCCTCCAAAGTGACACTCAATCTTCAAGTCGTCGAAGATGGCGAACAGGCCTTGTTCTATTTACGGAAAACACCACCATATACTGAAGCCACTCGACCAGACCTCATACTTCTCGACCTTAATCTTCCAAAGAAAAACGGCCGTGAAGTCCTTGCGGAAATGCGGCAGGATGATTCATTACGCTCAATTCCAGTCATTATCCTGACCACATCTGATCAAGAAGAAGATGTACTCAAAACATATCAACTTGGGGCGAATTGCTACATCACCAAACCAGTTGGACTCGACCAATTCACAAAAGTGGTCAGCTCCATCGACAATTTTTGGTTTTCAATTGTAAAATTGCCGTCTCGAACCTAACCAGATGTCCATTCGCACTCGTCACATTTTGATCATTGACGATGATGCTGATGACATTCTCATCTTGGAAGAATGTTTGACGCGCACGAGCCTCAATTTTCACATATCGGCAATCCATACAGGAAGTGAGACAATCCCCTATCTTCATCATCTTTCTCACGGTAAACAAAAAAACAAGCCTGACCTAATTATTCTAGACCTTCATCTTCCTGACATTGGTGGCGTTGAAGTCATTCACGCTATACGCCGAAACCTTGCACTCTGCATGATTCCCATTATCGTCTATAGCGGATCTGATGACCAACGACGTCTTGACGCATGTTATGCCGCCGGTGTGAATTGCTGTCTCAAGAAACCGTCTAATATCGATGAAGCCATGACGCTCGCCCAAGCCATACACGAGTTTTGGTTTTCGACCCTGCGACTTCCCTTTGACTACGCTCATCATTAATTGCCATCGGCCATTGACATTCGCCAGACAGACTCAGCGCTCCGAAGAGGTTACCGAGGTAGAATCAGAAAAAAGTTATCATGACAAGAGGAAAACCAATTACAGTCTTGTTGGTTGAAGATGACGAAGAAGATGTCCTCTTAACAAAGGATGCGCTTCGAAACTCGAAGTTAGCGATCGAACTTGAGGTGGTCACCAATGGAGAGCATGCCTTGACCTACCTTCGACAAGAACCCCCCTATACCGACAAACCTCGACCGGACTTGGTCCTTCTCGACATTAACCTGCCTCGTAAAAATGGGTGGGAAGTCTTAAAGATGATTAAAACCCATGACAGCCTGAAGTCACTCCCCGTCACTATACTCACGACCTCAAGTGAAGATCCTGACATACAACGTTCGTATGATTTAGGAGCCAATAGTTATATAACCAAGCCAGTCGGTATTGAAGAGTTTCATCGAGTGGTCCAAGCCATTCAAGATTTTTGGTTTACAATCGTGAAACTGCCACGGTAGTCGGAATACTAATCTTCAGACTTCATATTTTTACAACAGGACTCATGATCTGCGGCGATATTCTCACAATGCACAATGAGGAGCTACAATCTTCTGAGCAAGTACCCATTGAGTATTAAACTCAAGCCGTTCAATTGATAGTTGCGAACCTAAACGACATGCTCTCGACATACACGGGCATACTGAACAAACATCTGATCGTGGAACGAATGGCCATGATAAAGAACTCACTATTCGGCACAATCCTTTCCTCCAATTCCACACACTCAACATTTATGTCCGGTGCGCATGGCTGAATCTTCATCACACCAAAAGACCGGCGAACAGGAATTTCGCGCCCTTGTCGAACACAATATCGATGGGATGGTCATTGTGACTCACGACAGAAACATCAGTTACGCCAACACGGCTGCCTGTCAATTATTTCAACGTTCAGCCGAAGACCTCATCGGAACTCCAATCGGTTTTCCCATCGCGGCCGGACAAACAACAGAAATTGACCTCGTCAATCCAGATGGAACTAGCACTCCGGTTGAAGTACGAATTGTCAGCGTAACCTGGGAAGGCCAAACAAGCTATTTGGGTTGCCTCCGTGACCTGACAGAACGCCGAAAGGTCGAAGAGGAACGAGAACGCCTGACGACACAAATGCAATATGCCCAAAAGCTTGAAAGCTTGGGAGTACTAGCTGGGGGTATTGCACACGACTTTAATAATTTACTCATGGCCATTGTGGCACGAGCCGGTCTCGCGCTTCGAGCAATTGGCCCCGATGCTCCCGCCAGCCAACATTTAGAGCAGATTAAGGTATCCGGACTTCGCGGTGGGGAACTCGCCAATCAAATGCTTACCTATGCCGGAAAAGGCAAACCGATTATCCAAAGCATCAATATCACACGGCTCATTAAAGACATGGCGCATTTACTTCGACTCTCGATCTCCAAACACGCAACATTGAATTATGATCTCGCAGATGATGTGCCCCACATTGAAGCGGACCCTTCGCAATTACGGCAACTCATCATCAGCGTTCTGACTAATGCATCGGAAGCGATTGGAGACAACAGAGGAAACATTACCATCTCCACAGGCACAGTGAGTACACAGACCAGTCAAAGGAAAGGCTGGTATGTCACAGGAGATCTCCCATCATCTCATGGAATCTATATTGATGTGGGTGATACGGGTTCTGGTATGGATTCAGAAACGATACCCAAAATTTTTGATCCATTTTTTTCTACGAAGTTTACGGGACGAGGACTAGGCTTAGCTGCCTTGCTGGGAATTGTCAGAACCCTAAACGGCGCCGTTGCGGTCACCAGTCGCACTGGAGAAGGTACCCACTTTCGTCTCCTATTTCCTGCTCTCCCCATAACATCATCTCCCAAAACAAAATCAGTAACTCCTGACCTCTGCTGGAAAGGCACAGGAACCGTACTAGTCGTCGACGATGAAGAAGATGTTCGACTGGCGTCTCAACTTATACTCGAAGAAATGGGATTGACCGCGTTGACCGCTGGTGATGGACAAGCCGGACTCGAGATGTACTCACGATATTGTCACGAAATCACACTCGTAGTCCTCGATCTCACAATGCCCCGAATGAATGGTGCTCAGCTCTTCAAAGAAATTCGCCAACTCAGCCATGATGTCCCATTCATTCTCTCGAGTGGTTATAACGAAGATGAAGCGTCAAAACGGTTCCAAGGAACGGGAAGGTACGATTTCCTTCAAAAACCCTATCAAATTGACGTTTTGATAGCGAAAGTTCGAAAGATGATAGAAACGAGACCATAGAATACGAATCCGCTCTAGGTACTTGCCGTTTGCCTCTCATACGATTTCTCATCGACTCTGCTTTCTCATTGGTATTTTTTTCGGGAAGACTCTTCATTTTCTCTACCGCACTGAGGCCCTCATGGCCTAGATTGACACAAAATAAAAGAGGTCTAGCAGACAATGATTGGAGGATGCATTCATCTAGACAACCTCAAACATGACCTGCGGCTTCACAACTCACAATACGTTTAAGATGATGACGGATGGCTCAGGAAAGTATCCTTTGGAACCGGATGAAAAAGTATTGCCCTCGATGGCTTCAAAATCCGGCTTATGAGCAGTTTGAGAAGAGAGTGAAGATCTGAAGAGGAGTAAGAAGGAAGGATGACGCTAAACATCTCAGTAATCCTGACGGTCGATTATCAAGAAATGAGTCAATATCGCATGAAGATCTTCACCCCAGCAAAACAACCATTACCGAGCATGAGGAAAAGCGTCTACACGTCCCAAACAAGAAGGGGCTTTGGTTTCAGGTGAAACAGCCTTCAAAAAAGTCATGCAGAATTTACTGCCTTCTCCTTCAACCGAATCGACCCAAATACTACCACCATGCATCTCCATAACTTTTTTACACAAGGCGAGTCCGATTCCCAAACCATCAGTTTTTGACCCATTATCTAAGCGCTGAAAAACAGCAAAAATTTTTTCAGTGGCATCCCCGGGAATGCCAACGCCATTATCGCTGACAGTAATGTTCCATTTCGTTCCAATATCACTCGCAAAAATTTGAATACGAGGAGGCTTTTCGCTCCGAAACTTTAGCGCGTTCCCAATAAGGTTTTGAAACAATTGCTGAAGAAAGAGTTCATTGCCCATCATAGTAGGCAAACTCGCAACAGTAATATTTGCCTGCGTTTCCTGGATGGACTGTTCGAGTTGAGTCAAGGCTTCCTGTACAACCTGATTCAGGTTAACCGAAACAAATGGTTTCGCCGCACCTCCCAACAGGGAATAATCAAGAAGGGCTTTGATTAACCGTCGCATATGGTAGGCACTTTTAAGAGACCGGGCAATGTAGTCCTGAGAACGATCACTAAGATTGCCATTCAGTTCCTTTTGAAGCAATTCTAAAAATGTAATAATTCTTCTCACCGGCGCTTGTAAGTCATGTGACGCGCGATGAGTAAATTGCTCAAGCTCTTGCTGAGATCGCTCGATTTCAAGGTGCTGCTGTTCTGTCTTGCGAATCAGTGCAGCCTTTTCAATAGCTCGCGTTACTGCACCAACAATACCTTCTGCCGTAATTTTTCCTTTAACGAGGTAATCCGCTGCGCCACTCTTTAATGCTTCGGAAGCTACCGTTTCATCACCTTGCCCGGTCAGCATTAACACCGGAATGTTTTGGCTTTGTTCGTTTTGATTCAATAAGGAAATAAACTCTAGTCCGTCAGCATCAGGTATTTGATAATCTATCAAGATACAGTCAGGGTGTTCGGTCTGACAGAGTTCCCAGCCTTCGTCACTGGAGTCAGATTCGATGATCCGGATATTCCGTTGAGGACTCTTACTCAAATGACGACGAAGGACTTCTCGGTCTTCCGACGAATCGTCAATGATCAATACACAGATTTCTGATATCTTCATGTTGGTCCTTCCATATTCGGCATCACCACGACTTCAAACCAATAGTCTTTTAATCGAGTCATCGCTTTGATAAATCCTTTAAAGTCTAACGGTTTTTGGATATAACTATTTGCACCTAACGCATAACAGGCACGAATATCCCGATCATCTGTGGACGTCGTCAGGATAATGACGGGAATAACTTTTAAATACTCGTCCCGTTTGATTTCCGTCAACACTTCACGTCCATCGGTTCCTGGTAAATTCAGGTCAAGAAAAATTATTCCAGGGACTTGCGTGCCTGAATCCTTCGCATTCATTTTTTTCGTCTGAAGATAGTCCAACGCCTCATCCCCATCCGTACATCGGACCACGGGATTGGCCACTCCAGCCGCGCGCAAAGACCGCACCGTCATTTCATAATCCTCAGGACTATCTTCAACTAAGAGAATGGGTTGTTGTGGCGTCCATCCCATCAGGCACACTCCTTTGTAAGGTAAAGAAAAACGTGCTTCCAACCCCATATGTCGAGTCGACCCAGACTTGTCCACCATGGCGCTCAATCAGTTTCTTCGTGATCGTCAGCCCGGCCCCCGTCCCACCGCCAAACTTCTCACGTCCATGGAGGCGTTTGAAAATACGAAAGATGCTCGAGAGGTGTTTCTCTTTGATTCCAATCCCATTATCGCGAACATAAAAGACCAGAGACGCATCACGCTCGGAATCGATCTCGCTCCTCGTCTTTGGCGTCTCGAAAAATGATTCCGTCTGACTCTTCTTGTCAGAAAACGCAACCTCTGGGGCTCCATCCGTAGTGGAGAAGTAGCCGATCTCAATCCATTTCTCATGCTTATCGTTATATTTCATCGCATTGGTAATTAGATTGCGGAAGATTTCCCCAATTCTGACATGATCACAGTATACAATGGGCAAAGACCTCGGAATGCGGACAGCCACGCCACATTCCTGTAACCGGATATCCAGGGAATCCAGGATCTCATCCAGAATCTTCTGAACATCGGTCGACGTCACCGCAAGTTCAGTACGTCCCACTCGAGAGTAATAGAGAAGTGAATTGATCAGATCCTCCATCCGTTTTGACAAGCGAAGAAGCGTCTCACAGCGCGACTGCCCCTCTGCATTCAATTGATGTCCATAATCCTCAAGGAGAATCGTTGAATAATTATAGATTCCTCGTAAGGGCTCCTTCAGATCATGGGAGGTAATATAAGCAAAGTCATCCAATTCCTGATTCGAGCGATATAAGTCATCCATGTATTGACACAAGGTAGTTTCCTGTTTTTTGCGCGCCGTCACATCTTTAACCGACGCCAGCATCAAAATTCCTGATTCAGACGGAACCGGACACAAGCCGATTTCCACAAGAAATTCCAATCCGTCTTTCCGCCGCGCATAAAGATGACTTTCCTCACCAAACGTTCGTGCCTCAGGTTGAGCAAAAACTCTGGCTCGATAATCTGGATACTGTTCACGAAACCGTTCCGGCACTAAACATTCAACGGTCTGGCCAAGCAGCTCGCCTCGCTCATACCCAAACTGTTCTTCCAATGTCTGATTTGCCATGACGATGGCGCCGTTTTCATTGACTATCAGCAACCCGCTGGGCACAGCTTCAATCACACGATTAAGTTGTTCTTGATGGCGTTTTCGCTCAGTGATGTCTCGAAAGGTCACCACGGCACCAATGAGCTGTCCGCGATCATCACGAATTGGGGTACTGGTATATTCGACAGGAAAACTTGTCCCGTCTTTGCGCCACAAGACTTCATCCTCGACAGTTTGGGTGGCTCCTAATAAATACGCTTTGTACATCGGACAGTCTTCACCTGGATAGCAAGTTCCATCAGGTTTGGTGTGGTGAACCTTCATGTGCATCATCGTCCCCAAGAGCTCAGCCGGTTCATACCCTAACGTCTGTGCTGCGGCAGGATTGACGAAGGTCGTCTTTCCGTTAAGATCTAATCCCCAGATACCTTCGCCAGCAGAATTCAAGATCTGTTTATTCAATTCGGAAAGTTTGAGGTGTGCGTGTTCCGCCGCATGGCGTTCAATGGCGGTGGTTATGCGATCTGACACAGTCTGGAGACTGCGTAAGGCATACTCCGTTAATGGACGCCGGGAAAACATCCCCATGACACCCAGGACATTCTGACCGCTCATCAATGGATATCCAGCGAACGCCACCAGGCTTTCCTGCTTCACCCACTCTTGATCTGGTACTCGCGGATCTCCGATCACGTCGTTTGTCAGATGGGGCCGCTTCTCAGAGGCGATTTTCCCGATTTTAAATTGACCGACAGGAATTCGCTCATGAGCTCCGTCTTGGTGTGTGTAGAGCCCTGCACTCGCCCGTAGTTCCAGTATTTGCTCGGAAGTATTGAGAATCCAGATACGGGCTAAGGCCGCATCAAGGTTCTGTACCAAGGCTTCAGCGCACCCCTGGAGCATTCCCTCAATATCGTGACTCTGCTGGATCACACGTCCGACCTCCGCATCCAGCGCCACCATTTTGTTTCGCTCACGCAAGGTGAATTCCGCCTGTTGCCGATCGGTAATGTCTTTAAATGTGACAACGGCACCTTGCAACGTACCCATTTGGTCACGAATCGGAGTACTGGTGTATTCGACGGGAAAACTGCTTCCATCCTTGCGCCAGAGAACCTCGTCATCCACCTGATGAACAATCCCATCCTTGAACGCCGCATACATCGGACATGATTCACGAGGATACGGAGATCCATCCGGCTTGGTATGGTGCATCGTGACATGCATGGGGACTCCAAGTAATTCCTCTGACGTGTATCCCAACATAGCCGCTCCAGCCGGATTCACAAAAGTCGTATTCCCATGAGTGTCAAGCCCGAAAATGCCGTCTCCCGCGGACTGTAAGATGAGTGTGTTGAGGGACTCACTTTGTAATAAGGCTTCCATGGTCTGTTTTTGTACAGTCGTATCGATGACGGAAGCCAACACACGAGAACCCTTGGACGTCACGAGAGGGGCCAATCCAATGTCGAGAGGAAACTCTGAGCCATCTTTTCGAAGGCCATAGAGGTCACGGCCGCTCCCCATAGTACGCATAGAAGGTGAGTCGAAATACGCCATTCGATAGTGAGGATGGTGGTGACGAAAGCGCTCGGGAAT
>BQIU01000046.1 GCA_021603905.1 Nitrospirales bacterium
AGTCCCAACACACTTACGCAACAGGTCTAAAACTTCGCTATGATTTCCCCGCTTGGTGTGCTAAGGGTTGAATCAAAACCTCATTGAAACTGTGCGTTATACCTCGTGCCACGTAAATAGCTTTGCTTTCGGCCATCGTTCTGTTCGAGCCAATTCACTAAACGGATCATCGACGCAGGACTCGACCGTCACTTCTGGGAAAAATTCTTCTCCGACACCGTTTTTCATAAAAAATGCATTAAATCCAAATCTGTGAGCACCAATTAAGCGATATCCTTTTTCTTTGCCAAGTTTGCACATCGCCGCCAATGATGCTCCGCGATAATTCTCAGACTCACAAACAAACTTTGGGTCATAGGGTACTGTCCATGCCTTGTCGGGTGGGATCGGATTGGCTGTTTCACATACCACGACTTGAGGCTCAACAATCGTAATAGCTTTCCAAATCCAATAATCCACGCCATCCACATCAAGGCTCAATAAATCAATGGCGCCTTTTGCCCCAGAACGTTCGATAACTTCGTTTACATTTTCAGCTGTAATCCATGCAGTGGTATAGCGCGGTGGATATAAAAATGTATCCTTATTTTTAGAAAAAAACTCTTTCCCGGCATTGACATGCGCTTCATCTCCATCAAATAAATATCCCCACCAGCCGTGATTAATAATCAAATTCGCCGTATTACATTGACGGCCATAGGCAGCGCAGATTTCCACACATTTTCGATTGATGGGAGGAATAAGAGAAAATATATATAGTAATATCCCATCTTCCTCAAATTGTGAATATTTCCGGAACCCGACGTCTTTTAAGTTTGGCAAATGGTCCTTTCCGTGGAACGCTTGCATTCGATACTGATTCATCAAAACTTTTTGCGCTGCAGCTTCATCGCTTCTAAAACTCAATTCAGCATTTCGATATAATTCATCAATAATTGGTCGCACAAAACGTTTTTGCAATTTTCCATACAGACGCCTCAGTGCATTCATCACTCCCCCACTTTTTATAATTCTTGATTCACGCAGTGCGTTAAGTCTGGCTACTGTTTCATTTCACCTTACCGCTCCGCCAGCCAAGACGAATTACGCACCATGCAGGAATCTCTGTAATGCTGTTAAAGTCCCATGTGTTTTGTCCATGGGATTATGGCAATATTAACGACACTAATTCTGTCAAAATATACTACAATCGGTTAGGTAAATACCCTTCGACTCATCCCCAACACTTTATGCTTTTCAATTCATATATTTTCATCTTTCTCTTCCTGCCCATTACTGTCATTACCTTTTATTTGTTAGGGGGACATGGTCAAAATCGACTTGCCCTCGCCTGGCTTGTTGCGGCATCGCTGTTCTTTTACGGGTGGTGGAATCCAGCCTATCTTTTCATCATCATTGGCTCAATCATTATGAATTATTCAATTGGGAAAACATTGAGTCGCCAACAAGGCCATAATCCATCGATGTTACTGCTTGGAACTGGGATCACGCTTAATTTAACCCTGATAGGATACTTTAAGTATGCGAACTTTTTCCTGGAAAATATGAATGTTACCTTGGGGTCACACTATTCTCTCGACCACATCATCCTCCCCTTAGGCATATCGTTTTTTACATTTCAGCAAATAGCCTATCTCGTGGACGCCTATCGAGGCGAAACCACTAATAATAGTTTTTTGCAGTATTGTTTGTTTGTCACTTTTTTCCCTCAATTAATCGCTGGACCGATTGTCCATCATAAAGAAATACTGCCTCAGTTTGCACAACGAGCAATATTCACATTCAATCCAGAAAATCTTTCCGTTGGCCTCACAATATTCACATTGGGGCTATTTAAGAAAGTCATCCTCGCGGACACGCTGGCCGGGTATGCATCTCCCGTTTTTTCTGCAGCTGAACAAGGTGTCACACTCACATTTTTCGAAGCCTGGGGTGGTTCGCTTGCCTACACATTTCAACTTTATTTTGACTTCTCCGGCTATTCAGATATGGCCATTGGCCTTGGACGAATGCTCGGAATTCGCTTGCCATTGAATTTCAACTCACCTTACAAATCGGTCAATATCATCGATTTTTGGCGTCGATGGCATATCACGCTCTCACGATTCTTACGAGACTATCTGTATTTCCCCCTTGGGGGCAATCGTCAAGGGACGCTCTGCCAATACCGAAACCTCTTCATCACAATGCTACTCGGCGGCTTGTGGCATGGAGCCGGTTGGACATTTATCTTTTGGGGAGCACTCCATGGACTCTTTTTAGCATCCAACCATGCATGGCACCAGGTGTATCATCGGTATGCATTCGCTCGCGTCATCAAACCTTCACGAATTGGGAAAATCTGTGCACAAACGTTTACGTTTTTGATGATTGTTATAGCCTGGGTCGTATTTCGTGCCGAAAGTCTTGAGACAGCCGTCAGCCTCTGGCAGTCCATGGCTGGCATCCATGGGATCTCACTTCCTCAACTCTTGGGGCATGCCATTGATGGGTACGAAATATGGGTGCCAGCTCAATGGATCGTCTTTGATGGTATGTTTCCTCATAATACGGCTCCCTGGGCTTTTCGCGGGACACTTACTTTGTTGATCGCCGGAGGCATCGTTTGGCTAACGCCAAACGTGGCACAAATCTTACACCACTACAACCCTGTCATACATCATGACCCACCTTCAACTCGAATTGCTTGGCATGGTTCTCCCACTTGGGCAGCTGGAATTGGCCTTCTCTTTGGCCTCTCGGTTCTCGGATTAGGTACAGCAACAGAATTTCTCTATTTTCAATTCTAAAACATGAAGTCAAACACCGTTCTTGTGAAGCCGGTTATTTTCCGCGAGATGGACGTGAAACTTCTGACATGACCGAGAACATGAAAATGAAACGGCACCTGAAGTATATGCTTATGTTCTTGGGAAGTTCTCTTGCCATTTGTGGGACCGTATTCTCCCTCAACATCTTCTTTGATCCACTATGGTATCTCCAGGGCAATCAGCTCGACGGCCTCAACTATATGTTCGATGAACGACTTTCTAAAACGAATCAATATCTAAAGCATTATCCTCAACAAGAGTACAATTGCATAATCTTTGGAAGTTCAAGAACCACACTCCTCGATGAATCCCTCTTGAAGGAACCATATCGATGCTTTAACTTTTCTTTTTCTGGCGGACGTATCGAAGAGTTTATCGCATTTGCCAAATGGCTAAAAACAAGAGGGGAAATCCCAGATTATCTGATTCTGGGCATCGATGATTTTAATTTCATTAACCTACAAGCCCCACTTAACATTCCTGATTTCATTCAAGTTCAGTCTCTTCCTCCAAATATGCTCTACAGCTATATGTCGCTCGACGCCCTCTCGATGACCATTCGGCTACTGTTCCATGATGAGTATAATCCGAAAATCTACAATCACGACTTCATAGGAACGGTCATGAAAAATCCTCCACAATACACACCAAGCATTTCGACAAATGAGCATACAGCCAGACACAAGGCAGTACAGGATTATCTGGAACTGCAAAACCTTTTTCCTGATGCGACGGTGACTGGCTATATTCCTCCTATTTCATCTTGGGAAACTGCATCAAAAACAGATGAAGAACTCAACTTTTTTCTGGATGCAGTCTATACCCTTTCGCAATCCTTTGATGCCTTGTATGACTTTTCTATTCCCAGCACCATAACAAGCAACCCGGCCACGACCTACGATGGCAGTCACTATTTTCCGTTCATACAACACAAAATCACATCAGTATTGAATGGAGATTCGAAAAATTTTGGTCTTCAGATTCAATCGTTTTCTAGGAAAGGATACAAACGGCTCTATCATCAACGCATCCAACAATTTCTGGCAGCAATTCAAAAGAAAGCAGATCACACACCTCAACAGGTACGCAATGAATAAAACTAATCCACAGAATTTGGTATTCTCTTTCAAGCTCCGATCAACGGCAGATGTCAACTTTTCCCCTTGCACACTACACGAAAGTCTCTTTACCATCCTACTTCCCGCATCCCACACGTTAACCTGCATCCCCGTCGTTGTGAGCAAGATACGATCGAATCCGGTGCATCACGTGAGAACGATCATAACACCGAACGGCCTGCGCTCTGGCGTTGGCCCCAAGTTGATCACTTAAAGACTTATCTTGTAATAACGACAAACACCCTTCAGCGATTGACGCAGCCGTATCTCGGAGCAGAATATCGCGACCATCACACAGCTCAATCCCTTCAGCTCCGATTCGGGTTGCCACTATTGGTTTTCCATAGGCCGCCGCCTCGACAATTTTCACTCGGGTCCCTGCACCAGTTAAAATAGGGGCACACACGACCCGGCTCCTCCGGTAGAGACCTTCTAAGTCTTCAACAAATCCAGGAAACTCAATATTCGTTCCATGTGAGGTATACCCATTCACTCGTTCTGGATTCGCTCCGGCAATGATCAACTGCGCATGAGGCATTTCTTGTTGAACGTGAGGCCAAATATGCTCGAGCAAAAACTCCGCAGCCTCAATGTTTGGCCAATACGTGTAGGAGCCGATGAATAACAGCGTCGGTTCATCTGCCAACGGATACAGTGTTGGCATCGTGACTGCATTGGGGATCGTTACGACATTTGGCAAACGCCAATATTGTCGAAGATAGCGACGGTCTACATCCGAACAGACAAACGTGTGACGAGACAATCGTATGGCTTGACGCTCAGCCCATACGACCATGGGAATACGCAGATACAGAAGAAATCGTGAACGCCATAGTGGCTTGCTCCGTGCGGTGCGAATCAATGCCACATGATCAATATCATCGAGATTCAAAAAAACGGGAGGTAACATGCGCGTTGACTTCAATAACGGACACATTGCCTGTAAGCGGTCAACGATAATGGCATCTGGGCTTCGGTTCAAACAGGCCTCAAATGCGTCAACTTGCTGTTGACCACTTATCTCATAATATCCAGGTTGATTAAAAAACCCTAGGCTCTCCCTAAGATAATTAAGCAACTTTCCTGTCTGAGTCGATGCAGCAGGATATTTCCGACTTGGACAAAGAAATAGGGTGAGCCTGACGTTCCAATACTCCAAGAACGACTGTTGAATGTCTTTTACATACGAGACATCAAGAGCAAATTCTGGAGATACATAAAATAACAGATCAATCTCGGCCATTTCTTTTGCGCTATCAACAAACATACGTAATCGTTGAAAGGCACCATGTACTTTCGTATGAAAATCACTTGGAAAACTTCTGGAAATAATCAAAATTCTCATGAATCATGTACTGTTTTCTAATAAAACCACTTTAGCTCTTCCATCTGACGCCGTTACAGAAAACAGAGATGATCAACCAAAGATTAACATTGAATGATCACCGATTGGACAACACAAAGAAATGTTCTTCGATAATGAATGGAGAACGATGTCCAGACGTACAGCGAAGATTGCGGTCCCAGGTCACTATTGATATGGCGCGAGGCAGCAGGACACAAACCACATCACCGTATGTTCTCATAAAGATGCTGAGCAACCCACTGATATTCTTTTGCACTCGGATGGGGATCAAGCTGATGAAGAATTGCCCTGCGTTCGTCTTGCATAGGCGGAACATCAATAACCTGAATATCCTCTTCAGCGAGCAATTGAATCATCACCGCTTTGGTTTGGATATCTAAAAGATCATTGCGGCGAGGCCAGAGAAGCACATAGAAATCCCCATCAAATCGTCGCTTGTATTTGTCCTTCGATTCAATAAGTATTTTGACCGTTGTTCTCATTGCACGATCCTTTGATATGTACGTCGGATTCATTTTCCCTGCAACAAATCGAAACAAGTACGAATGTTTCCATAGATTTCGATATACATAGAAAATCCGACGAAGATCGTCTTTTTGACTGTAGGCCATTGGTCCGTGCAATTGACCATTTTGTTCATCAAGAAAGAAAAATGGGTTTTCATAAGTAATACGATAGTACTCCAGCTCATACGCGGTCGATCTCGTCAAATGTGCGGCGATAAATGAATACACCGCAATTCCTTTGGTGAGGGTAATGTCGTCAAATAACTCATCACGATCCAATTGAACAAACATCGCTCCTGGGCCAAACCCATCTCCACCATAGTTGTATGAATGGTATAGATCACTCGAACTTCGTTGAAAATTTGATGGCAAAGTTTGGTCTTGCGCAACACCCGCGCCAAAGGTAAAAGAGCCGCCAAAAAATAGGGCATGCCTAGACGGCTGACCTTCTATCGATATCGAATTTCTCCTGCCTTTGGGATCGAATTTATATGGAACGTTTTCAAATATCACCGTCGTCTCGATGTACGACGAACTTAGCGCATGGGCATTTGGCTTATGCCAAAATGTGAGGATCGGATCTTTCTCCTTATAGGGAATCGATGACGCATACTTCACTTTGGGTTTTGGAATTATATAGTCTCCGACCCAAAAACCAATCTCTAAGACAAAGAGCAAAAAAGCGAACGACCATATTGTGAGCAAAAAATTATTTCGCTTAACAAAGGCTATTATTGAGACAAAAACGAATGAAAGGAAAAATGCCCAGACTGCCAATTGAGATCACCTCCTTTCACTAAGTTTTGTACACTTCAAATTTCTCTCGAACAAAACTTTTCCAGACGGTCAATGTTTCATCAGCATAAAAATGAAGATTTCGCGATATGACAATTGAGGAGGGAACGCTCACGCTTCACTCGAACAGCCTAATAGAGAGTGTCCAGTTCATGTGAGCATTGATGGTGTCATGAGATAACCAGTCACTCGATCATTGCCCAAAGTATATAGAACAACTCATGAGGGTTTTCGCAAAGCAAAACATAGAAAGGTATATCTAAGGTCAAATTGTTTCCAATGCACAACTTGCTCATCGCACTCTAAATTAACTTCACCGCAAGTTTTAAATCCATAACTACATGCGCAATCCAACATATTTCGAATATCACCTTCGTTGAAAATCTTAATGGGTACTCCAAAGGCTTTTTGGTTTCTTGTATCGACAAGATTTTTCCAATAGTCTGTGGAAGTAATCAAAATACCATCAGGCTTCAATAGCCTAAACATTTCTTTAAAATACGCATTAATATTAACACCATGTTCAATGACGCTCATACTGACAATGCCATCAAACGACTCATCTTGAAATCGGGAATGAGTGAGATCTCCCGGCTCATACTGAATAGGGCCTCGATGCAGTGGTTTATTAAATATCAAATCAATTCCTGTAAGATTTCGATATCCGTACTGATATAACCAAACAAGAAGCGTTGAGTACAATGTTGCCCCAACTTCGAGAATGTGGGCATGCTTATCTGTTCGCAGTAGTATTTCATCCAGCATACTGATTCCATCCCAATTTTTGGGTGGATCACTATGAGGAATCAAGCCGCATTCCTTCACGACCTCTAAAGCTTCGTCAACTTGCTTGTGCGTTTGCAAAGTTGAATTCACCCAAGATTTTCTCAATCTTTTGGCAGGAATTTGTGCCCCAAGACGCTTAAGGCGATTCTTTAGATGATACTCTGACGACTGCATCCATGTTCCCACTATTGTGGGCGCAACCATTTTTTTCATAAATTGAATCATTCGCATTCCCCTCTATTATGCGTCCACTGTTCTATTAAGCTATGGTCCGATTTGAAACCCAGCATAAAACGTCTCGAGTATTTGATGTCTTATTTAAAACTCTCAACGAAAGAATTTTATCATTTCACAAATTCACTTTGAGAATAATGAATGTGACCATCGCACGAGACGCACAGAGAGAAACATCGTTCAGCGTCCAGCAACGTCGAAAACCTCTTACATTACCGTAACGTTGCCGTAAGAAATAACTCTCTAGCATGCAATGACCTAACTGACGACTTCGGATTGAAACTATAGTCGACATAGCCGCTTGACTGAGCGCAGTGTGTTCCAAAAAGCATGTGGCAAGACATACGCATCAGGCGGATAAGCATAATAAAATAACCGGTAAATCATCAAAAATGTCAAAAGCCTCTTCCCCTTTGATGCAATCATATTTGCCCGACGATAATTCATCCGAGAAAAAAATATAGCCCCCCTCTTTTTTACATAGCTGTCATAATGCGTCACGACATACATTTGCTCTAGTAGATCATGATAATCAAGACACCAATCCTTGACTGCGACAGAAAACGTGATTTCACCAGCATGCATTCGAAAACTCGCCTTCACATCTTCGATATCAGCTCGGCCAAATTTATGTGCCATATAAACAATGGCGACGCCATCACTAACATGATGACACTTTGAGTAAAACCCACCGCCTTCTTGAAGCCCCTTAGTCTGAAATAATGTATTACAGAGATACCATGAAGTTTTATTCTCAAACCATGCAAGAAAATAATCCTTTAATGAAGGGCCATCAACTGTATTTCGATGAGAATGAATTACGTTCCCTTTTTCATCGATAACCCGAACGCCAGTTCTAATGACACCAACATTTGGTGACGTATGCTCAATCTTCATGCACGCGTCAATAAAGTCAGCATCGATGATATCATCATCATGAAGCTGCAAGAAGTATATGCCTTTCGCTTGTTTTAGGCAAAAATTCGAATTACCTAAAGGTCCAATGTTTTTAGGGTGTCTGAAATACTTGACGCGAGGATCACCATATCCCTTTACGACCGTTTCCGTATCATCAGAAGAACAATTGTCAGAAACAATAATTTCAAGATTCTCGTATGTTTGCGCAATCGCACTTTCAAGCGCCTGCGGCAAGAATCCATTCGCTCTGTTATATGTCGGAATTCCTATTGTTACTAACTTCGCCATAATGTCATCGACCTGCCCCCTATGTTCTTATATAGAAAAATGGATCTTTTGATCTCGGATACTCATCGATCATCTAGAAATTTCAGAAGAGCTTCAATGTATTCGTTGTTTACCAAGAGGACTCAGTTTTCATATCACTCGTGACTCTTGAAATTCTCATCCCTTCTTCTCGCCACATACCTCGACAAAGATTTTTTCAATTTTTCTTACTTCGGTTTTTATATTAAACTCCTGCTCGACCTTGACCCTTCCTTGCTGCCCCATCTTTCTTCCAAGATCAGGGTGCTTGAAGATCCGCTCAATCGCATCGGCAATAGCCACAAAGTTATCAGGAGGCACTAAAAGACCATTGACTTCATCAATGACTAGCTCATCGACACCGCGAATGTTTGAAGTAACAACAGGGAGCTGCATGGCCATCGCTTCTTTTATGACATTCGCCAGAATGTCACTATGACCATTACTATGGATAATACTTGGTAAGACAAAAACAGTTTGAGACTGCAACAGCTTACAAACCTGATCATTCGATAAATACCCTGTAAAGCAAATATTCGGAATATGTAATTCGCGAATAAGTGCTTCATAGACCTGCTTTTCTGGTCCCTCTCCAACTATCGTACACGCATATTCGACGTTGCGTTGATGTAAGATATGACAAGCTTTGATAAGATAATGAAGTCCTTTATCCGAGGCCAATCTCGCCACGGCAATGATGGAATTCTTCGAATTTCTTGATTCTATTCGTTTAAACATATCAACATCGATCGCATCGTGAATGACGTCTATGTCCTCATTAAGTTCTAATTGTGTCATGAGATAGTCTCTGTTGTACTTAGCAATCGTAAATATTCGAGATGCGCCCTTAACCTTATTGATCCGTTCCTTTGAACCAGACAAATTTTCTCGTTCCCAAATATCATGGGCTTTAAAAGATAAGGTATAAGGAACGTTAAGGATTTCGGATAATAACGAAACTTTATCTATAACCGATGGAATCGAAAAGGGAGAGTGAATGACATCAATATTCTTATCAAAAAAATGTCGTATATCCAGATAATCAACAATTCCATACTTGGGACTGGGATAATGAGTTAGAAGATGTAAGCAAGCCTTGCTTACAGAGATAGGATGCGAAAGAAAATCTCGAATCAACCCTCGGGTAAAAGCCACATATTTCTCGCGTCTCGTTGAGGCTCGAGAAAACCGATAAAAACCATTTTCGAGTCCATGTTGATTGATAATTGGTTCATTTAACACTTGATGAATTCTGCTGTTTCCTTCAGCCAGGATAAGGATTTCATGACCAAGTTGCTTCAGTTCCACAATCTCATTCAAAATAAACGTTGCAAGATTATTACAAATATAGAGGATTCTCATATCACTCGAAGTCTCAGAGCGACCTACGACTACCAGGGGGTTCAACAAGAATTTAAAATGAAGACGGCTAAAATACAGGAAAACTCTAATCCGTCTGATCGACAACAACTACCCACGCGGCACAATCAACATCCCATTGTTTAACGATTTTTGCTGGCGCTCCAACCGCAATACAACGATCTGGGATACTTTTTGTGACCACGCTATTCGCACCAATAATTGTCATCTCACCAATCGTCACGCCCGGAAACACCACCACATTTTGACCAATCCAACATCCGCGCTTAATCTTAATCGGTTGAATTCGAATCATGTCTTGATATTTATATGGTTCATCGATACGAGTGTAACCATGAAACCCATCAGTAATATTCACATTTGTGGCAAACATGACATCATCTTCAATGATCACTTCACTCATCGCAGCCACTTGTAATTGTCCCGTACTGGTCACACGACTCCCAATCGAAATTCTTGATTCGAATGACTGACTCGGCCCTTTTCTATCGGGATGCTGCATCGTAGAACCTGGATACTCGGTTAGTGCAATCAGTAAGGAATTAGGGCCCAAATAAATATCGTTTCCGAGAAATATACGATCAGGGTTAATGATATTTCGTGGCAAATCAATATTGACATTGTGAGGAATATTACCGAAACGTGGCAACAATTTTCGACCAATAATACTTTGGCATTTGGACGCGTGGCACGCAAGCAAAACGGCAGCCTTTCTAAACGTTGCCTCAATTAGTTTATTGATCATAGTAAATATAAGCAGGTTGCCTTTGTTGCACTATGTCTTTGATGCAAGGCCTTGCGTCATCAACGTCCCCCACAATATCCCTACCATCATAATAGCTATTTATAAATGACCCTCTCACGACTAGAGAAGTAAGCGGTCAACGATTCCGCCGACTCTCGTCTAAGACTTTTTCATGGGTCGTATGTGGATATCCGTTACCTCAGCAGACCTGGGCAACATCAGGAGGTGAAGGAGGGTCTCTGCAACATCACTCGGCTGAATGAGGTCTTCAGGAATATATTGAGTCCCTTGTTGCTGATGAAGCTCTGCGAGCATGGGTGTGGCCGTTCGCCCGAGAAACATACTCAGAACTCGGATACCATCTTGATTCACTTCGTCCCTCAGACTATCCGTAAATGCTTTGAGGGCATATTTCATGCTTGCATATTGACTTAATTCCGCACGGGCGTGCTGCCAGATACTCGAATTCATCATAACTATCTGTCCAGCACCATGCTTGATAAGTGGTAGAAATTCTTTGGTCAGGGCATAGGCCGCACGAACATTTGTACGATACTGAAGATCCAACACCTCCATATCTATCGCCTTAATTCGACCAACCGTCAAAACACCCGCACAATGGATAAACAGATTAACATGTGAAACATCGGCCTTCAGTTGTTCAATAAATCGATTGAACTCGGCTTGATCCGTTAAGTCCACCGGATACGATAAAACCTTTGGTGATGTTTCACGAGCCAGTGCGGCAACCGTTTCAAGTGAAGTCGTACTTCGGCCAGTCAAACACAGAGTCAAGCCTTCACCTGCAAGTGAAAGGGCAATAGCTTTTCCGATTCCACTGCTCGCCCCAGTGATCACGGCTATCTGACCCGATAAATTCTTCATATGTGTGAACCAGGAAAACTTGGCCGCGTCATCTCACATTCGTCACCTAATCTGGCAATCGTGACGCTTCTGTCGACACTTCCTTCAATAATTGGTGAGCTTCTAATCTATCAGCCGCATCTTTAATGGTCATAAATGGAATCTTCGCGCGCTCAGCGATATCTAAAAGAGAATGTTGTCCGTCGGAAAGATTTAATACCCAAAACATCGCCATCTCATGTTGTGCTCGTTCTGCTTGCCCACTAATGGCTCGATAGAGGCCCCGCCTTCCTAATTGAGGTTCACATTTGGGATTTTGGTTAAAATAAGTTTTATTTCCCTCCAACGTTTCGAGAATCGTTCGACATTTCTCCCAGGAATCTGCAAGAGACGCGGGCTTGACAAATTCCAAATTATCCGCAGAGGTGTGGTATTCAGGAAAACACCCATTCGGCGTTCGCATAAGACTGCCGACCGGAAGATTAAATCCTGGAGAACAGTATTGTCGCTCATCATATCCGTAGGGAGAGAAATCCACGACTGTATGTGGATCAGAAAACTGTTGAAGAACTTGGCATACAATTCGATCAATTTCCGCTAAACCTTGACGACTCCTCTTATACGTGGTGGCACCAGAATCACCGAGTAGGGCTAACACTAGCCCATGCTTGATCTTGTGGACACGATCTTCGTTACGCGCCAACCACGTGATCGGGCCAATAGTGCCTGGTAAAAATACAAATCGATAGGAATACCGTCTCTCTCGAGCTGCAAGATATTTGGCTAAAAATGTGGCCACAGCAATCCCTGACAAATTATCGTTACACAAAGATGGATGGCAGATATGACAAGAAATCAGCACCTCATCAACAACCTGACCTTTCAGGTAATATTCTCCATAGGTCAGGGCTCCATCTTCCAAAGTGGAGTCAATACACACTTCATACTCTTCATCATGAAGTTCTAAGAATTGATGATGAGTCAGGCAAAATCCCCACTGTTCATTATGGTAGGAAGTCCGGTAGGGAATCCAATCCGGATGCTCGGGTAAGGTATAGAGGTGCGTCTTTAATTCGGCCAACGGGAGCGTGGCTTTCACCGGGACGCTATAACTCATTACATGTAAATTCGAATGATGAAAATCAATGATTCGTTCACCAGCCATATTCTTAATATAGGCATCGTGAATGTTCCACTCTTTGGGTACCCTCCAATCGAACGCCGGTGTTCCCGTTGGCACTTCCTGTATCGAAAGCGGAATATGAGATTCAAGTGCTTTAAGAGTCTGACGGACACCATTTCCCGTAATGCTCCGGCATATGGGATACAGCTCCTCAACCAGCTTATATAAGTCATGTCCGTGAATATCCATTAAGGCCTTTTTCCAATCGTGTCGCACAAACAAACTTACGGATACACCTTCACCTCTGGTATGGGAGTTACAAATTGTCCACCCCAGTCACGAATATGTTTCATTTGGCTCATGACTTCATCTTTGATATTCCAGGGAAGAATCAACACATAATCAGGTTTCGTCTCACTAATTTTATCTGGATGAAAAATCGGTATATGCGTTCCCGGCAATAAACATCCCTGCTTTTGAGGACTTCGATCCACCGTATAATCAATAAAGTCTTTTCCGACGCCACAGAAATTCAAGAGAGTATTCCCCTTCGCGGGTGCACCATAACTCACGACCGTTTTCCCTTCGCGCTTTGCCGTGATCAAAAACTCAAGGATCTGATATTTGGTCTCCCGAACAGCTTTCACAAACGACAAGTACTTAGGGAGAGCTTGCAGTCCCTCACGCTCCTCCATTCGCTTGAGCGAATGAACATTTTCGCTTACCGTGAATCCTGCATCTTCGGCATGTCGTCCAAATATTCGTAGCGAACCGCCGTGAGTTGTCACCTCTTCAACATCAAACAGTGTCAATCCATGTTTGGCAAAAATACGTTCAACCGTATGAAAGGAAAAATATGAGAAATGCTCATGGTAAATAGTGTCAAACTGCTGCTCTTCGATTAATCGTAAGATATAGGGAAACTCCATCGTGACAATGCCATGTGGCTTCAAAATAATTTTGATGCCTGCCACAAAATCATTAAGTGCTGGCACATGAGCCAACACATTATTGCCAATTAACAAATCGGCTTGCTTCCCCTGTACTGCAAGTTCACACGCCGTCTCAACATTAAAAAACTTCTCAATGGTAGAAATGCCTATTTCTGAGGCAACTTTGGCAATATTGGAAGCCGGCTCAATGCCAATAACCGGCACGCCTTTCGCTTGAAAGTATTGGAGCAAATACCCGTCGTTACTCGCGATTTCAATGACTTGACTTTGAGGTCCGAAGGCAAAGCGTTCAGTCATCATTTCAACATACCGTTTTGCATGCTGAAGCCATGAATCTGAATACGATGAAAAGTAGGCATAGTCACTAAAAATGTTTGAGGCTTTTTCAAACTCTTCCAACTGGACTAAAAGACAGTTTCCGCAAATATAGACATGGAGCGGATAGAACGGCTCCATCTTATCGTTCTGATTTATCTGAATATAGGAATTGGCTAATGGAGACATCCCAAGATCGACAAACGTATGCTCTAACGGATGTTCACAGAAACGGCAGCAGCCCACTGTAGCTGTCATAAATTACTAGGCTCCCAATTAGAAGTAATTTCGAGGAACTCTCATTCGCCTATTAGCATTCATCACGAATACAACCGTTAAAGCTCCTAGGAAAATCGATAGATGTTAAAATTTCTACATCTCAAACGTTGAGGGGCACCGACTTTTTCAGTAACGCTCTGTTCAGGCTCGCTCTTTCAACGTTTTAATTCTCATAGAACTCATAACTGGAAACACGCCTGCAGTAGAGAGAAAACCCCAATGAAATTTATTCGATAATCTGTACCTCATACGCCACACCAACAACAGATATCTAGACTGCTAAAAGCCTCTATGAAAACCATGGAGGCTGCCTCTGATGGTAGGGAGGCCAGCTCTGGTCTTTGGCAGAAATTGTCCGACTTGCTTCTTGTGGCCAGTCAACCTGGAAAAAAGGATCATTCCAACATACCCCACCGGCCGACTCAGGACTATATGGTTTAGAGATAAAATATAAAACTTCGCTCTGATCTTCTAATGTTTGAAACCCATGCGCAAACCCTTGCGGAATATAAAGCATCTGACGATTTTCAGAGGAAAGTTTAACTCCCGTCCACTTTCGATAGGTCGGAGATGATGCTCGGAGATCAATAATCACGTCAAATATACTCCCGTGAGTACAACGCACCAATTTCGTTTCAGCATAGGGAGGGAGCTGAAAATGCATCCCGCGTAGCGTTCCTTTTTTGTGATTGAAAGACACACTACACTGCGCAAGACTTACATCCAATCCATGTGAGACAAATTCATCTTTACACCAAGTGCGAGCAAAAAATCCTCGCTCATCTTCTATCTTCTCAAGCTCAAGAACCAAGGCATCATTAAGTGAAGTCTTATGATAAATCAATGCTCAAATACCTCTATCCTCTAGCCTTCGATTCTCAACACGACATCATAAGCAAACATCCTTATGCTCACGACCACACTTTCCATTTAGCTTGACCAGAACTCCATAGCTCTTCCAGCATCGTCTTTTCTTTCAGTGTATCCATACATGACCAAAATCCTTGATGTTTGAATCCCATCAATTGCCCCTTACATGCTAACTGTTCAACTGGCTCTCGTTCCCAAATCGTTTCATCACCGGCAATAAAATCAATGACGTCGGGGTGAAGGACAAAAAATCCCCCATTAATCCACCCTTCGTCTCCGATCGCTTTCTCATTAAAGCTCGATACGGCGCTTCCTTCAAATACCATTCTCCCAAAACGAGCGGGAGCATGTACTGTCGTCACCGTCGCAAGCTTTCCATGCGATTGATGGAATTTCACCAGAGCTGGGATATCAAGATCAGCGACTCCATCGCCATACGTAAAGAGAAAAGGTTCATCCTCAGACAACCACGGTTTCAATCTCCTTAAACGACCTCCTGTTAAGGTATGAAGCCCCGTATCGACAAGATGAACCTTCCAGTTCGTTTGATTCCCATCATGTATGGTCGTTTTTCCAGTGCCCAAGTCAATAGAAATGTCATTATCATTCGCGTAATAATTCAGAAAATATTCCTTGATATACTGCCCCTTGTAACCTAATGCGACAATAAACTCATTAATACCGTAGGCGGCATAAATATTCATGATATGCCAAAGTATTGGCTTTCCACCAATTTCCACCATAGGCTTTGGACGAAGTACAGTTTCTTCCATTAACCTTGACCCTAATCCTCCAGCTAAAATAACAGCTTTCATCATACCCCTCACTACGAATCTTTGATCTGTGGAACGTTCACAACTTCAAATTTGATACAACACACCCATAAATTCTTCATGGCACCTTAAACTCCCAAGAACCGCCTTAACCGTCTCGCTCGCGATTCAGAAACAACCGGCAGAGGAGGCAGGTCTGGCATGACAATCATATTGACAGGCAGAAGCGCTCCGGGACTTATACCCGTACTGCCAAAAGACATTTCTTGAAAAAATGTCTCTTGGGCCGGCCACTGCCAATCGTCATACCAGGTCCAGGTGTTGGTTCTCTCATAAACATCCAAGATTTTTCGAGCTATCATCTGATCCGTAGGCCGAGAACCCACTTCACACGCATTGACCAGCAAACTCGTCAAATGTACGGTTCGATTACTACAATAATTTGAATACACAATTGTATAGCCGAGATCTTTTTGGAGTTCTTGGATTACACGATAGACCTGCACATGTTCTTCATGCCCATACTCCCCCCAAGGATTGTGCGTAAACACGTGTTGATATCCAACGAGAACTTGAGCCAAGTGATTTCGGAGTAAGCGATAATTTTCTTCATAGTGCTCTGTGAATTTCCCATCAACCCCTTTGTTGTCAGTAAATTCTATTCCATATTCGGAAAATTTCGGATTGAGAAAATTTCTTGGACGTGAGAGTCCAAGCGACACGAGTTCTAAACACGACATTTTCTGTTTCAACGGATAGTCAGGAAGAATCTGTTTTCGCTGTAGACCAAATTCTGGGTTGACCAATTCACCCAGAAAACACAGCACCACATGATCCATCTCTAATAAAATGGAACTAAACCAAAGAATTTCATCATCTGGATGCGCGACAACCAGTATAGAATTCTTAGTTATGTCTGAACTCATCATCAAGCTATCACATCACGATCTCGCATCATATCACCCTTATGGTCAACATGATTTTGCGAAGAATTGAAATACATATTGATACTCTGGCTTCGTACTATAGCGAGAGGTAGCCAATGGAGGAAACTCAAACGGCGTAAAACGACGAAGACTTTCAGATTCCTCAAGAGGAAAAGACAACAACTCAGGGGAACCTCCCCACCCAAGTACGAATGTCCCTCCAGGACGCATATAGGAGAAGCAAACATCGAAGGCTTTTTCAACAGGCTCTCGATCGTTCAACCCATGACCCAACACTCCATTGCAGACAATGACATCAAAATACTCAGGTTCAAAGTATTGACTTAGATTTTCAAAAAAATCAACAATGTGATTCTTCCCTGCCCAGCGAGCCTGAGTTGGTTCAGGGTCAATAGTCCAATATGCATCATAATGTTTAAATAGTTTCTCGTAATGCTTCGTGTACCAATCAACTCCCACAAATAGCATCCGTGAGTGAGAACCTTGAGAGGCATAATACGGAATGATGGTATTCTCTAACACGGTTCGTGCCGGGCTATGGAATCTCGCTGGAATCCCAAGTCTTGTTTTTATGGCAATTGCCGTTGGATGGCTTCTCCACCACGTTTCACTTTCACGCAGAACATAATTCACTCGTCGCTGAATTCCGCTAATAAGCCTCACGTGATGCTACCCTTTCTGTTTTAGTTGACCGTTTCCTACTTGCTGAGAATAAAACATTTTATTAGTCCGTGAAACTCATCACCGTATTCCTATTCACGAGTGAGAAATTCGTATACATGCAAAACATTCTATCTTTGATTCTATCTCACAAAAAAATAGACTCACACAACGGACATATTTTGGCATATCATCAAGACAGAATCAGCCACTAGACCGTTAAAAACGTTTCCTCAAATGCCTGGGACAACCGAACAATGGCTATCGGGACAGGATGACCACTAATCGGTGAAGGAGGACCAGCTGGATCGTTATTCACATCCACAATGTAAATACGCTGATCGGTTCGATCTCGAAGAACATCAATTTCTCCGTAATCAAGTCTCATATTTTTGCAAAATGCATTGATTTTCGCGACTTCTTCTTTAGTCAGGACATCTGAAACATTCGCCATGACTGTTTTGGACAATGTATGTTTTCGATCCACAAGACGATCCTGAACGGGCCGATACTTTAAGTAGACAAAAGGAATCCTATTCTGAAATATTGGAACGCGCATATCCTCAACTAAGCCATCTTCAACCTCATTATGAATCAATTTTTCATAGACAAAATTCTCCCTCAGATTCTCCATCGGGCAGTCAATGACTTCCCCCAAATGCAGTCCATTCCAGTCTGATTTCATAACACATTTCCCAGAAAATGTTCTTGGATCAACTGCTAGGGAATAGCCAAACACTTCTTCGAAAACTTTACTCACACGGGTTTTACTCACATCACGACAATGCATATTCAAAATCTGTATGTCAGGCCGATCCTGTGCAAGAGACTCCAAGATTGGTTCGGGTGGAAAAATCGGATTACCGGTACCAATGGTATTGTGCCATTGAATCGCGATCTCACATTGCTCTGAGGGATCTGTCGTGATGTGAAGTCCCAAGGAAAGAAAGATCTGAGAAATAACAAAGAGAGACTGGGGTCTGTCTGGATAGCATAGAACTTTTTTTCGATCGTAAAAAATCCTAGAACATGCCTGAAGAAGCACTCGAATTTTTTGTGAAACTCTTTGGGCTGATGTTTGAGTCATCCGATGCTGATACACAGCCTGAACATATGAATACACTCGTTGCGCTCGACCCACTTGACTCGCAATATATACTCGCATTGACGAAACATTGCCCCCAATCGTTCAAACCCCGAATGGTGAATACATCCGACATTGGGCTTTTGGATTTCCCTTTTCGTTGAACACAATACGCATAACAAAACCAACTCCTACAGATGGGAAGGTGTGCGAAACTCGTTGCGTGGAAAGAGGTCACGATTGGGCTTCACCGTAGGATTGGGTGACGGTGATGGACCCTGAGCTGTTTTTAACATACTCGACATCTGCTGCGTGATTTCCTCGCCAAGGTACTTCTGCACGTGAGGAGCAGCCAGCCGGGCCAACCATTGCTCCACCTCCAATGGAATCGGGTCATTACTACCAATAAGGGCAGTCGCATCGAAGCTCCAACCAAGAATGCGCCCCGGCTTGAGTTCAATAAAATATGGAAAGACTGAGCGAAAAGCCTGAAGATTTCGTTCGCCCAACGCCCAACTCCGAACGAGTCCACCAGGCTTCAGTTTACTGGCGAGAAGCGTATAAAATTCTAGCGAATAAAGATTACCGCTATAGGCGCTCCATGGCCGAAGTACGTCAACTTCAATTAGGTCATATTGCTTGTCATCTAGCGCTAAGGCATTTCTTCCATCAGCAAAAATGATATTGACACGAGAGTCTGCAAGAAAATCATGAAGTTTGGCTAACTTGGGGGAAGACTGTTCCGACGCCATTTGATCGATCAACACTTTCTCCATAGCGGCAATTTCATATACGGTTATGTTTGTCGTCACAGCTCTGCACCCCGCCGCCCAAGCTGTCGTCCCCGTCCCAAGTCCGATCGTGGCAATTTCTTTTGGAGAGGGATGTATCAGCGCTGGACTTGCGCCATTCAGAGCAGAAATACCTCCATACGGCAAATAACTATGAGACTTACCATTAATTGTGAGGCGGTAAGCCTCGTCTTCTTTGGGACTGATCGCCACCACCCCAATCGCATCTTCCTTAATCAGTGCATTCATATCTGTCAGACCATGAAGCCGATGCCATAACTGACTACCATTAGGCATCGCAAACAGAAGAAGTATTAATACCCCACCAGCTAGACTAAATACCCCTCGAGATCCATAAAACATTATTCCTAGGACAACAAAGAGGAGCCCAACAGCTAGCAAGAACTTGAGTGATGCCGCCGTACCCAAGACGTTAATCAGGAGAAGCCCGGCAACCAGGCTGCCTAGGACATTTCCCACAATGTTGCCCGCTTGCAACAGACCAACTTTAAATCCACTACTCCGAGGATCATCCTGTACCGCACGCTGCAAAATGCCAAAACACAACCCCATCAGCAATGTCGGAATGCCATAGAGAAAAGCCGGCAATCCAATATACAAACCCACGATCCTTCGAAAATGCGTTCTAAACGCATCCGGACCAAGCGGCGTACCTTCGGCATCTAACCAATAGGTGATAAGCTTGTGATATACTGGCCAGTCTGGAGGAAAAAAAACAAGGAGCGAAACGGCCAAACCGGTATAAATCAAAAGACTACATTGGAAAACCAGAAACATCTTCAAAGGCTGACGAATACGCAAAGCCAATGACCCACCCGCGAGACTACCAATTCCAAGACCAAGCAGAAAGATTGACAGCACGGTTCCAAATGTAAACGCTGATGACTTCACAGCCACATCAATCAAACGAAACCAGACGATTTCCAAAGAAATGGCCACAAACCCACTCAACGTATACAACATCAGCCATAAGCCAAATGTATGACTCGCCTCAGATGCGATCCTTGTAGGATACGCATTATCCTTCTTGAAACCTTGATGAACTTGAGCAATTGGAACGACATAACTTCCAACGATAAGGGCAATAACACCCGCCAAAATATTACTGGCTGACCCAATGTTGATAGCGCCATCAATCCCAAACAATCGAATAAAGACCCACGGGGTCAATAATGCCCCCAAGGCAGCACCAAGGACATTGATTCCATAAAGAAATCCAATCGTTTTCGAGGCGATTGCCGTATCAAAAACTGCCCCTCTCGTCATAAACGGCAGGGACATACCCATCATGATCGTTGGAAAAAGTAAAAGAAGGAAATGGACAACCCCAGCGCTCCACAGATTCGAAAAAAGATAGGGATACTGTTGATAGAGAAGATCATAAAACAAGTACGGACTGAACAGCGCAAATGCCCCAACACCCAACTCCAGAAACGCAAAGGCACGAAGTGCCGCAAGTTGTGAGCACTTCTTGCTGAGCACTCCCCCCCAATAACTTCCAATCCCTAGGCCGGACAGAAACGCCGCTACTACCATTGCAATCGAATACATGCCAACACCACTATGAAGAACGAGAATACGCTGCCAGGCAACTTGATAAATCAGCGCAGACAGGCCGCTCATACAGAAAATGAGCCCGAGGAGGCCAAGGGTAAAGCCTTTAACCTCAAACCCAAACTCTCCAGTCAATTCTGTTGCTACTCGCCCTAAATCTTGTTGTGGCTTTTTCATATGCTCAAATAATGCGCCTAATTTTTATACTATGAGTAGTTACACTTGCTCCAATCATGCTTCTTAATGTACATACCCTAGCTATCGTTAATTAAGTCTTAGTTGAATTCATGGTTGAGGAAAATTTACGGAACTGGTGGGGGAGTAAGTCCTAAAGTTCCAATGTGATGGTAAGCCACAAGGTTCTCATCTAACTCAATAGGATTGCAATAGTTCGCAAAAGCACCCCCTGTATAGAATTTAATCCAAGCCCAACGAATCTCCAGTCTTCCTATTGAGTTAAGTATTGAATCAATTTATTACCGTTGCAAAGCTTTCAAGATCCGATCCTGAGATTGTCCAGGCACTTCATGTTTACTGAGTTGAGTCTCAGGTTAGGCCTTCTACCGAAATTTGCTTCCTACAATTCCTGTTATCAGATTTATTGATCAGAATCTTTGGACAGACTTCCTCGTCTTTGTAGGACCTCAATCTAGCCGTTCCCTTCCTTAAGGCCTGCCATTTGCCTGCGTCCCTCCGTTGATAAACTCTTGATTAATTCTCGCGAGTACTTGGGAGAACCACTTCCGTATAATTCTGAACAAACCAAATATCAAAAAACTTCTTCGAGTGTCGTGTCATTTTCAAGATCATCGAACTTGCAAGAAAATATTTAGAGTATATCGTGTTCCCTGCAATCGAATACAACAAACATCATGACCTCACAAACGCACAAAACCTGCCCATACCTTTTTTAGCCGCCGAAGAATTACATCGTACCCTTCACGGTATTTCCAACATTTTTTGCATACACAAGACAAAACCACATGGTTTTATCCGTCCATTGAAAAGGTGGCTTGGTCACCTGGCTCGTCTCTTCATCAAAATCATGAATCAAGTAACGAAATCCTTCGCGATCAAGTAGAGATAAGATTGCTCCCATCCGCTGTTCCACATTCGGCCAGCTATGGTATTCCAATACGAGTTCACGTACATTCCTCAACTTTCCACTTCGTACGACTTCCTCAAGCACAGGAAGTTCTTCTCCTTCTATATTCAACTTTAAGAAATCGACAGGTTCAGAAAGATATGTGGAAAGTTTTTCTAATCGTACCGTTATGGATCCGCTCCCGTCTCCTAGATAACCTCCCGCACTTCCGTCAGCCTGAAATGTGCCTTCACCTTCTTGAGCTGATAATCCAGAGTTCACCAAGGTTACCCCATTCAATCCGTTTCTTGATACATTCCCTTCAAGCAACTCGTAAATTTTAGGGTCAGGTTCAAAACCAATGATCCTTGCCTCAGGATAGATCTTTTTAAAATAGAGAATGGACATACCAATATTGCTTCCACCATCGATAATCAACGGATCATTTCGCTGAGCGTCAAAGTGATAAATTTTATTTACAAATTCGTCTTTAAATTGAATATAAAAATTCGGACCGTCGGTGATACGAACGACATAATTGAGAAAGTCCACGGACTCTCCCCATGTTTTCTTTTCTACTTTCTTTCGAAATTTCTGCAAACTGACTTGCTGATAGTATGGTTGAAGAGTTTTCTGTAATGTATTCGGAAGAAGCTTCGTCGCTAATTGTTTTATCATGTCTTCACAATCTCCTGTTTCCTTTCACGGTAGGACACCCACTCGACATAAGCCAGCAGACACGATGCCCAAAAACATCAACCGCCCAAGCACAGCATTACACTTTAATATTTTGACCGGGCCAATACGGCTTACACGGATTCGTCAATCTTCCTTGCACTTGCCCAACAAGCTCTCCTGCTTGCTGAGCAAAACGTCGAAGCCATGAATCTCGGCTCAAATGCGTGGACCAATGCACGCGGACTCCAGCTTTGATCGTACGGAATAATTGAACTATAGATCCTCGCAATGAAGGTGGGGCAAGCATGCCATGAACACGATAGCGTTTATAACACCAATAATTGGAAGCAAACCTGTTTTTACTTCGATAATAGATGGAGCGTAATGACGGATTAACACGCGCTATGCGTATTTGAATCTCGGCCTCTGGAACATAATGCAGTGCAAACCCTTCCAATTGAATACGCCAAAAATAATCTGCATCATATGCATGTGGAAGACATTCATCGAATCCTCCGACGCGTTCATGGAGAGCTCGTCTTACACCAAAGTTCCCACTACCCCCTCCAGGCAGAAAACGCCCTGTATATAACCCATCTTTCCACGCTTCAGCTGAGGCTTGAGCTGTACGTGGATCATTAAACTTGTTGAACCGAAATTTCCCACAAACGATATCATGTACTTGAAGTGCTTCTCCCATAGAAGCTACCCACCCAATCTCGACCTCATCGTCCGCATCACAAACAGCGAGATAATCCGACATCGCAGCATCCATCCCTCTATTGATCGCATACGATCCACCTTTCCTCGCCGATGCGTCAAGTATTTGAAAATGTGAGAAGACAACTGCATATTGCCGTGCTATTTCAACTGATTTGTCAGTTGAACCATTATCTACAATCACGAGTTCCCATGGGTGTTTCCACTGTTGGGCAGCAAGAGCATCAAGCTGTTGCGCAAGCGTCGCCTCTCCATTCAGGCACGGAATAATAACACTCAGCGCTAAATCATGTCCCATGTTGAGAAAACCATCACAGACTGGCAATATGGACAAGGTCAGTTATTTCAGCAACGACATTGAGAAGATTGAAAATTTCTATATAGTTCATTTGGGTTACATGGATGAATCACAAAATTGACGAACTACCTTCATCTAGAACAATCGGCATGGCCGACCTGTCCAAAGACAATAAACAGCTTATACCCTACACAGTTGCATATGAAATCTCTAAGGCCACAGGACAAAACCCAATGATTTCTCAAACATACAAGCCAAGAACCTGTTCGGATGAATTTCAGGTCGTTCCATCAAAACCAAGGTCACCAGGCCCTAAACTAAATAATCTGTGAAAGAGTTATGTTTGAAATTGTGTCTACCTGAGAACCGAAAAAAACGATTTCGTGGACTTTCAATTCTTTTACCTTCTTACACAGTGTCAGCATCACGTCGAAAATTGAAACCTTCAGTATCCATCTCGTTGGACATCAATCATGATGAGTTCACGCTTTACCGCCATACGCATCGTTGATCTTCAAGATCACCTCCCGATATTCTTTCGCAAAATTTTCTCTTGTATAATTTTCCCTAGCAAACTTCCATGCGCGTCGTGACATTTCCTCTAGTTCATATTGAGACATTTGAGACACCTGTGTAATAACAGCCCGGACATGACTAATTGAACAATCCGTCAACGTTAGACCAAAATCCTGCACATCAACTCCTGATTCATAGCTTACAATTGGAATTAACCCTGCATGCATACAGGTCTTGATTGAAGGGGCTCCACCTTCAGAACAACTCAAATGTATCATTGCAGCACACGCATTCGCGATCTCACGAAACTGCTGACTTTCGATGTCAACCCATCCAACAGCATGAATATTCGAAGTTTCGTAAAGTTCTTGATAATAAGCCGAAACAAAGTCCTTCTCCTGCTCAATGGGAGCGCAGATCATCAAATGACACTCCGGCAGGGCGGTAAAGGCCTCTAACGCCAAATCAAGGCCTTTATGAACAAGCCCCCCACTACTAAACCACAGAAAGTATTTTTTACAGTGCTCCCAATTCTTTTGAGGTTGATCCATGAGTATGGCACACGGACTGGGCAACTTATAGATGGGTTTCTGTGCATAGGCAAATGTATCGACAACAAAATCATTGCCTGTTGTCGTGGCACAATGAGCATGCTCAATCCCCAAATTTGGCATTTCAAACCTTCTAGCCTTTAAGGTCACTCCACGTCTCTGTTGTAACTGCAATAAGCGAGTGGCTTCGGCTGCATTATGAAAGACAATATGAGCCGTATCGAGATGCATGATCTTTATGCAATCGGGATGAAGAAGTGGCGTAAGTCGCTCCATGTTGTTTCGAACATCCACAAAGATGGAATAAGATTTTGTTGGAACAAAATGATGATTCGTCCAATGAATCACATCGACTTCATAGCCAAGTTCAACAAAGGTGGCCACCATCTGAAATGATTGCCAGATATTCGTGTGTTTATTGGGGAATGATGCATCAGACTGAAGAAAAAACCCACCAATAATATAGGAAAAGAGAACCTGTCCTCGCCTAGTACCTTCAGGGAAAAGAGTGACCACACGACATTCCGGCGAATGACGTCTGGCCTTTTCTTCCTGTACTTCACGGAAAAACCTCCTGGCTTTTCCCAGAAACACATAGGTCAGTGAATCCTGAAACGTTAAAAGGTCTTTTCTCTTCATGCGTACGATAGAAGATGAGGTTGAGCCAAAATATTACCAGTTCAGACGTTCAGCACGCCCCACGCATTTACGTCATAAACGCTCATCGCGTCGATATTTCCCGGCGAGACAGCAATGGCACAAAATATTCTATTGGAGATAAAAATCGGAAAGCTCCACACGCCCGACTTTCTCACATACTGCGACCAATCGCTTTCACTCTGCCGAGTCTTGCTAGGGGTTACCTCTCTGATCCACAATACTAAACAGAGATTCCTGTTGTTTGAAAAAACTTATTTTTCCTAGAGACTTCAGCGTCCATACTATTTTGGTTTGCAGATAGCCATTTGCGTCCATTGATGTAAATTCGTGACCCGATGGTCAATAACATCGAAATGAGCAGAAAGGTATTTATAGAATTCACCAAAATTCCATTCTCGTTGATGCGCCTTATTGTTGGGTGGTCCCCAATACCCTCTCTGCCACGGCCTGTAAATAAGACTTCGATCTGGAGTTGAGAACACAAGATAGTGATATGAAATTCGTTTGATAAACGCCAACAACTCATCTGGATCAACAAGGTGTTCAATGACATCAGAACAAATCACCACATCTGTAGTGATTGAGGGATTTGCCGTAAAGTCTGAAATTTGCCATTGTTTGTTCGGATATCTTTCTTGAAGCGCTTGGACATTGACTGGAAGCTCTAATCCAATCGTCTCGTAGTCGTCAAAGTAGGTCAGTAATTTGTAAGCTGAGCCACAGCCAATATCAACAATGGACCTCAAATTGTGCCGCTTCATTAACCCTAAGGCATGCAAATAGACTTCTAACTGCCATTCATCTTCAAGTGATAAATCATCATAGTGGACGTACTTGTTCCTCGATCTATACAAACCAGTAATGCCATACTGCTTATCCATAAAAACCCTACCTCATTGTTTATTCAAGATGACGACCAATTGCAAACCGGCTTCCCAGCTCGTAACAGTTCAGGAACAGTAATGAACCGTATCTGTCTCTTTAATGTAGAAAGCGCTCGATCCAGTCCATTGAGCATTGGACCTCTGTCTTTATCCTGTTCTGGCACTTCATTTCCTGCATAAATCGCATCATGCAACAACATAATACAGCCCGGCTTCACGCGCTCGATCATTTTTTTTGTAATGTCTCCCGAATCCTGTCGAACCCAATCTTGAGTCGAGACATTCCATAAGATCATTTGGTAGCGAAACAACCACGCATCGAAACGAATCTGAGCATTTTGGGCGCCAAACGGAGGGCGAAAAAGTCTTTGACAATAAGGCGCCGTGCCCTTAGCACCCTTCCTCAGTTGCTGCAACCGATGCAGGCGGGAAGGAGTTTTTGTCAGATTAGGGTGATTCCAAGAATGATTGCCAATGACATGCCCATCCTGCGCCACATCGTGGACAATCTCCGGAAACCGGCTTGCAGCCTCCCCCACCATAAAAAATGTTGCTTTTACGTCATGCTCGCGAAGGATACGCAAAACCCATGGCGTGTAAATCGGGTGTGGACCATCGTCAAATGTCAACGCAGCCACTGATTCTTGCGTTTCAACATTGGTGATGGGATTGAACCCATTTGTCATAAACATTGGATCACACCCCTTCGGCCTATGAATTAAAAAAAACCTTGAACTCGGTTGAACGGACGAACATTTAAAGCCTAAAGACGCTGTCGTTGCCACACACAGACTTGATGGGGAGAAAACATACCCAAGCGTCTAAATGAAAACGGATACCCTGACTCAGATATTGTAAAATTCAATATGTCAAAATATTCTCGATGCACAGTATCTTGGGGTTTTCCAAAAATCCCGAGAGAGATGAAGTACTGGCCTGGGTTCAAAAGTCCCTGAGGAAACTCACAGATCGATTGATAGAGGCCTGGCTCTTTCATAGCATTCTCTGTGGCTGGGCCTTCACCGTCAGTGTCATGAGCCGCCCACACCACCGAACCAAATGAATCACGCAAAAAAAGATAGACTTGAAATTCCTTTAATCCATGTTCAACTTGATATTCAATTTCTACGTGTATTTTTTGATTAAAATGCATAAGCGAACATTCTTCATTGTCCTCTCCTGACACAATTCTGGCTTGTCTTAACCATGCCCCAAGCCCCTCTCGTTCCATTTCAGATGGACCAGCCCAGAAGGCCCCCTCCCCTCGCACCTCTGACGACAGATACTTATTAACGATATCGAAAGGGAGTCCATCATCTTTCACGCAGCCTCCATCGACCCACAAGGCACGACTGCACAGCTGGGTAATAGCCCCCATATTGTGACTGACGAATAGTACCGTTCGCCCTTGCTTGGCAACGGTACTCATTTTCCCTAGACATTTTGCTTGAAATTCGGCATCTCCAACAGCTAACACTTCATCAACAATAAGAATTTGAGGCTCTAAATGTGCTGCAACAGCAAACGCCAGTCGCACATTCATACCACTCGAATACCGTTTAACGGGTGTATCAAGAAATTTTTCTACTCCAGAGAAATCCACGATTTCATCAAACTTCCTATCAATCTCCTTCTTCTTCATTCCTAACACGGTTCCGTTCAGATACACATTTTCTCGTCCAGTTAGCTCTGGATGAAACCCTGTTCCTACTTCAAGCAGACTTGAACTCTTTCCGTGGACTTCGATGTGCCCTCGCGTGGGAAAGGCAATCTTGGATAAAATTTTCAGCATGGTAGACTTACCCGCGCCATTCTTTCCCACAATGCCAACAACCTCGCCTTTTTCCACGGAAAAAAATACGTTTCGTAACGCCCAGAAAAGATCAGAACCATTGATATTCGCTGAAAACTCAACATCAGAACTCACGTCGTCAAACGTATAAAGTGAACGGTATTTTCGATAATTTCTTAACGGGCTTTTTACGAAATTGAGAAAACTTGCCACTAAACTATCATGCATTTCTTCTTTTAACCCAATACGGTAACACTTACTGACGTTTTCAACTTTAATAGCAACATTCCTGGAATTCATCGTACCCTCGACCACCCGACATTACTGAACCTATTTCGTATCAGAATTCGCATGAACCGTCTCACCTCAACGTCTCAGACTTCCATCTACACTGGAGAAAAGACCTTGGAGCACATGAACCTAGTGCTCTCAAGAATTCATTAGAGAACATCAACCATCATATATTCCATTCGCTTGAAATACCACGCGCCACTGATGAAGAGGAGAATGGTCACGATCATGCCTGGCACAATATAGATCCAGGGCATTGGTGTTCCGAGTAAACAGGCACGATAGCCTTCGATAATTCCAACAATCGGATTCAAAGAATAAAAAAAACGTAGAGTTGCGTCTAGCGACGATGCTGAATACACAATCGGGGCGGAGTACATGAGCATCCCAATACCAAATTGCATCCCAAACCTTACATCACGAAACCTCACGGCAAGCGACGATAACCACAACCCCACGGCTGATGGAAACATCACCATAAAAATAAGAAATAAGGGAAGATAGAGTACATTCCATGTTGGTGAAATATCATAGTACAGAAGAACACCAATGATGATTATGAAAGAAATCGAGAAGTCCACTAGCTTGGCTAACACGCTACTCAAAGGGAAAATTAGCCGTGGAAAATATATTTTGCCGAGCATCGCCATCCCAGACACAAGACTTTGACTTGAAGAAGTCATCGTTTGAGATAAATAGGTCCACGGAACGACCCCAATGGAGGAAAATACAATATACGGGATTCCTTCCGAAGATAACTGTGCAATATTTCCAAAAATAACGGTAAAGATAATAATCTGAACTAGTGGGTTCAGGATGGCCCAAGCAAAGCCAAGGATAGTTTGCGCATACAAGACTTTCACATCTCGCCAAACAAGAAAATACAATAGGTCACGATAATCGAAAAGTTCTTTAAGATCTGATAACGACCAGCCTGACCTAGGCCGAATTATGTCAACCGAATCTTTAATCACCGTTGCATCGTTCATAGTGCTTACGTCTATCTCTTACAAAATCTATGGGTGTAGTCTGACATTAGGTACATAGGTGCGCTTGAAGACCACTAAGCAGTCTAGCTCGTCTTAATCATACGAATATGGTCATACCCTGCGATCTAAGATCCTCGACAACATTTCCTCTTTCCAATCTGTAGTCTCTTTTGCTCCAATATAGGGGATACCAGCACGAGAAACAATTTACTCATTTATAGGTTAACGTTCATGAGTGAAAACAACCATTCCTCACACACATCAACTTAGAATAGAGATTGAGGGGAGCGTAGAAGCAGATTTTTTGAAGAAGAGTGTTGAATCACGTAGAGCATCAACCAGTAGAACCTTTAAGGCAACTTCCTCAGCGTTTACCAACGACCTTCCAAGTTCCCTGCTGATCTCGATTGAGACTCAAGTGAAAACTTTCAGAAGGACCATTGACCCTGTCGATAGATACGACGGCTGTCCTTCTTATTTTCTTGTTAGAGAGAGAACCTTTCGCGGACAGAATATCATCGTCTTTTTTTCTCTTGCGAGATGATACGTTACCCTGCAATTGACGTGGACGAAAGACTTCAATCGAACCGCGAAGTTTACTTCCTCCATAGTGGTCACGCAAAAACTGTGGATAGGCTTTATTTTCCCGCACAAGTTTGCCAATCATGACCGAAAGATTACCGTCAATATATCGTTCAAGCGTCACTGTATCTCCAAGTTGGAGAGCACGAATAAATGGATGAATTAGTTCTTGCAGGATTTGATTACGCTCAACGTCATCCGTAGGTTCAAACATTTCTCGCTCGAATGCTTGATGACTAGCGAACGCATTCATGACCAACAAACCACAGAGAGATATCGAAGCGATAAGAATAGTTTTTAGGTACCACATACAGTCAAACCTCTACTAGGGAGTTGTGCATGTTCCTCCGCTCAAAGCTATACACCAAAGAGAAGCAATGGATTGATACCCAGCTCCATTTGGATGCAAACCATCACTCGAGAGTTCAGTTTGGTTTCCTTGAAAGTGAGTAAACAAATTCGGTGGCGTCACCGTCAACCCGTTACTCAGAACAAGTTCATCGACCACAATATTATAATCTTGAATGAACGCAATACTCGAACTATTTGTGGTATACGGGACTTTAGCAAGATATACTTCTCTGTTTTGACTGGGATCGTGCAGCAGATTGATCACTTGCTGGACATTGTCCTTATATGACCCAGGATATCCTGGGTCATTTGGATTCAGCCCTTTCCCACTTGGAACAAGCCCTGAGTTCGCATCATTTGCGCCAATCAAAATCAAGAAAATAGAGGTTTTCTTTCGCTTCTTAAGAATTTTCGGTGCACGAATGACGATGCCGGCTGAAGAGTCTCCACTGACTCCATCATTGTGAATATCGTGCGGGTATCCATGTTCAACAGTCAGAAGGTCATTTAAAATTGGGGTAAACCCAAGACCCGTATTTGTGTTTCTTCCATCTTGAGAGGTCCTATCCGTTGGATCATCATCACCTACGCCCACGGTAATACTATCTCCTATAGCAGCATACACATCTCCAAGTCCTACATTAGTCACGATATCGTAGGTGGTATTACCTGAAGAAATTTCGGTTCCCATATCATCAACAATGAAGGCTTCAACTTGATGATTATCACCCACCAGACCCGAAAACGTCGTCTGGAATGTATCTGGATGAATCACTCCATTGGCTGGAAGAATGATTGTCTGCTCTTGAGCACCACTATCAACAGAAAACTTGACTCCCCATCCGGCATGTAATGCTTGAGTCAAACACACGCTCGCACTTACCGTTAAAGTCGGCCGAGATTGCACTTCGTTGGATAATGGATCAATAAAGCGCACAAATGGGACCTGGCAGACTCCCTCTATATTGGCCTCTGCCATTGCAGCCCACCGATTTCCGTTTACTTCTGTGAGAGCAACAAGACGGACGAACTGACCAGTTTTTGGGGGAAATGCCACCCGTTGTTCAGCCTGACTATTAATAAAGGTACCATTAGCAACCGGTGATCCCCAGTCTCGACCATCTTCACTAATGTAAATATGGTAATGAGCAATACGGCCATTCGCTCCTCCACTGTTTGGCCGTGGAAGATACCGAAAGGCATCAATAGTAAAGGCTGCACCTAAATCAATCTGAATATCATGAGGGCCCTCGACATTATTCCATTGAGTCGTCCAGATGGTATTCGGATTGCCATCCAGGACGTTACTGGCAGAATGATTTCCTAGTATAACTTCCTCACTATTCACAAACGTTATAGTCCAATCTGCACGAGGAAGTACTGAGTTTCCTCCAGGAAGCACCTTAATGGTGACAGAGGCCGGAAAAGGATCTGCAAGGCCAAATACATCTGTCACCGTAAATGTCACGGTATAGGTCCCTGGATTATTAAATGTCATGGGCCCAGGATCTTCCAGAAAAGATTCAGGAATACTTGGATCACCAAAATTCCAGTGAAAACTCAACGGAGAATCTCCATTGGAATCGAAAAACGTTCCAGAAAACGACACTTGGTTTCCACTATTTATCGTGACATGGGTTGAAGGTACGTCGATGATTCCATTTGGAGCATAATTCCCGGAGAAAGGAGCTCCAAGGACATTCAGCTCTGCAAGGTTGTTAAATTGAAATCCATTAAAATCACCAAGAGGAACAATTCGTACATACTGTGCGGCCATTCGCGGGAAGATAAATTCTTTTTCCTGAAAGTTGTATGAAAATTCACCACTATTTACAGGATTTCCCCAATTTACCCCATCTTCACTCAAGTAAAACTCAAAAAATGAAATCCAACCTGCCTCCTCAACTGAGGAAGGAAGGGCACGAAATCCCTCAATTTCATAGGTATTGCCCAAATCCAATTCAAGATTATGTGGACGAGAATTTAAGGTTTGCCAAACAGTATTTGTATTACCGTCGAATGCATTACTTGCCAGATTTCCAGAATCCTGACTACTCACAGAGTGAACGGACCACTGAGCCTGATTTAGAAGCATAATGTTTTCAGTAACAGTCACCCCTGCATCTACAGTATCTGAATTGGAGTCGGTCACCCGGACCGTCGAGGTCCCCGCATTCGGCCCCGCTGTATACAGGCCCGTCGTCGCATTCACCGTCGCCCCCCCACTCGTATCCGTTTGCACACTGAACGTGTACGGGGGCACCCCGTTCACCCCGTCAAAGTCCTGCTGCCCCCCAGTGGCGACCGTCCCCGATGGGGGACTGATCGAGAACGCACCCTGCACGGTCACCATGGCGTCCGCCGTCACCGGCGGCGAGTCTGAATCCGTCACCCGGACCGTCGAGGTCCCCGCATTCGGCCCCGCCGTGTACAGCCCTGTCGTCGGATTCACCGTCGCCCCCCCACTCGTATCCGTTTGCACACTGAACGTGTACGGGAGCACTCCGTTCACCCCGTCAAAGTCCTGCTGCCCCCCAGTGGCGACCGTCCCCGATGGGGGACTGATCGAGAGCGCACCCTGTACCGTCACCATGGCGTCCGCCGTCGCCGGCGGCGAATCTGAATCCGTCACCCGGACCGTCGAA
>BQIU01000047.1 GCA_021603905.1 Nitrospirales bacterium
CCACACCCGCAGGGTGTTGTCCCCTGCACCCGAGACAATCCACTGGCCTGTCGGATCGATTGCACAACAGTTCACCCGACTTGTATGCCCTTCCAGCACCTGCTTGAGCGCCCCCGTAGCCGCCTCCCACACCCGCAGCGTCTTGTCCCCTGCACCCGAGACAATCCACTGGCCTGTCGGATCGATCGCACAACAATAAACCCCGTCGGCATGCCCTTCGAGTACGCGTCGCATGGCAGCATTAGGTCGATCCGGCATTGGCCATGATGGTTTGAGATAAGAAAAGTCAAACGACTCTTCAAAGGCATTCGTTGAGTTATCCAAAGCTTGACATTCGCCAAGCCGACTCAGCATCGTCACCGATAGGTCCTCGAGCTTGTTCCAACCACTCCACAAATGGGCTGCTTGCGGGATACATCGTCGAAGAATCTGAACGACTTCGTCATCTGACGCCCCCTCCGCGACTCGATCAATATCCCCCTCGACCATTGAGTAAGGAAACTTCCACAACTTTTTTGCCACGTAGCGCAAATCCTTCACTGTGGCTTCCAGTTCACTTCGCCGACCTGCCATGAGCAGGTGATAGGCCAAATACGACCATAAATATGTTTCAGTTTCCGGCAGGTTTGCCCAGAAGGACGCGCCAGCATCTGCTTCCTTGCCTAGAAGGTCTCGATAGGCATTCAACAATTGAGCGTGAATCGTAGGCGCATCTTTTACGACGAGGCGAACAAAATCTTGTTGTAGATCGTGGAAGTTGAAAGAACGATGGTCATTGTCTGCAGCCAGATACAGTAGGTTCTTGCGGGCTAATCGATTCAATAATTTTTGAGTTTGTTCTGCAGTCAGATCTCCTGTTTGTGCCCATAATCGACTGACTGTCGTCTCCGGCACCCCCACGTCTTCTGGGAAAATGGCTAGTTCGACAAATCGCTGTTTTTCGTCTTCCGGCAATGCCTCAATACTCAGCTTCATCGACTTAAAGATGCTGCCATAGGGATGATCAAGAAATTCTAGGTCTCCCTTTTTGAGGGCGTTCAGAATCACCTCCCATGAAAGCCCTTCGCGAGCCTGTGCACCAGCCAACGCCAGGGCTAACGGAACATTCCCGCAACTCTCGCAAATTTCATTCGCTAGGACGGGAAGCTCATCTAGGCTTTGCCCACTCCACTCAGCGAGCAAGGCAAGAGCTGCATTCGAGGACAACACATCCACCGACTTTTCCTTCACTCCCAAGGCAGTCAATACTGATGCGTCCCTCGTCGTCACGACCAGACGCGATAGCGGACCTAACGCATCGAACGCTCTCACATGCTCGGCTTGCCACACGTCATCAATTACCAACAGGCATGACTTTTCTGTCAAGAGTTCTTGTAGCTTGGTACGGCCCTGTTCAATTGTCGTACAGCCTCCCGTGCCAGAGCTGAATACTTGAATCAATTCAGCCTGCAGGGCTTTCACATCTGGCTCTTGACTCATCGTGATCCAGAAAATGCCATCCGGAAATGCCCGTCGTATGTCTTCATCATTCGCTAAGGCAATCGCTAACACGGTTTTGCCAATACCGCCCTGCCCATGTAACCCAAGTTTCTGCCCTGACCCTGTTATTCCGACTGCTCCATGCGTTTCCGTCAGCAACGCCTGCTTCAGTCCATTCAGCTCTTCAGGACGTTTTTGAAAATGAGGTCGTTGAGGAGGAACACCATGTAGAGCTCCTAACGAACCTTCCCGACTTTCAGCAGCGCCAATAGGCTTGATTTTGCTTTCTCTGATACTACTCAGTACAGGCATATCAGGAACGGCCCGCTCAGTTCTCTCACCAAAATCCGGCTCTCCTTCGGTGGGGGTTTCCGCTCCTTGATGTGTTCGTTCTACCTGAAATGCCTCGACAAGTTCTTTCACGATTTTGACGAGTTCGGCATGCTGCTCCGCCTCGGGCAAAAGGTCCAGAGGTTCATTGAAGGGCCGAGACCATTGGTATTGGGTTAAATCTGTTGCATCTTCAACGACGCTTGAGCTGATCGGCACGCAAAACATTGTGACATGTCCATTGTCAGCGGACTTCACTAATGGAGGTACTTCTTCTTCCATGATGAAATCAGATGCAAGAAAATGAGGGCTCACGAGCAAGAGGCCGACTCTTGCGCGGTCTAGTGCATCACCAATCTTCCGTTCCCACCGATCTCCAACTTGGATGTGCCCATCAGCCCAAACGGTAAGATGCCCCTTCCGCAAATACGGTTTTAAAAAGATGAAGAGTTTATCCAGCCAAACCCTATCTTGACGGCTATAGCTAATAAAGATGAGATCTCGGTTCATGAGACAAGAGTAAGATTCATAGTGAGGACTTTGATTGTATGGATGTTGAGCATACGGCTTTACGAAAAACTTGACAAGCCAAAAAACATGTAGTGCTCCAGAGCTTGTGCAACTTACGACTCGGACACATGCCATTTGCACGAAGAGGTTGAGGATGCGAAAGCTGCGTGAGAGAAATGTGCGCGAAAGTATGGGCGGCTCACCGAAAACTTCTTTTTTACGGCGCTTCTGACGCAACCGAGAGGCGCAGACAAATTGGGAAAGTTTGGCGAGCACTGTTTGAGCCTCGAACACGATGATTGACAGACAGCCGAGTTTGTGGCCAGTCGTCTGGTCTTGCAACCTTATCTATCTTCAGGAGCATTTGCTCCGGTCAATATCGTCCCCAGAACAGTCGTCCCAGTGCCCTCAGATCATTGACAGGCCTTTGGGCGACTCCTAAATTGATAAAAAGGACCACTGATCTATGGATGCGAACACAATCCTCTCACCTGAAGAAATCTCCTCTGTTTGGGCTGAACTTGCGAAAGACGATCAGCTGCCCGATTGGTACGAACTGACGGAGCATGGAGAAATTATCATGAGTCCGAAGCCGCCCAATCGACATCAAGTCATTTGCGCGGAGATCGCCTTTCAGTTGCGCTCACAGCTTGGTGGCAAAGCCGTGGGAGAAGTTGCCGTGCTGACCACACTGCTGGCATACGCGTCCCCGATGTCGTCTGGATGCCAGACGAGAAGTGGCAAGTCGTGAACCTCGAAGAAGGACTAGTCCAAGCGCCTGACCTTGTGGTCGAAGTCTTGTCACCAGGAAATCGTCAGACCGAAATCCTCCACAAACTACAAGCCTAGCTCACCTCTGGCATTCATGAAGTGATCATTCTCGATCTGAAAGGCAGGCTCACCTTTCATCGAACCGATGGTCAACACGACTCCATCTTCAACATTCAGCTAAACATCCCTCCTCACCTCATCGAAGCGCAGTCATAAAGATTGCAGGCGGTAGTGAGTGAGAGCCTCACTCCTCACCTTAAGCCTCTCCACTGTGGGGCGAGGAAAATTTACTAAAGATGGAGCACTCTTGTCTCACTTGACCTCCTTCACTGCAATTTGCTAATTAGTAATGATTCCTAAAAAAGAATATCATGAATATTTCTTCAGAAACTATCCGACAGCGGTTTAAAGACCAAGGCCTCAAGAACACGCCTCAGCGGACAGCTATTTATAAGGCGTTGGTGGAAACGACCAGCCATCCGACCGCTGAAGACCTCTACCAACACGTCTCACAAGATTACCCGATGATTTCACAGAATACGGTCTATTACACCCTTGGGGTGTTGCAGCAGGCGGGGTTACTTCGTGAGGTGAATGTGGGGCATGACCGCGCACGGTATGATGGCAATTTGACGCCTCACCATCATTTGATTTGTCATGGCTGCAAGTCGATCGTGGATGTGATGGATAAAAAGCTTAATAAAATATCGTGTCCAAGTGGCCTTCCGTCGGGATTTCACATCACCGATTATCAAATAGAATTTCGAGGTTATTGTCAGGCTTGCCGTCCCCAAACGGCATGAGTTTTTTGTTGCAGATGTAGTTATTCAATTATTCAAAGAAGGAGGATGGTATGGGTAAGGGTTTAAATGGAACGAAGAGTCACGAAAATTTAAAAGCGGCGTTTGCCGGTGAATCACAAGCGAATCGCCGATATCTCTATTTTGCACGACGTGCGGATATTGAAGGCTATACGGATGTTGGTGGTCTCTTCCGTGATACCTCTGAAGCGGAAACCGGACATGCCTTTGGACACATGGACTTCCTGAAAGAAGTCGGTGATCCCGCAACCGGTGTACCGATTGGCAACACCGAAGCCAATTTAAAAGCCGCCATCGAAGGGGAAACCTACGAGTATACTCAAATGTACCCGGGCATGGCCAAGACGGCACGAGAAGAAGGCTTTGATGAACTTGCCGAATGGTTTGAGACTCTGGCGAAGGCTGAAAAGTCTCACGCCAATCGTTTCACCAAAGGCTTAGAGTCACTGTCGTTATAAGAACAAACAACGTTTGTCGTTATACCCCAGACAGGAAGACAGTCTTCCTATCTGGGGTTTTCATTAAGTATGCGATATTTACATTTCCTGAACTGAGGCACATGTGAAAGGTTTTGAACTCATTACCCCAGGCTGGGATCGACCGCAACTTGAAACCGAAACGTTGCGCGTATTCGACATCTGCGATGGCTGTCGGCGGTGTTTTAACTTGTGTCCGTCATTCAATACGTTGATTGATCGTATCGATGACTACGACAATGACGTCAACAAGTTTACCGCTAAAGATTTCGAGCAGGTCGAGCAAGAATGCTATTACTGCAAACTCTGCTTCAATCACTGTCCTTATTCCCCACCGCACAAATATGAAATCGACTTTCCCCGCTTGATGGCAGCGTGGAAGAAGCAGCGCATTGCGGAAAAAGGTGCAACTTGGCGTGACCGCTTACTGATCCAAACCGATTTAATTGGAAAGGTGGGAACACTGACGGCCCCCATGACCAATTGGGCACTGCGAACCCCGTGGGTCCGCAAGCTCATGGAGCACGTGATGGGCGTTCATCGTGATCGGCAAATCCTGCCCTTTCAGCAAGAATCGTTTCCATCATGGTGGTCCAAGCAAAGTCCATCTTCAGCGAAGCCGGAAACCAAAAGGAAAGTGGCCTTGTTCCCTAGTTGTATGGTGAACCACCAAGCCACAGATATTGGAAAAGCAACCGTGCAAGTGTTAGAGAAAAATGGCATTGAGGTAGCTGTTCCTGAAGGACAGCAGTGCTGCGGTATGCCACGGTTCGATCTCGGCGACACCGACAACATGATCGAAACGGCGAAAGCCAACTATGAAATATTTCGGCCTTATCTAGAATCCGGGCACGACATTATCGTTCCGACCGCAAGCTGCAGTCTGATGCTGAAACGTGAATACCCTTACCTTCTGCCCGATCATGGTCCAATCAAGGACATGGCCGAGCGAACATTTGATGTGTGTGAATACCTGATGAAACTGAAGAAGGAAGGGACGCTGTCAGTGGATTTCCCCGAAAATCCCGGCCGGATTGCCTATCAGATTCCATGCCATCTTCGAGATCAAAATATTGGATTTAAATCCAAAGAACTCATGGAACTTACCGGCGCGAAGGTTCAGCTCATCGAGAAATGCTCGGGCCATGACGGAACCTGGGGGGCAAAGGTGGAGTTTTTTGATCTCTCGATGAAAATTGCCAAGAAAGCCGTGAGAGATATGGAGGAAGATGCCGTCGATGCGGTAGCATCTGATTGTCCGCTCTCTGCGCTACAACTCGATCAAGTGCGTGGCATTCCCCAAGATTCCAACAAGACGGCTCGGCACCCTATTCAAATCATTCGAGACTCCTATGGACTATCTTCATGAATAACGTGACTCAACAAGACCTTCTCTCGCACGCGGACTACGAACAACAACGATCATCTATTCGCCAGCAAATTATTGCCCTAAAAAAACGCCGGCGCGTCGCCATTGGTGACCTCGTGACGTTGATTTTTGAGAATCGGGACACCATCCTCTATCAAATTCAAGAAATGCTCAGAACCGAACGGATTTTTGACAATGAGAAGGTCCAAGACGAGATTGATGTCTATAATGCACTCCTTCCCAAAGCCGAAGAATTAAGTGCCACTCTGTTCATTGAAATTACCGATTCTGAGCGTATCCAAGAACTGCTTGATTCATTTCAAGAAATTGACCGCTCTGATACTTTGTCCATTCGTGTTGGCGATCAAGCCATCTATGCTGAATTTGAAGCCGGGCATAGCAATGAAGACAAAATCAGTGCCGTACACTTTATACGGTTTCAAACCAACTCAACATTTCGTCAACTATTAAGGAATTCCGATGTTCCGGCTTCTCTCAATATTACGCATCCCCACTATCAAGCCGAAGTGATTGTTTCGCAAGAGATGCGTGATGAGTGGTTGAAAGACTTAAAATAATGATTATCTATAGGCGTAAGCGCACGTGTATTCCAGAGAAAAACTCATAAAATCAAGGGGTTATCACTTTCAGGTCAATTGACAAGACGGTTAGTCCTTGCTAGAATGGAAGACTCACACAGAACTAGATTTTCCTTTTAGTTTCATCAACTTATAAAGGTGGAGGAAGAGATATGGTTACCATCACTGAAATTGCCGAGCAAAAGATTAAAGAAATGATAGTTGAAGAAGACAACGCTGTTGGATTGAGAATTTACGTCAAAGGTGGCGGGTGCAGCGGTTATCAATACGGCATGTCCTTTGAAGATAAGATTGGCGATGACGATACGATGATCGAAAAAGGTGACGTCAAGGTTATCGTTGACTCACAAAGCGCTCCGCTCTTGAGTGGTGCCGAAGTGGACTACGTTGATAGCCTTCAAGGTTCAGGATTCGCCATTAAGAATCCTCAAGCCAAGAGCACCTGTGGTTGTGGCAGTTCCTTCTCGACCTAATCATTGAAATCTCGTCGATCCTCTTAAGGGGCTTGGATGTGCATCTTTTCATGATGACATAACCAAGCCCCTTTTTCATTCTGGAGACCTGACCTATGTCAAAAGCGACATTGACCAAACGGACAGAATTCTGTTCTTCGCACCGTTATCACAATCCGAATTGGGATGATGCCAAAAATAAAGCCGTCTTCGGTCCATGCAACAACCAAAACTCACATGGACACAACTATCTGCTTGAAGTCACGCTTTGCGGTCCGATTGATCCGGTCAATGGAATGATTATTAACTTGTATGACCTAAAGATCTATCTGTGGGACGTACTCAAAGAATTTGATCATAAAAACCTCAACCTCGACACCCCGTATTTCACAGAGCGTATTCCCACCACGGAAAACCTCGCCGTCACACTATGGGAATGCTTGAAACAGCACCCTCACATGCCCCCCGTCGATCGCATCAGACTTCATGAAGATCATACGCTGTTTGCCGATGTGACGGCTGAACTCCTTAACGGACCAGGCCAATCCTCACATGCCGATATCACCAGACGGTATAAACTTTCTGCGGCTAAACATCTACCAAATGGACAAACCACAGGACACAACTACACCGTAGACGTCACGGTGACGGGCCCCATCGCTTCTGACACCGGACAGGTCGTGAATCTCGGATTATTAGATCAAATTGTGAATGAAAAGATATTGACAAGGTTTAACGGAAAAAACATTTCAAAGGATGAAGCATTTCAAGAGACTTCGCCTTGTGAATCACATCTCGCACAAGTAATGTGGCATGCGCTTAACAACGAAATAGCAGGAACCACATTAACTCAAATTACCGTCAGCGAAGGAACTGACTCTCAAGCAAGTTATCGAGGGTAGGGAATTTAGCTTTCTCAACACTTAGCTCGTCTTTACTAGATGCTGATCGATCAAGGCCGCAAGTTCGGCAGCCTCAACTTTCCCTTCACGGGTCAGAACGAGTGTTCCATTGGAAAAGAAATGGGTGGTCGGATAGGTTTCGAAAGTATGTTGCTTTTTAATTTCTCGACATTTACCAGGGACGTGCATCTTCGCTTTGCCGATACGAACATTAGAGTATTGAGCAGCCGTTTCCTCTAAAATAGGATCGTAGGCTTGGCAAGGATCACAGGAGGCAATACCGTAGGCGACCACAGACCCAGCGGATTGTTTAAAATCTTCGTAATTTTCGTCTGTGACATTTTCGACTGTTCCAGGCATATAGGTCTCCGTATCACGTCTCGTTCTGTGGCTAACCAAGATACAAAAAAGGGGACCCCTTCTGACTGAGATCCCCTTTTCAGTAATTTTAATCGGAGTTAATTCATAGATTTAAGCGCTTCTAGAATTTCCTTGTCATCCCGTGCGGTCTTAATATCTTGGACTTTCACATAACCAACCTTACCGTCTTTGCCCACAATCACGGTTGCTCGCTTGGAACAATTCAACGGTTCAAAATACAGTCCGTATGCTTTGCTTACAGATCGATCCATATCTGCCAGCAACTTGTGCTTGAGGTCAAGCGAGTCAGCCCAAGCCTTATGTGAAAAGAAACTATCACAGCTCACTCCAAACAATTCTGCTTCACTTGACCCAAAACTTGGGAAATCATCGGTGAGACATTTATTCTCACCCGTACACACAGGGCTCCAATCTAACGGGTAAAAAGCCAGAACAACCTTCTTTTTTCCTTTAAAATCACTTAGTTTAACATCATTTTGATCCTGATCTTTCATCGTAAAATCAGGTGCTTGATCACCAACTTTGACTTCGGCTGCAACATCGGACATGGACATATCCTCCCTGTTATTAAAGACAAAATAGGACTTCTACTTCCTTATCAAGGTTGGTAACATGGGATCGAAATCTTTGTCAACACGCGAAAAAGGCCTAGACGTCTCATCTCCGTCTGCCCAGACCTCATGAGAGTGCCTGTTCTCGGTGCTATCTCCCAATAGTCACCACAATGGTCCAAAAACTCTAAAAAGCGATGCTGTCTTCTCCCTTGTATTTTTGTCAAATGCAGGGTATCGTAAAAATACGTGGTGGCAAGCAATTTTCCTTCCAGCCCTATTTCAACGATAACGTAATTCACCCCGATAGCGCCCATTCATGGCAGATAAGCGATCGTTTCGAACAACCCTGAAAAATGTGCTGTTTTCCAGGAAACTGGTCATCAGTATTGCCCTGTGTGGTGGACTCATGCTTGGAGGGGTAATCGGAGTCCTCTGGATAGGCACCCAGGGCTTACCCTCACTCGAATCACTTCAAGATTACCAACCCAGCCTTATTACTCGCGTGTACTCTGACGAGGGAGATGTCATAGGTCAATTTTTTGTCGAGCGGCGAATCTATATTCCGTTTGAAGAAATTCCTCAATCACTCATCAATGCCATCATTGCGGTTGAAGATTCGAGGTTTTTTGAACATCCAGGCCTTGATGTCGTTGGAATTTTTCGCGCAGCCTGGACCAACCTCAAAAGCGGTGGAAAAGTTCAGGGCGCCAGTACCATTACCCAACAATTGGCAAGAACCCTATTCCTTTCACGCGAACGTACGTACAAACGAAAAATCCGGGAATTGATTCTTGCCTTTAAAATGGAACTGGTCTTGAGTAAAGAGAAAATCCTGGAGATGTATTTAAATCAAATTTACTTCGGCCATGGCGCCTATGGTGTTGGCTCTGCGTCACAAACGTATTTTTCGAAAGACCTTTCAGAGATTACGCTTTCAGAATCGGCCATCTTAGCCGGCCTGCCAAAAGCTCCAAATACGTATTCTCCCTACAGAAATCCTGAATTGGCTAAAAACCGGCAGGAACATGTCTTGGGTCGCATGGTTCAAACCAATTTTATTTCGAAAACTGAAGCAGAGGAGGCTATTTCTGCCGAACTGGCTTTCCATCGCAAATCATTAAAACCAATCGCGTCGTATTTCTTGGAACATATTCGTCAAACATTGGTGGCTCATTACGGCGAAACGATGGTCTACAAAGGGGGACTCCAAGTCCATACGACCTTGAACGTCGCGATGCAGAAAGCCGCCGATGAAGCCGTGCATCGAGGCCTGCACGAATTAGATAAGCGACAAGGATGGCGAGGACCGCTCGGCCAGCAATCGCTCACCGACCTCGCAGAGAACCCCGTGAAATCACCTGATGAACCCAATCCTCACGGAATCTTAAAAGCCATTGTCACCAAGACCTCGGGAAAATCAGCCGAGATCTTGGTTGAGAATATCTACAAAGGTCAAATCGCACTCGCCGATATGGCTTGGGCTCACCGTCGACTTAAACGCGGGAAGGAAGTGACTGAGGCCGTACTTCGAACGAATCTCACCGCCAAAGAGATATTGAAACCCGGAGATATCATTGAAGTCACCACCAAACATGGAGATCTCGAAGCCGGGGAATTTGTTCTCGACCAGACTCCTCTCGTTCAAGGATCACTGTTAGCCCTTGATCCTCGAACGGGCGCCGTGCTCGCCATGGTCGGTGGATATGACTTTGGTCGCAGTGAATTCAATCGTGCCATTACGGCTCGGCGTCAGCCCGGTTCCGCGTTTAAACCGATTATTTATGCCGCAGCCTTAAATAAAGGGTACACCCCAGCGACCTTGATTCTTGATGCCCCTGTGGTCTACGAGCAGGAAGACGACGGAGAGATCTGGAAACCGGAAAACTACGAAAAACGATTCTTTGGCATGATCTCTTTGCGCGAAGCCTTACGACATTCACGCAATGCAGCGACCGTTCGATTATTGGAACAGATCGGAGTTCAAGATGTGATGGACTTGTCTATGTCACTTGGCATTACAAGTCCACTCAGCCAAGATCTTTCTCTCGCACTCGGCTCCTCAAGCGTGACCCTTCAGGAAATTACATCATCGTACGGTGTGTTTGCCAATCAAGGACTATGGCTTCCACCCTATACCATTACCATGGTAAAAAACCTGGAAGGCGAGGTCCTGGAGCAACATATTTTTGAACCTCAACAAGCGGTTTCCAAGGAAACGGCGTATCTCGTGACTAATATGATGATGGATGTGATTCAAAGTGGAACTGGACGACGAGCCAAGTCCATCGGTCGTCCATTGGCAGGAAAAACAGGGACAACGAATAGTTACCGCGATGCATGGTTTGTCGGATATGCGCCAAATTTAGCTACCGGAGTATGGGTAGGATTTGACGGGGTTCGAACGTTGGGCCGGCTAGAGTCTGGGGCTCATGCAGCACTACCGATATGGACAGATTATATGGCCAAGGCCTTAGAGCCATTGCCAGTCACAACCTTTAGCATTCCAGACGGCATTCGATTTGCTCAGGTCGACACAGAAACGGGAACACTCCCATCACAGCTTTCGAAAAGCATTACCACTGAAGTTTTTGCAGAAGGCACAGAACCGTCGAAGCCCGTCATCCCGAAACCCACTCCATTAGATTTTTTCGAGATGGATCAAATCGGTCCATCTTCAGCAACGGCAAGCCCGTCGTTTGAATGAAGCTAAAAAAGTATCACTGGTTAAGATTTGGCATCTTCATACTCTTCATGCCAAGCCATTTGGATTGCTTCGAGTTTTTTTTCGTTTGAATCTTTCGGATCACTGGTAAATTCAGGCCATGCGACAATCCAGGCATGCATATCGGTAAATCGCACCGTAAGTGGATCAAGCTCTGGATGTTCTTCCTGGAGCCGAATGCCAATATCTTCTATATCGTCCCACGTTAACTCTTGTGACATAATATCCTCTTTGTCTTAACCCCGACGGTCAGGAAAAATCAGAGATCTTTTTACTCTCTAACGCTTCTTTCAGTGTGGAGTCCATTAACACTTCAGCAAGATGATGCGTCACTTTTTCCACTTCACTAATCTTCGCACGAATAGGCCGATGGTCATCAGTTTCTTTGACGGTCTTCAATTCATTCAGGACCTGGTAAATTCCTTTCACCTCGCCTTCTTTAATCAAACCCTTCCCGCGCTGCAAGGCTTTCTCTGTGGCCATAAGAATGGCATCGGCTTCGGTTCGGGCCTCAATCACTTGCCTTTGCTTGATATCTTCTGCAGCAAACTCAAATGATTCCCGAACCATCCCTTCCACTTCGTCATCAGTTAACCCATGCGAAGGCTTCACTTGAACAGATTGTGCTTCTCCTGTTCGAATATCTTTTGCAGTGACATTTAACATTCCATTGGCATCGATCAGAAACGTCACTTCGACTCGCGGCACGGCTGCCGGCAAGGGAGGCATTTTCAATTGAAATCTGGCCAAGCTGCGATTGTCTTTCACTAACTCCCGTTCGCCTTGAAGAATATGAATATCGACAGAGGTTTGTCCGTCAACATAGGTCGTAAACATTTCCTTCGCACTCGTCGGAATTGTCGTGTTGCGGCGAATCAATGCACTCATCACTCCACCCATCGTTTCAATTCCTAACGACAGAGGCGTCACATCCAACAAGAGCATATCTTTCTTGTTTCCACTCAGAATATCAGCTTGGACCGCTGCCCCAAGCGCAACCACCTCATCTGGATTTAAATCACAGTGTGGTTCCTTGCCAAACAGTTCTTCCACACGACGACGGACTAATGGCATTCTCGTGCTTCCACCAACCAACACCACTTCATCAATTTGAGCTGATTGAAATCCGGCATCTTTCAACGCCAAACGACAGGGTCCTAAGGTCGCCTCAATTAAATCATTGGCCAATAATTCCAGCTCATCTCGCGTCCATTCTCGCTGGTAGGTTCCCCGTTGGTCTGGCAACTCCACCTTGACTATTGCCGTCATATCATCTGAAAGTTTCACCTTCAGGCGCTCGGCTTCTAGCCTGATGCCTTGCATGAGATCATCATGCTCGTGTGGATCAATGGAGAATTGTTGCTTGATTTCTTTAATAAAGACATCTGACACCTGTCGATCAATATCATCTCCACCCAAATGCGTATTCCCATTGGTCGCAAGGACTTCAAAAATTCCATCCTTGAGTTGCAAGATGGAAATATCAAATGTCCCCCCACCGAGATCGTACACGGCAATGCACCCTTGGGTCTTTTTTTGGAGGCCATAGGCAAGGGCTGCTGCAGTTGGCTCATTGATGATTCGCAACACCTCCAGGCCAGCAATCAACCCAGCATCCTTCGTAGCCTGGCGTTGGCTATCGTTAAAATATGCCGGAACTGTAATGACAGCTTTCGTAATGCTTTCTTTCAACTGTGCTTCTGCTCGACTTTTCAGTTCTTTTAAAATCATTGCAGAGACTTGTGGAGGTGAATAGGTTTTCTCACCAATCACAATTCGTATGACTCCGTTTTTTTCCTGCAACGTATACGGGAAATACTTGAGTTCATCGGTCACATCTTCCAAACTTTTCCCCATAAAGCGTTTGACGGAATAAATCGTACGAGACGGGTCTTTAAGCAAATGTTCTTTCGCGGCTTCGCCTACAATGAGACCATTATCCGTCATCCCAACAATCGAAGGGACTTTGGCCTGTTCATGTTGCCCCACAATAACGCGAGGCTGCTCACCTTCCATATATGCAACCAATGAATTGGTTGTTCCTAAATCTATTCCAACTATACGAGACATAATATTATTTATAGTCTTTCTCGATTCCGCCCGTCTTGTGCCTCAAAAAATCGTTATCCAATTTCAGGAATATGCCCTCTTTTTCTTGGAGGTCCAAATAAAAGATGCCATTATTGGATTCTGATTTCTACTATCTCGTTTATCATGATTCAGATTGAGTGGCAGCCTACTTGCTCACCTAATGATGGCAAAGAGCACAGGAACAAAGGCGTTTCAGGTTAGGACACTAGCCTGCGGTTTCGATTAGATCGTTGACAATATTTCGAACATATGTTTTGTCCGAAAGAATCTCCTGCATTTCTTTTAACACTGCATCTTTTTTTTCTCTCGCGTCAGTCGATTGCGGTGAACGACGTTGAATCACATCCCATTCACCAAACTTCTTTTTCAGGGATGATTCCATTTGCCCCTGTCGTTTCTCCAGCGCTTCACGATTCACATTCAATTTCTGCCGCAATTCTTCCATTCGTTCCGCATCACTATCCGAAGAAAGGGAACGAAACTCCTCCAAATCTTCTTGGAGTTCTAGAATTTCGTCAAATAAATCAGCTGGAGGATTTGAGCGGATATCCTTCACCGATCCAGCTTCCAAACGAATTAAATATTCCGCTCGTTGAATAGGGTCTTTCAAGGTTCGATAAGCCGTATTGAGCAAAGCTGAATTCCCAAGACTAATGACTTGCTCCTGATCATCTTTGTCCGAATAAAAGTCTGGATGAAATGTTCGGCTAAGATCATAAAATGTTTCTTGAAGTTTATCCTGGTCGATATCCAACAACCGCGGAAGTCGCATACAGGTAAAGTAATCCAAATCTTTTGAGAGTGGCTGTACCTTGACGCACTGGCCACACAAATATTCACCCTTCACCTCCGATTGGCAATGCCAGCACATACTGCGCGCCATTGGCAATTCTCGAGATGACGAGTGTGTACCGTGATCGTGTCCCATAGTTTTATTTTTACTTCTCGCACAACGGGCATGGCAAAATCCGCCATGCCCGTCAAAATTCAACTCTAGCAGTTATCGGCTCATGAACGTGACAGAGTCACGCGGAAAATGACTCCCCACACCCACATGTTTTACTGGCGTTCGGGTTAATGAATTTAAAGGCGCCACTCACCATGTCTTTTTCATAATCGAGCGTCATCCCAGATAAGTAGATTTCACTTTTGGCATCAATTATTACTTTAACTCCATCGACTTCAGAAACTGAGTCGAATTCACCAATTTTTTCATCAAAGTTTGTGGTGTAGCTAAGCCCCGAACAGCCACCCCCTTTGACACCAAGACGAAGCCCACCCTCTGTAATGCCTTGCAGGTCAAGCAGACGCTTCACCTCTTTTAAGGCAGCCTCTGTCAAATTCACTATCGGTTTTTCTGTGGTATCCGTTGTTTCCATTATCCGCTCCTCTCCTTATTCGAGATCCGCACTCGTCTGTTATGATGACGAGGCGGCACTCTCAACCTTCGGGCTTTCCTCGGCCTTCTTCTTATAGTCACTTAGTGCTGACTTAATCGCATCTTCAGCCAACACGGAACAGTGAATTTTAACCGGAGGTAGATTCAACTCTTGGACAATTTCCGTATTTTTAATCTTTCCAGCTTCATCAACCGTTTTTCCCTTTAGCCATTCCGTCGCCAAACTTGAACTGGCAATCGCGGACCCACAGCCAAAGGTTTTAAACTTTGCATCCACAATCGTGTCATTTTCGACTTTAATTTGAAGCTTCATGACATCGCCGCATTCGGGAGCCCCGACGATACCAGTCCCTACCCCATCTTCTTCTTTCTTGAAGCTTCCCATATTACGAGGATTGTTATAGTGATCGATTACCTTTTCGCTATAGGCCATGACGTAAACCTCCTTCTATTGACAAAAAATGGTAAAAATCATTTTCATTAATGAGCGGCCCACTGTACGGTCTTGAGATCGACTCCCTCTTTCGCCATCTCATAAAGCGGTGACATGGCCCGTAAGTGATTGACGGCCTTCACCATACGATCAATGGTATATTCCACTTCTTCAGCGGTATTAAACCGACCAAGACCGAATCGGATGGATGAATGGGCCAGATCTGATCCGACACCTAAGGCCCGCAAGACATATGATGGCTCAAGCGTCGCTGAGGTACAAGCTGACCCAGAAGACAAGGCAATCTCTTTGACGCCCATCAATAATGCCTCACCTTCTACATAAGCAAAACTCAAGTTAAGGTTCCCTGGTAAACGTTCCGTACGATGCCCATTCAAATAGACTTCTTCGAGTTCTTTGGTAATACCTTCTTCTAAACGATCACGAAGCTTAATGAGTCGTTCTGCCTCGGAGGCCATTTCCTGTTCACACAATTCACATGCTTTTCCAAACCCAACAACAAGAGGAACTGGAAGTGTTCCTGATCGCATGCCGCGCTCATGACCACCACCATGAATCATAGGTTCGAGACGAACACGTGGTCCTTTCCGACGAACGTAGAGTGCGCCGATGCCTTTGGGGCCATAGATTTTATGACTAGTAAAGGCCATTAAATCAACACCCAAATCTTGAACATCAACCGGAATTTTCCCGACGCCTTGCGTAGCATCGCAATGGAAAATGATCCCTTTCTCTTTCGCAATCTTTCCAATTTCCCGAATAGGATTAATCGTCCCTATCTCGTTATTAGCCAACATAATTGAAATAAGAATGGTTTTGTCGGTAATGGCATTTCGTACGTCTTCAGGATTCACCATTCCATCTTTACCCACATCTAAATAGGTGACCTTTACACCTTTTTTCTCTAAAGCTTTTGCTGTATCGATGACAGCGCGGTGTTCGGTAGAACTGGTAATAATATGATCACCTTTTTCACGATACATCTCCACCACACCTTTGAGGGCCAAGTTATCAGACTCTGTCGCACCACTCGTAAAGACGATTTCCTTCGGGTCGGCATGAATTAACTTGGCAATTTGCTTTCGCGCTTTATCAACACCCGCCTCACTCTCCCACCCAAAACTATGATTACGACTCGCCGAATTCCCGAACTTTTCGGTAAAGTAGGGAAGCATCTCTTCCACAACTCTTGGATCACACGGGGTCGTGGAATGATTGTCTAAATATATCGGCAACTTCATAATTGCACTCCTTCTGCTTTACGCGATTCAACAATAATTAATGGAGAACCCACCATCATATCTTCAATGGACATGCTATTCAGTAACTGTGAAATACTTTCTTGAACACGTAGGAGCGGCGTGCGAATATTACAACGATCCATCTGATCACACGACGAATCTTCTTTTTCGTGGTAACAATCAGCAATGCCGAGAGGACCTTCAATCGCTTCCAACACTTGCGCAATGGTAATGAACTTCGGCTCGCGTGCTAAGATGTACCCCCCCTTGGGTCCATTATGACTTTCAATAATATCTTGCTTGGCTAACGTTTGAAGCACCTTAGCCAAAAGCTCAACGGGAATATGATACTCTTCGGCGACTTCCTTGGTGTTAACAACACGTGTCTCTGTCACATCACCGAATTGTATAGAAGCCATGTAGTGCAAAGCCATCAGAGCATAATCAGCTTTTTTAGAGAGCTTTAACATATTTTAATTACTTTACTCGTGAATGTATTGCACATGATAATTAACTCCGACTATTGTACTCGTACTTATGCTAGCATTGACCTAAGCACCTAGTCAAGACTAAAATGGTCGGAGATTCAAATTATCGGAGATAAAATTGGTCCTATTCGTCACAATAAGCACATTCATGCACTTCAGGCAAAAAACATTTACATAAAGCCCACACGTTATTCAAAATTAATGAAACATATAAGGAGAATCCATGGGAGGCAGTAATCCGTATATCGAAAAAGTTGAGACACAATCTGCAACAAAATCTTTTACCATTACCTTTAAAACTCCGGACGAAACACTTGAAATAAAGGTCGACCCTGAGAAAGTGCCCTATGGTGAAACTGGATTGCCAGGTAGTGTTTTAGATATTGCCCTTGGTGCCGGCATCGACTTAGAACATGCATGTGGTGGGGTCTGCGCGTGCTCGACTTGTCACGTGATTGTCAAAGAAGGACTCGACACCTGTCCAGAACCAACTGAAGATGAAGACGATCAACTTGAAGAAGCCCCAGGGCTCTCCCTTCAATCACGGTTGGCTTGTCAATGTGTACCGAATGGGGAGAAAAATTTAGTGATTGAAATTCCTGAGTGGAATAAAAACCTTGTGAAGGAAGCTCATTAAGTCACGAGGAAAGACAGGATTATAGCGAATTTAATTAACTTCCAGTTGATTAAGGAAATGAAACCTAAGACGACGGTTGTTGAGTACCTCTCGCAGGGTTGAAATGGTTGCCAATGGTGAGACTTGGTTGACTTGGAGTGTTAATGATAGGTCACCTAGACAGCGAAAAAAGAATCATCAAATGTCGGATAAGGTTATACCCGACCCGCATGGATGCCTCTGGCAGCAATTGACCTTGCATATCACGTAGTGGATATCAGTATTTAGTATTTTGGTATTCTAGCGATTCGGTATAACTGAAACGGCTATAACCGGCAATACACAATAAGGTTGCCTACAAAAGAAAAGGCTAGCGAAACTGTTTCGCTAGCCTTTTTTATTGGCTCCCCGGGCAGGACTCGAACCTGCGACCATTCGGTTAACAGCCGAACGCTCTACCAGCTGAGCTACCGAGGAATAGTCCCATGTCAAGTTATACACGCTATAGAACGGGTCAACTATACCATACTCACTATGATGATCAATACTTCATTAAAATTTTCAGAAATATTTACAAAGGAAAAATCATCATGGAATCCTGTCTTTTCTTTCGGATCATTCGAATATTCTTAAAATTGAAAATCCGCAGAATCCTCTTCTCCTTCGTCGGCTTCAGAAGCCCCACCATCAGAAAGTGCGACAAAATGACGTGCCCATGATAAGTAAATATTTGCACTATCTTTCATCGCATCCGCACCGTTTATCAACTTGGTAATGACTTCAGGATCACCACCCGTTGTTTCCATTTCTATAGCTCTGGACTGCAGCATATTATGAAATTCCTGCATTTGCGCACCAATCCCAGAAACCTTTTCTCTCAATTCATCGCTCATAATCCCTACCTTTCCCGTAGGTCTCTAAAAGGCACTGTCGACTATTGCTCTTGGAGTGGTAGTCTAGACATTGACAGAAAACGTAAAAAAGCCTCGCGATACTAAACCTAAAATCGCGAGGCTTTCCTATTTGTCGGTCCATTAGCCTTGATAGGCTTGACCAAGTTCAGCAGCTTCACCCGCTTGGTCCATTAATTTCCCATCCGAGCTCACCGCAACCATATCAATCGCTTGATGTTTCGCTGCATCACACACGACTTTACACAGCTCACACCCCTTACACCGATCAATGGCAACTTCTGCAACCATCTTTTCAGAATTTAAATCAAGACAGTTGGCTTCCGGGCAATACATAATGCAAAGCCGGCAACCTTTTTTCGCCACACACTTATCATCTGTCACTAAGGCAACATTATACATCTATCTCTTTCCTTCTTCGCTGAGAGAGGTTCTTGATATTACGCAGCAGCGGCTTCTCCAACCATTAATTCTACATGATTCTTTTCTGCCCACTCTGCGGCCATTTCATAAGATCTGGCTACCGTATCAAGATTCTTTTTTAACAACATTTCTTTCTTTGCAAACTTCTTTTTAATCGCTTCGTCTAAGGTTGCAGTACCGCCAGACGCAACGAATTTCTTTCCAAACCGCTCTTGTAAGGCTAAGTCCAAACCATTCATGCTGACGCACTTGGTGATCCCAGCTACCGAACCAATCATGGTCATGTTTGTTGCCAATTCAGTACCTGCAACATCAAGGGCAATATTTGTCCCAGCTATATTAAAAACTGATACATTGAGATCTTTCAGACGCTTCACATCTTCATCTGTCAAGAGTGGCATATCTGTATTAATGATGACTAGGCCACCTTCTTTGATTCCTGAATAAAATGGCATTGTGTAACTCTTGCCCATAGTAATGACCTGAGGGTGAAAGACTTGAATAACATCGGGAAAAACAAGTTCACCGCGGTCAAAGATCTTTCTCACTCCAATTCGACAATAACTTTCGGCTGGTGCCATACGTTTTTCAGCCCCAAAAAACGGGTTTGAAATGGCAAATTTTCCATCTTTCGATGCAGCCATGGCCATGACATGAGCCGCAGTCACGGCACCCTGTCCCCCAAGTCCAGACATTCGGATATTGATTCGACGTAAAATCATTGAATATCTCCTCTCACATGTCCTACGCTTATACCGTTTGGCTAGCGAGTTGCCTTTTAGCTTCAGCCTTCCGTTCCTTTTCCTTAGCTGCCATCTCAGTCAACAGTTCCTTGGCTGGCTCACTCACGTACTCTTTGTAAGCAAACCGTTCAGTTGGCTTTTCAGAGTCACGCATTTCCTGCAAACCTTCCATACTATTCTTCCCAATCTCTAAAATACACGGCGTATACAACTGCAAGTAGGTCGGGCCAATTTCTCTAGCGACATGAATAGCATTTTTAATCACTTTTTCAACTAAGTTTGGCTTACTCACCGTGCAATTCACAACGTAATGGCATCCAGATTCTCTAGCAATTTCAGGAAGACGAACTTTCTCAAAGGTCTTCCCCACAGGCGCCATCTTTGCCACAAACCCTTTTTGCATAAGACCACTTTCTTGCCCACCGGTATTAGCGTACAGCTCGTTGTCAAAACAAATCGTCGTAAACTTTTCTTGACGGAACCATGCCTGTAAGGTCATGTCCAATCCAATATCAACCGTTGCACCATCGCCGGCTAACACCACCACATCTTTATGCTGATCTGGAAAACGAACACTGAGCGCACGCTTGAGGCCTGAAGCGATCGCGTTTTGATTCCCAAATAACGAATGGATGTTATGAACGGCCACATGTGGAAAGACTAAACTGGTACATCCTGTTGACCCAACCATAACGGTATCTTCAGGATTCGGTAATGACGCAAGGATATAACGAAAAGCCATGGACTCCGGACACCCAGCGCAAAGAGAATGCTCCTCAATAAGCTCCTTTGCATTACCAATATCTTTCCAGCCCCGTTGCTCATTCCCATATGTCGCCCTCTGAACTAAATCCTGGTATTCAGGAGGCATAATTTCAAACAATTCTTCTGCGATCTTTATTCGTTCTTTGCTCATAATTTTCTCCTTATTTTCGTTATCTGCTTCAAAGACGTACCTTCACAAGATGCTCGATGCTTCTCAGCCTCCCCGTCCGGCTAGCGATGGCGCCTTGACACCCAAGACCGTCTTGATCTCTGCAGCAATAATTTCTGGAGGCATTGTCATGCCGCCGCAGACATGGGGTCCAGCGTGAACCCGTTCATTATTTGGAATAGTAGCCTTGACTTCACGGGCCAGCCAGCCAACAACATTAAACTCAGGAACAATGATATGCTTCGCATGTTTTGTGGCCTCTTTGATCTCCTCTCCAGGCCATGGCCGTAAGGTTTTCACCTTTACTAACCCAACATTGATGCCCTCATCTTCTAAGATAGCAATAGCTTCTCGACTTTGAGAAACGGCAGTCCCAGATGCCACCACAATCACATCCGCATCCGTATTTTCAGTATCGATCAATCCATTCATCCAACCGATCGTGTGTTTTCGTGACCGCTCAACAGCCGCCCACACCTCTTGTTGCCAACTTGCATGAGTTGCATAACTGATGTAGTTACTTTTCATCACAAACGGATCTCTCATCATGCGAACCGGCGGACATTCCATATCCATACATGGAACGGGTGAGCGGTAAGGGTCATATGGTGGGAGGCACATATCAACTGGAGTCAGATCTACCATATCTTTTGTATGGGTCACAAAAAACCCATCGCAACATAAGGCCAACGGTAAATGAACATCGGGCTCCTCTGAAACCATGTACCCCAACAGAATCCAATCATAGAAATCTTGGGCAGTTTCCGCATGCCACACAAGCATTCCGGTTTGCATCAAGTAAGAAATTTCCAACGTGTCGGGCTGAATCGAGAGCGGCGAATTAATACCTCGGCAGGTCACAATCATCTGAATAGGCAGCCGTGCTCCGGCCCACATCGGGAAATTTTCCATCGCCCGCATCGTCCCTGGACCCGCTGTGGTGGTAAATACGCGGGCTCCACCAAAGGCAGCACCAGCGCATTGGGACATGACAGCAAATTCACTTTCACCTCTGAAGTAATCACCAATATAACCTTCGGCAAAAAGTTCACCGCATAACGCCGCAGCTTCACTTTGCGGGGTAATAGGATAGGCAACCATAATGTCACAAGAGGCTCGACGTACCGCTTCTTTAATGACTTCACTTCCTGTAAAAAATGAGGGCGTTCTTGGCGCCTCATACATCATGTGCCTGGGGTCAGTGAACGTCTGCCCTTTATTATTCTTTTGTCCGATGACTGATAGAGTCGCCATGAGTACGACCTCCTTTATATGATTAAGTCACATTAGGGGCGTAACCCGAAGTTTTTACGACGAAAGTCACGCGACTAATTGGGTTAGACATGCAAAATGAATTCACGTTGAGGAAATTCCTAATTTCCACCTGACTTACTGTGGTGGCTCGACTGTTCCTTTTAACTTTTTAACCCAATCTGCCAATCTCAATATCTTATCGGCTGTCGTATCCCGAACCGAAAGCATGGCATCTTCATGTCCAGCTTGCGCACACATTGCGATTGTATAGCAATCTGTTCCACCACGAATAATCTTGAGTGATAAATTGGCTTGATGACAATGCACCCCAACAAATATGCAGGCATCAATCTTATTATGCCAAATGGTGAGATTGGGATGATTAGGATTGATCTCAATTTCTGGGTTTATTTTAGGGTACTTCGGTCTATAATCTGGCATCGGGATGAGCATTGGCGTTTGAGTGGAGGCCACACAGTCCTTCAAGGTCTCAAAAAGGTGACGAATCGCTTTTGCCTTTTTAGCTGCCTTCTCATTCCATGCCCACAGAACAAGTGGTCCTGGGAAAATAGTGGGAACCTTAGCAGAAAGAAATTGCTTAGCAGCTTCTTCCATCGCTTGCTCTTCTGGAACAATTGATCCATGTATATGTCCTTGACCGGGATCTGGTAAACTATTTCCCATGCTCGCAGCTGAAGGAGGAAGAAAGTGTTCAGGTCCCGGCATTACCTTATAACGTGTGGTCATTTTCTTTAAAATCTCCAATGAGTTATAAAATTAGCCTCTTGAAAGACATCCATAGTATTCTTCACTCTATGAGAAACAGGGAACATTCGCAACCTCGAAAAAGGCCCAAGTCTTTATTTAAATAGACTAATGACAAGTTAAAACATGAGCCTTTCGCCCTACCAAGCAGAGAGGCAACGCCCAGTATAGGGTCATAATTTACACCTTGTCAAATGCTGAGAATACAGATCTGACCTAATTTCAACAGTCTTGATGGGTACAGTATTTTCTTACCTTAACCTTATCGATCGTTCACATCGATGACCTGATAGACCCATTCAGACTTTCCCTGCAAACTGAAAGGAGAAGAAAACGGAACGGAAATTTGAAAATCCCTAGCCTGACCAGGGGGAATTTCCTTCGATACGCGCCCTTCTTCTTGAGCAACAATTTGACAAGGATCACTCTCACAATCATTGACCGTCACTTCAACGATCACCTGATGCAAAGGGCTCATTGACGAATGATTGAGAATCCTTCCGCTGACAACATATGATCTGGAATTTAACCCTGGCTTCGCCTGCATGTCTTCAAGTACAACTTGCGAAAGCGGGAAATTCGAATGAGCAAGTTCTCTCTCACGATTATCAAGCCAAATAATCAGAGCAACAACACTTAATACTCCTGCCAAGGTGATCCAGAGGGCACGTCTAAATTGAGGAAGAAAAAACACCGCTACAAGCAAAACAAGAATAGCAACAAGGATAATGACGCGAAGCATCTGTAGTTTCCGTTAGATTAATACCAATTCAATGCTGATATCTGACAAAGTCTCAGCTCGAACCTATCAATTGCACGATCAATAATACCCTAACCGTTAGGAGCGCCTGTTCATGGTCGATCTCTCATCAGAACTCACAATAACCTCTCATCTCGCTCGAGAAGCTGGCAAACACATCATGAAGATCTACGAGAAAGACTTTTCCGTATCATATAAAGGGCCTTCCGATCCTGTCACGGAGGCCGATCAACAAGCCAATACCATCATCGTTGAGGGACTGAAGCAACGCTTCCCTCATGATGTCATCGTGGCAGAAGAAAGCCCTCCCCCAGCTAATCTTTCACCAAAGGGCCGAGTGTGGTACGTCGACCCTCTCGATGGTACCAAAGAATTCATTAGTAAAAATGGAGAATTTTCGGTCATGATCGGACTGGCCATTGACGGCCAAGCCAAACTGGGCATCGTGTATCGACCCGCTCAAGACATTCTCTTTACAGGACTGACCGATCAAGAAGCTTGGATGGAAATGGATTCGGCCCGAACACCACTCAAGGCTTCTAGCAACCAAAAACCAGAATCTCTCACCCTCATTGTCTCCCGATCTCACCGCAATCCGAAGATCGATATCATCAAGGACCACGTTGGCATCACGAAAGAGTTCCCATGCGGCAGCGTGGGAATAAAAATTGGGTCCATCGCCAAACAAGACGCCGATGCGTACATTGAGCCTGGCCCATTTACAAGTCTCTGGGATGCCTGCGCACCAGAAGCCATCATGCGAGGAGCAGGCGGGCGATTTACTAATATCTATGGAGAGCCAATCCTTTATGGATATGATACCCTAAAAAATACCAAAGGTCTTGTGGCGACCAATGGCGCCTGTCACGATCATGTTATTCAATCGATCAGCCCAATTACTGAACAGATCCGCGGTTGACAGGTTTTTCGTAAGGCTCTTAGAATTCGTTTTCTTTTCATTCATTTTGTTTATCGACGTGTATTCGAATTTGTGAGAACTATGCGAGAAGATATTGCCATCATCGGAGGGGGGCTAGCGGGCTCAGAAGCCGCCTGGCAGGCAGCGAATCAAGGGGCCAAAGTCACCTTATATGAAATGCGTCCCAAAGAAGAGACGGCAGCCCATAAAACGGACTACCTCGCAGAAATTGTGTGTTCGAACTCCCTGGGGTCAAACGATTCGCTAAGCGCTCCGGGCATATTGAAAGATGAAATGCGGAGACTGAATTCTTTAATTATCCGCATCGCTGATGAAGTTCGAGTTCCAGCGGGTTCAGCGTTAGCCGTTGATCGCGACCGATTTGCGTTAGGCGTGACGCAGGCTCTTGAAGCTCATCCTAACGTACGAATTCTGAGAGAAGAAATTAAAGAAATACCGGACAATGCAATGAGTATCGTCGCAACTGGACCACTGACCTCAAATAGCCTATCCAATTCAATCAGCGAGCTGACGCATTCCAAAAATCTGTATTTCTTTGACGCCATTGCCCCCATTGTCGATACCGACTCAATCAACATGGCCAAAGTCTTTCGCGCCTCTCGATATGATAAAGGTACGGCTGATTACTTAAATTGCCCCATGAATCGCGAAACGTATGATCGATTTTACGATGCGTTAACTGAAGCCGATCGAGTCCAATCCAAAGACTTTGAAAAAATTCCCTACTTTGAAGGCTGCCTTCCCGTTGAAGTCATGGCAGAACGTGGACGACAAACACTGCTCTTTGGTCCACTGAAACCGGTAGGCCTCATCGATCCTCAAACAGGAAAGCGGCCATATGCCGTACTCCAACTACGACCAGAAAACATCCATGGCTCCTGCTATAATATGGTAGGCTTTCAAACAAAGCTCACGTATTCTGAGCAGAAAAAAGTCTTTCGAATGGTCCCAGGACTCGAAGAGGCTGAGTTTCTTCGATGTGGGAGCATCCATCGTAATACCTTCATTAATTCTCCGGATCTTTTGAAAGACACGCTTCAGCTTAAGACGCACAACCACACGTTTTTTGCTGGACAACTGATCGGGGTCGAAGGGTACGTTGAAGCAGCTGCGAGCGGAGGACTTGCTGGAATCAATGCAGCCAAAGCTCTGGCCGGTCAGCCTATCGTAACGCCTCCAGAGACGACTGCCCATGGAGCACTACTCAATTATATCACCACGAGCGATTCACAATACTTTCAACCCATTAATACGAACTTCGGTTTATTCCCACCTTTTCCGATGAAGATTCGCGACAAGCAGGAAAAGCGAAAGAAGATTCAACAACGAGCTGAAGAAGAGTTCAATAAATGGATGACGCAATCAGGGCTTTCGTGACGTTTCTCGACATTGAACAGGGGGCGTCTCCAGAAACGATTCGCAGCTATTGCTCTGACTTACGACAGTTCTCAACATTTCTGAAGACCATGCCCAATCTTTCAGAGGCGACACCGACTCCTGCATCAGTTGATACCATCACCATTCGAAATTACCTGAGGTGGCTTGATGAAAAGAATGAAAAAAAGTCAACCTTAGCGAGAAAACTTGCGACACTCAAAAGCTTTTATCGCTTTTTGACCCATGAAGACCGGGTAGCGGTCAATCCCGCAGCCCACGTTCGATCACCCCGACAGCCTCAACATTTGCCTAAGGTTCTTACAAAGGATGAGGCTTCGACACTCATGGAAGCTCCTGAAGGATCAAGCTTTATCGCGACGAGAGATCGTGCAATCCTTGAAACACTCTATTCAACAGGAACACGAGTCAGCGAACTTGTCGGATTAGATTGGGATGACCTAAACCTCCAATCCGGCATTGCTCGGATTCAAGGAAAAGGAAAAAAACGACGCATTGTCCCGGTCGGAGATGTAGCGATTCAAGCCATTCAAGACTATCGCGAGCAGTGCAGACAAAAAGGGAAAAGCAAACACGCCATTGCTAAAAACAAGAACACGGTCAAAGAAGACGATCCACTCTTTAAAAATGTTCGCGGAGGCCGTCTCACCAGTCGAAGTGTAGAACGCATCGTAAAAAAGTTTTCCCAACGGCTGCCTCATGGCGCCGTAGCTCCGCATACCTTGCGTCACTCGTTCGCTACCCATCTTCTTGATGAAGGAGCCGATCTGCGTGCGATACAAGAACTGCTAGGACACGGTTCACTGGCCACGACTCAAAAATATACTCATATCGCAACCGACCGGCTTATGGAAGTTTACGATCGCGCCCACCCTCGGGCAGGCGGATAACCCATTCATTAATTCCCAATACAGTCAGGGCTATGTATGATCATACGTTCAACTACGATTCTCTGTGTTCGAAAACCCAACGGCGTCGCAATGGGATGTGACGGGCAAGTCACCGTCGGAACAACGATTATGAAAAGCAACGCGAAAAAGTTACGAAAAATGCATAACAATGAAGTCCTGGCAGGATTTGCCGGGGCAACGGCGGATGCCTTTACGCTGTTTGAAAAATTTGATGCGAAGCTGGAGGAGTACCGAGGAAATCTCACACGCGCTGCCGTGGAGTTAGCCAAGGACTGGAGAACTGATCGCGTGCTTCGACGATTGGAAGCCCTCCTCACGGTTGCGAATCGTGAGCATTCCTTTATAATTTCAGGCACGGGGGACGTGGTCGAACCGGAAGATGGCGTCATGGCGATAGGCTCCGGTGGCTCCTATGCCTTAGCAGCCGCGCGTGCACTCGTTGCCCACACATCGCTCGAACCCAAGCACATTGTCGAACATGCCATGGGTATTGCCGCAGCGATTGACATCTATACGAACCAAAACATCATTATTGAGGAGTTGACGATCTAATATCATGGACCACGAAACAACACAGACCCCGAGCCGGCTCAATGGCCTCACACCAAGGCAAATCGTAGATGAACTAGATCGATACGTGATCGGACAACGTGACGCCAAACGGATGGTCGCCATCGCGCTCAGAAATCGATGGCGTCGACAGCAATTGAGCCCCGAACTGCGAGAAGAGATTTACCCGAAAAACATCATCATGATCGGTCCAACTGGCGTAGGAAAAACGGAAATCTCACGCCGTCTGGCAAAACTTGATGATGCGCCCTTCATCAAAATTGAAGCATCGAAGTTTACGGAAGTAGGGTATGTGGGAAGAGATGTCGAGTCACTCATCCGAGATTTAACGGAACTCTCTGTGAACATGGTCAAAACTCGCTATCTTGACCAAGTGGAAAAGAAAGCCGAAGACTTGGCTGAGGATCGGATCCTCGACCTGCTGCTTCCACCAACGTCTTCGCCGGCACAGCAGCCCAAAGACTCGACTCAAGATCAACCCAGTCGATACGATACGGCTGACGATACGCGACAAAAGCTCCGGAAGCAATTGAGGGAAGGAAAACTTGACAATCGACATGTCGAGCTTGAAGTGAAAGAACGGGGCTTGCCGGTCGGCATCATCTCCAATGTCGGAGGCATGGAAGACTTAGAAAATAATTTGCGTGATATGTTGGGGGGCCTTATGCCGGGGAAAAGTAAAAACCGCCGGATGAAAGTACCTGAAGCCCAAAAGGTGTTAGCCCAAGAAGAAGCCCAAAAGCTCATTGATATGGACGAAGTGACAAAAGAAGCCATCGACAAGACCGAACAATCCGGCATTGTCTTTTTAGATGAAATTGACAAAATCGCTGGACGGGAAAAAGGCACAGGACCCGACATATCCCGTGAAGGCGTCCAACGTGACTTACTCCCGATCGTAGAGGGATCAACAGTTAATACCAAGTATGGTCCTGTTCGTACGGACCACATCTTATTTGTCGCAGCCGGTGCGTTTCATGTGTCCAAACCAGCTGATCTCATTCCAGAACTTCAAGGACGATTTCCCATCCGAGTTGAATTGGAAGCCTTGACACAAGAAGACCTCATACGAATTTTGACAGAACCCAAAAATGCGCTCGTCAAACAATATCAGGCCCTTCTGAATACCGAAGGCGTCACACTCGATTTTACGCAGGAAGGCATACAAGAGATCGCAGCCACGGCGGTAGAGGTCAATGATCGAACGGAAAATATCGGCGCACGACGACTCTTCACGATCGTCGAACGGTTATTGGAAGAAGTGTCGTTTGAAGCTCAAGAACTCACCGACAAAAAGGTCGTGGTGGATGCCGCCTATGTCAAAAAACATCTTGGCGGTATCGTGAAAGATCAAGATCTGAGTCGATTTATTCTCTAGAGTTCTTTCATGACGCATACAATACGCGTCTTATAATTCTTAGATCCTCACACAAATTCCATGGAACAACTGATTAAAAAAGCCGACATTTTGATCGAAGCCCTTCCTTACATTCGCACGTTTGCCGGAAAAACCATTGTGATTAAGTACGGCGGAAAAGCGATGACAGATGATAGTCTGAAAGAAGGATTTGCTGAAGACGTCGTTCTGTTAAAATACGTCGGTTTGAATCCAGTCGTGATTCACGGAGGGGGACCTCAAATTAATTCCATGCTCGACAGGCTGGGAATCAAACCAAAGTTTGTGAATGGCGTCAGAGTCACAGACCAAGCCACCATGGATGTCGTTGAGATGGTGCTTGGGGGAAAAATCAACAAAGAAATCGTGAGTCTGCTCAATCAACATGGCGGGAAAGCCGTTGGTCTCACAGGAAAAGATGGCCGCTTGTTTTTAACAAAGCCCTTTAATGCCAAAGCGTTGGTGCATAGTCTTTCAGGAGAAACAGATACACCCGAAGATCATGATTATGGATTAGTCGGTGAGGTCGACAAAGTCGACGATCACATACTCGTGAAGCTCCTGGAAGAAAATTTCATTCCGGTTATTGCACCAATTGGCGTCGACAAAAAAGGCAAGACCCATAACATCAACGCCGATCTCGTCGCAGGAAGCGTTGCCGGTGCGCTGCATGCTGAAAAATTGCTCGTGCTCAGCGATGTTAAAGGCATTCGCGATGCCGACAACCATCATGTCCCAACGTTGTCACGAAAGGATACGGAACGCATGGTCCAAAAGAAGACCATCAGCGAAGGAATGCTGCCGAAAGTGCATGCGTGCTTGGCTGCGTTGCACGGTGGAGTTCACAAAGCCCATATCATTGACGGACGAATTCCTCATGCCATTTTGTTAGAAATTTTTACCGATAAAGGGATCGGCACGGAAATCGTGGCATGACATCATGAAACTCGCCAAGAAATCTCCCAAGAGTCAAACAGTCACGCCACAATTGCTACCAGACAAGACCTCTGCGCTCATTCTCGTCCATCTGCAAAATGACTTTTTCCCAGGCGGAGCGCTCCCAGTAGAGGACGGTGACCAGATCCTCCCTCGAATCAATCAATACATTACTTTTTTTCAACATCACGGAGCGGCCATCATGGCCACACGCGATTGGCATCCGCCCAACCACTGTTCATTTCAAGAGCACGGTGGTCCATGGCCACCCCACTGCATACAAGGGTCACGAGGCGCACAATTCCACGCAAATCTGCATCTTCCAACGGGTAGTCTCATTATTTCAGGAGCAACCAATCCAAAAAAAGAAATCTATTCAGGTTTTGACGGGACTTCCCTTGCAGATTATCTCGAAGACCAAAATGCCAAAACCATCTATCTTGTTGGCCTTGCCACGGATTATTGGGTAAAACAAACCGTCTTGGATGGCATCAAACTTAGCTTGCGTGTGGTCGTGCTAGAGGATGGCATACGCGGAGTCAATGTCAGGCCAGATGATTCAGAACAGGCCCTTCAAGAAATGGCTTCGGCAGGAGCTATTCGAGCAACAGCGCTAGACATAGGGATGAAACTCACTCCTCAATAGTTTCCAGTTTTCAATCTTCCCACACACCCTTCCTTCCATAGTATTTCCGCATCCAACAACATCAGAAATTTCTCGAATTTCAGCATCTGTAGAAACTGAATATTCTCTTGTTCGCTATTTATTAACTCGCATAACGTTACACGGATGTAACATGAATGTCCTCTCAACGTAATCCTCTCCCTTTATCTTTAGAGAATGATGAAGGAGGACTTGAGTATGCTTGGAAAATTTCAACAGATGCATCGATATATTCAATGGTTCTTTGTACTTGTCCTGTTGGGTAGTTACGTTGGTTGTTCAGGGTTGAATACAAAAAATGAAATGCCTACCGCAGCCAAGGGGACGCTCGCTCAAGGCGAACAATTGTTTCACGCCGGAAAGCTGAGTGACGCAAAACACATCTTTTCAGAAGCCCTTCAAAAAACCCCGGGGCAGCACTCACTGCTCAATGCTCGCGGTTTTGTCTATGCCAAACAAAAGAATTGGGATGATGCGATTAAAGACTTTACACTCGCGATCAAACTGGCACCGCAACATCTCCAATACAGAGAAAATCTCGGAATCGTGTATTTAGAAGCCGGCTATCCAGGGAAGGCGATCCATCATTTTTCACACATTCTGGAACGAAAGCCAGATTCTCCGAAGACCTTGAATTACCGTGGAATGGCCTTTAATCGATTGGAAAGATATCACAAGGCCATCCATGACTTATCAAAGGCATTGTCTCTTGATCAGCCTCAAGCGGAAATGTATCTGAATCGAGCTGTGGCCTATATACAAGTTGGGGAGACGGCATCGGCAAAGAAAGATCTGGATCAAGCAATTACACTCAGCCCCACACTTCACCAGGCATATGAAAGCCGGGGGCTCCTGGAGCTGATAAACGGAGAAACCACATTAGCGATCAATGATTTTACGACAGCCATTCATCTCGGAGCCGATGGGGGTTTACTTCACTACAATCGAGGCATGGCATTCACCATGGCAGGTCACAACGCGAAAGCCCAACTAGACTATGACCTGGCATGCCAACGGCAGATCATTCAAGCTTGCAGTCAAATTGCCAAACCCACTCATGCCCACCACCAACTGTAACGACGTTAACGAGATATCTCGCATAATAAAAAGTCCCTGCCAGGCCTGAAAGAATTGGCCTCGGCAGGGATTGCAGTCCACTCAAAACCCCGTACGTTTAAATATCCGAGCAATAGGTCTGTTCAACCGGATAGGTATATTCAGTAGCCGATTCTGTTTCGATTTCGCTATCCCCAGTTTTCCAAACATGAAGACATCGAGCCGAAATATAGGGAAGCGTATCAGATTTCCCCTTGATAGCTGAGAGCGATTCAGGCTTTCCCTTTTTCCCGATTACAAGAAATTTATTCCCGTACAATTTCCCTTCGGCGTCAAGCTGGCCTGGATAGAAGAGAACAAACCGCTCAGAGGATTTCACTTCTGCACTACGAGGTCCCATATATTCAACATTCGGATAAGGTAACCATTCCGCTGTCACCATGGTGCCTTCAGCCATCGTCTCAACGCCAACAATTCGTCCAGCCAATTTAATAGCTCGACCTTGAAAGGCATCAGGTTGTGTCGTTAACACCCCAAAATCCGATTCGGACTTCAGAGCCTGACTCCCATTCATGGGAAAAGGCGATGACGAAACACAGCCTGAGAGGAACATGAATAGCGCTGCCACGGCTAGAATCGTTTGATTTCGCATGACCCACCTCCTCAGTTTGTCGCAGATCAGTTATGTTGTGATCATACTTAACTTAGATGTAACCTTCAATTAATATTGCCGTAACATTGAAAAATTTCACACTTTCACAATTTATAAAACTCCATATCGAGAACAGGAAAATCGAGGGAGAACCATCATGTTAAAGATGATGACAGAATCGAATTCAAACATCGTTGAATTTTGGATTGACGGAACAATCACTCAGGAAGAATACGACCGTATCGCCACGGCCTTTGAAGAAAAAATCGCCAAGCACGGCAAGGTGAGGATGCTCAAGAATGTTGGAACTTTTCAGGGTTTCAGCAACCTCAATTTCGGAAAAGCCATTCAATTCAGCCTGAATCATATGAAAGATATCGAGAAAGCGGCGGTGGTTACCGACCTCGATTGGACCGGTCCAATGATCAAAGCTATGAAACCCATACTAGGAATGGAGGTTCGTCAGTTCAAACGCAGCGAAATCGAGGAAGCCCGAGCCTGGTTGCGCACAGAACCAATGTTTGAAGCAGCAGCACCCCTTCCTTCACCTGGCACAGACGCCAAACCTGGCTTTTCATGGCACGAAGATGAGACCGGAGTGATCGAGTTGGAAATTCTCGGGTACATCACTAAGGCCGATATTCAGTTGGCCACATCGAAATTACGAGAGGCCTTCACACGGCATGAAAAGATTCGCTTTATCGAAATCATTCGGCACTTCGAGGGGATGGATTCTTCTGCCGTTTGGGAAGATCTCAAGCTGATCCGCGATGTCGGAAATTTCAGTCATGTGGCAGTGGTGAGTGATCGTGGCTGGGTCCATGGGTTTTCAAGAATCATGGACGCAATTTTTTCGGCGGACATTCGAGTCTTTAAACTCCAAGACATCGAACAAGCACGCACGTGGATTCATGAAGCCTGATTCAAGGGCTTATGACCTAAGAGCATTCATAAGCAAAAACATTCTTACATAAGATAGAAGATCAGACTCGAATGAAGGGTGAATACTGCAAAATATCTAACATCAATATATTGGCTACCTTACGATATCAGCTCCCGCAGATGACAGTGTTGACGTTGTGCGCACACAGTAGGATAATAAGTAAAAAGACAAGGGACCTTTATGAATAAACAATCCGTTAAACCGCACAGAAAAAGTCACCCGAAAAATATTAATCTTCGAGTGAAACCCCATACACGTTCGTTAATAGACCGCGCATGCGCCATCACTGATAAGACGGTGACGGAATT
>BQIU01000048.1 GCA_021603905.1 Nitrospirales bacterium
TCGCCCGAACTGCGCACCGTGTCGGCATACTGCTGCTGTTCCGGCGTCAGCGTCGTCTCTAACAGTAACCCCGTCATCCCGATCACCCCGTTCATCGGCGTCCGGATTTCGTGGCTCATCGTTGCTAAAAATTCGGACTTCAATCTTGAGGCTTCCAAAACCTGATCTCGAGCAATCGCTAATTCTTGGTTTTTTCGCTCTAATTCTTCCGCGATCTTTGTTTGCGCCGTATACTTGCGATCGATCAGAGAGGTCAACAACGTCAGACCCAAGATCGTAAATGTCCCAAATATGATCGCGCCTCCACCAATCATTGAGATATCCATCACGTACTGAATCTTCCCGACCATATGTGGTTCACCCGTAAACTTCGCACCAGCCATTGCCGTATAGTGCATGCCAGGAATGGCAGCCCCCATAAGAACCACGCTGCTTATTTTCGCCATTCCCCAAGCCTTCTGTTGTTCATCTCTGAACCAGAATGCCAATCGTAGCGCAATCAACGCGACACTGATGGCCACAATCACTGAAAGGATGACATAGGTCGGCTCGTGATAAAGTATTGCTTTCAGTCGCATGGCAAACATGCCAATGTAGTGCATCGCAACGATCCCGCTTCCCATCAACAAACCGCCCATACACCATTCTTGCGTTCCCATCACACCTCGACTGACAACATACAATGCCACACCGGATGCGAAGGTTGCGGCAAGGTGTGAAAAAATCACCATTGGAATATCATAGAAAACTGGAAAGGGCAGATGGTATGCGAGCATTCCAACAAAATGCATAGACCAAATCCCTGTCCCCATGGCCAACGCTCCACCAAGAAGCCACCACAAGCGAGAACGTCCGGTCGTTACAGATACTCTTCCAGCTAAGTCCAATGCCGTATACGAGGCAACAATCGCGAGAAGAACGGAAAACACCACCAAGCCGACGTCATATGTGCCAGTTATGAATTCTTGATTCAGCATGCTGAATGAACCTCTTTGCTTCTTAATGCGTCATGCATATGGGCTTTTGTGACAATAACCATTTACTCAGGATAAGTTGTAACTGATCAGATTTAATCGGCTTACTTAAATAATCATCCATTCCTGCCTCGAGACATTTTCCCCGATCACCCTGCATGGCATTCGCGGTCATCGCGATAATCGGTATGCGAAGCGTGCCGCGTCGTTCGTTGCTCGTCGCTCGTCGCTCGTTGTTCGTCTCACGTTTTTCGTCTTCCGCTTCACGGCGACGAATCTCAGTAGTCGCCTGATAGCCATCCATGTCCGGCATTTGACAATCCATCAACACCAGGGAATACGGAACTCGACTCACGGCCTCCACCGCTTCATTCCCATTCGCAACGATATCGGCTCGATAGCCGAGACGTTCAAGCATCAGTACGGCGAGCTGCTGATTCACTCGATGATCATCCGCAACTAAAATCCTCGCTTGCGACCGCACCTTGACCTCATGAAGACGATGTTGCGTGATAAACAATGACGATTGACGTTTCTGATCGTCTGGCGACGTGTGGTTCATGACCGCAAGCAGACAATCGTGAAGTTGAGCTTTTCGAACCGGCTTCGTCAGGTACCCGCTAAATCCAGCCTTTTGTGCCAACGCGGCATCGCCGCGACGTCCTAAAGAAGTCAGAAGAATGAGACGGATGGCAGCCAGGCGAGGATCCGCCTTCATCACTCTGGCTAAGGTCAAACCGTCCATGCTGGGCATCTCCATATCAAGAATAGCCAGATCCACACGTTGTCCTTGAGCCGCTCGTTCCTGTAGCAACGACAGCGCTTCGGCAGGCGTTGAAGCCATCACCGGTTCCATTTCCCAATCCTCAGCATACTGTCCAAGCAGTTGAAGATTGGTGGCATGATCATCGACACAACAGAGACGAAGCCCGCGCAAATTGCTTGAATCCGGTAATTCCTGCTGAGGCATCGAAGGTTGCTTGGCAAGACGAACCGTAAACCAAAAGATACTTCCTTCATCATCTACGCTGTTGACCCCAATCTCTCCATGCATCAATTCGATGAGTTGTCGAGAAATAGCCAGACCGAGACCCGTCCCACCAAATTGACGAGTCGTTGAACTGTCGGCTTGACTAAACGGCTGGAAGAGTCGGGCTTGAACCTCGACCGGAATACCCATCCCGGTATCCGAGACCTCAACACGAAGTCGCACGTCATTGTCGGTCTCTTCCAGTAAATGAATGCGAACAACCACTTCGCCTTGTCGGGTGAATTTTATGGCATTGCTAGCGAGATTCAGGATTACCTGTCGCAATCGACCAGGATCTCCGCACAAAGCGGTGGGAACATTACCAGACACCAACCCCACGAGTTCGAGATGCTTTTCTCCTGCTTTCTCAGCGAGAAGGTCTAAGGCTTCTTCCAATGCCACACGGAGATCGAAATCAATGATTTCAAATTCAAGTTTTCCGGCTTCGATTTTCGAGAAATCAAGAATATCATTGATAATAGTCAAGAGAGCTTCTCCAGAACTTCTCACCGTCTCAGCAAACTGGCGCTGTTGAGGAGCTAACTCCGTTTCCAAGAGTAGACCGGTCATACCAATCACCCCATTCATCGGCGTCCGAATTTCATGACTCATGGTCGCGAGAAACTCACTCTTCATTCGTACAGCTACCTCGGCCGCCTCCTTGGCTTCCCGAAGAGAAGTCATGACCTGCTTTCGTTCCGTGATATCTCGAATAAATCCATAGAATTGATAGGTCTCCTCTTTGTAAGTTGGAATAATCGCAATCTCGACCGGAAAGCGATGCCCATCACGATGAAGCGCCCAGGATTCAACGCGCTGATTCACCAGACGATCTTCAGTCCTCTGTAAAAATCGACTGACCCCTTGATTATGTGCCTCCCGATGTTCTTCAGGAACAATCATCTCCGACAACAGATGACCGAGGACCTCTTGCTCTGCCCATCCGAATGTCTTGGTCGCCTGAGCATTCCATCCGATAATTCGTCCATCCCGGTCCATGCCGACAATGGCATCAAGCGCCGCATCAATAATCGTTCGCGTTTGTGCCTGTTCGCCTTTTATTCGTCGTTCACTGACGTTTCGAGTCTCTTGAAGTAGTTCCTGCATTTCCTGATGGGAAATCGACAACGATCGCTCAAGTAGAGCCTGGGCCTGATCAAAGTCTGCATACGTTCGACTGATCTTGGTAAGCAACGCCTGCCATTCAGTCGGTTGGATAGGGTTCGACTGATCGTTCAGACCCAGCCGCGTTAGCTGTCGCTGAAGAAGTGCGTGCATAAAAAGTTTATGTTTCTGTAATTGTTGTCAGCGTCATGGTTTCATTGTGGAGATCGCACCGGCCATTCATGTACGGCGAAAGTTCTCCATAAGAATAAAACCCGATCTGCGTTGTTCCGTCTGGCAAAGCATCTAAGGTGGCCTCAACTTCTTCCTCTGTCCTCTCGCCAAGAACGAGACGGCGTCCAACACAACTAATCGCAATGGCGAGCGTAGGCTGTGTTCCATATGGTTCTTTTATCGTCAGCGTGGCCGCTTGCGAAGCCCCTTCGACAAGCCGAGCAAAATTCGCCCGCATAAACTGGGCTATCGCATTGTGAGGGATATCTCCGGCGAAGATGAGTGACTGTTGCGATTCATCTATGTGTAAAATTGTTCGAACGAGCATATTCTCATCAGAGTCATGCCTTCGAAAGGCTAAAGGAAAGAACAAACATGATGCCGGCAGTTCGGCGGCACGATCTCCAAGATATTTTTTATACAATTCCAACGCTGGTTTTCCATCAAGTTCATACAGAACGTTACGCTCTGAACGGGTCACGCGTCGTTCCAATCCCAACATTTCCCATCCCCCTTTTGATCCGTGTCCAATCCGTATCGCATTGCCATACAGCCCGATAGCCGTCACATACCCACTTTGGGGTTTCCCATCCTGAATGACCCACGTACATTGAAAACGCTTGCCATCACCGGCCAAGCCTCCCGTCACGACCACGTGCTCGGACAACATGGCGTTCAATCCTTGAGCCAATTCACTCCCATTCACCATCAGTCCGTCTGACAACACAAAGACGCCGCGCAGATCTGGAGCCTGTAGAGCCTGACTCAATGTTGTACCTGCCGCATATGAGGCCATTGAATCCTGAATTTCAACTGATGCCAATCGAACCGTCGTATGAGAAAATTGAACAATGGTCACAGTTAACGTGTCATCATAGATTTCTGTGCCCATGATCTCTCCAACCGTTGAACATCCAAGCACTGGGGCTCCGGGATAGGCCTGACACACACGATGAATCATGTCCGGCGCATCGGGTAAACTGGACGCTCCGAATATCAGAATAAGCGTTTTGTCTGGCTCATGATTGGGAGTGACAATGACGTCATTCTGTTGACCATGGCGTAACGTAAAGGTATGAATGTTCATACATTTGACTCCCGTGTGTGAACTCCTATTAGTGTTATTCGTACAAAGCGAACACGACAAGAAAAGGCGCAAGAAAGATTCCTGACAAAGCCATCCTTACATGCGCAATATTCGTTCTAACACTTTTCTTCGAACGGCATGATAGGCTGACTTCCCTTCGGTGAGAGCCAGGTATTGTCGATAATGCCGACGTGCAAGATTGACCTGGCCTTGATGTTCCAGGTTATAGGCAAGATTCAGCTGAACTTCTGGAAGCTTCGGATCTAACAGCTCGGCCTGACGAAGGGCATCCATGGCCTTTCCATATTGCCCCCGCTGTTGTTCAATCACGGCACGCTGCACCCAGAGATAAGGAACGGTCTCGTCTCGTACCAATCCCTCCATAAATGCATCCTCTGCCTTCTCCAACTCACCAAGGCCAAAGTGCGCCGTTCCCATCCAAAACCAAGGTTCCCAGTTCGAGGGAGGCATAGCAAAAAGTGGTTGCAATACGGCAATCGCCCCTGAATACGATTGCTGCTCAATGAGCAACCGCGCTTTTAACATCCGTTGTTCCGGTGAAAGTCGCGTTACCGTTTCCTCATCTGAACGAATCGCCATTTCTGACAGTATCGGCTCTTGAGAGATCGCTGAATCACGTACGCGCTGAATGGAATCAGCCTTCACCAATGACACCGATGAACTCTCATCAACCGACGAGACAGGAAATGTACTCTCGTCAGCTCTTGCTTGCGCGCGAGGTTGGGTCGTTGCCTCGGAAGTCGTGTGAGATTCGGGGATGGCCTTCGTGTTTTCGGATAAAGTCGGATGTGATTGCGAGGAGACATCTGAATCCATCGAACGAGATTTCGCCTTGGCCTTCGATTCACTCTTTGCAGCATTCAAGGTCTGACTTGAACGAGTCGTGGAGTCATCGAAAACTTCTTCCTCATCACTGTCTGAAGCAGTGACAGGATCATGCTCGATTGATAATCTGGCCACATCCTGCAATCGGCTCTCATGGTTCGGTTCAGATTCAGCCATCGCTTGAGGCGAAAAACTCACGGTGACCTCACCTTCTGAGTCGTCCTGAGCCTCTGTGATTTCGATATGTTCCTGATCATCAGGTGACGGTGAAAGAGGCGGCAATTCTCCAGGCAGGAGTTCGACCAGATCCTCGTCTGATACTGGCATCTCTTGCTCAGAAGACACGGAATCCAGCGATTCATCAATACTGTGGTCAAATGAGGGATCAGTCCGCGCCGAGACAGACGAGGTCATCTTTGGGATATCCGACACAGGATATTCCCCCCACCAATAGGCTCCCATGGCCACGACTGCGGCCAACAAAAAACCGCCAACGGATACACTCATAAATGTTTTATCGACCGTTGGGTTCTTCTCATCTTCTTGCGTCTCAGGCGTGTCGACGTTTGAGAGCTCAGGATCGTGGGCCGCGGTGGGCCGCACGCCACGAGCACGCGCAGATTGAAGACGATTCAATGCATCAGTCACAATACTCATAACTCACCGCCGTGAAGCGTGAGAAAAAATTCGTATCTCGTCGCTCGTATCTCGTCGCTCGCCTTCTTCAATGTTGCCTTTTGCCCTTTGCCTTCTGCCTTCATCTTCTGTTACCCGTCTACCACTTTACGTTTCACGTCTAATGTTTTATCCAATTTCCCGTGCAGCTTGCCGAACCATCCAAGGGCTGATGACCTGTTCACCCTTGGCGTACGCCGCAAGGAGCGCGCGGTCACAGAGTTGATTGATTCGTCTGGGAACGCCTCCACTGATCATATGAACCAACATCAGAATACCCGCATTGACATGTACTCTGTCGTCTCGGGTGGCAACTCTGAGACGATGCCGGACATATTTCATCGTGTCTCTCAACGTAAACGGTTTCAGGTGATACCGAACGCTGATTCGCTGAGCCAACGGACGCAAGGCTCGCTTCGCAAGCTTGAGTTCGAGTTCCGGTTGTCCCACGAGCAGCAAGCACATCAGCTTGTCTTTCTCCGTGTCCAGGTTGGACAGCAAGCGTAACCCTTCCATCACCTTGCCACTTAGGCGATGTGCTTCATCAACTAACACCGCGACTTGCTCTCCACCTTCCGCTAATCGAAGGAGCAACTTTGGGAGTTCTCGTTGCAGGGACCCTAAGGAAGCATCTTTCGGAACCTTGCCGGTCAAGTCTTCGTAGATTGAAGCCAGGAGTCCCCCGTACGATTGATCGGGATTCAATAAATACGCAAACCGCGTATGCTCCGGGGGGTGACGAAGCAAATGGCGGCATAACAGCGTCTTGCCTAATCCCACTTCACCCGTCAACATGGTAAGACTCCCACTCGCGATCCCATACCGGAGATGGGACAGTGCCTCCAGATGTTGACTCCCTGGGAAAAAAAAGTCGGTATCCGGCGTGATACGGAATGGCGGCTCCACGAACCCGAGTTCCTCATAACACATCGCAAGATTTCCAGAAATCATAGCCCACCCTCCACAATACGAGGTTGGAGAAAAATGACCAGCTCACTTTTTCTCGTGACGTTATACGTTCCTTTAAACAATCGGCCTAGCCATGGAATATCCCCTAGAAGTGGAACCTTCCGTTCCGTTTCTGACACTTCGTCTTGAATGAGTCCGCCAATGATCACCATCTCACCGTCTCGAAGACGCACAAGACCAGACGATTGCTTGACATCAAGAACCGGAGCCGTCGCGGTCTGTTGTGGGGATTGTCGAATTTCCCGAAGTCGTGAAATAATTGGCGTCACATCCAACATAATCCACCCATCTTCTGAAATTTGCGGGGTCACCGATAATACGAGTCCCACGGTGACCGATTGCGCCTGCTCAGTCACAATGTTCCCCGTTCCACCCGTACCCTGAACAACGGTTTGCGTGAAAAAGGCTTCGTCGGTTGCGACCTTGATCAAGGCAGGTTGATTATTGAGTGTCAGCAAACGCGGTTGAGAAATGACCTTTAACTCTCCCTGCTCTTGCAAAGCTTCAATGACGGTATCAAAACTGTTTTTCGTATACGTTGCATCGACGGTCGCGGCTTTGGCGACAAATCCACCAAATGGTGCGGTAATAATATTTGAGAGAACAAGGTTCCCGGCAACACCACCAAACTCGATTTTGTCCCAATTGATTCCTAGACTATAATTATCGTCAAGATTCACTTCATATATGCGAGCTTGAATTTCCACTTGCCGATGAAGCGACCCCCGAACCTTCGCGAGATATTGCGCAATCTCTCTAACCCGTTGATGCCGGTCGGTCACTTGGATCGTGCCCGAAAGCCGATTAAAGACCAGCCGACCTTCGGTCGACATCAACACTTTGACTTGTGTCTCCAATTCCTCCCAGAATTTAATCTCATCCTGTTGATTAACCGTAATCTCCCCAGTACCTTGGCCGGCTCCCCCTCCGCTTGACGTGATTTGCGCTTTATTTTCTCCGGTCCCACCTCGTACCAGTCGAATGTAGTCCAGGTTGAAGATTCGCGTTTCGAACTTCCGAATACGAATCAACTGGCCTTCTTGTTCCCAGAAGTATCCATGGGAATCAAGGAGAGCTGACATGGCCTCTTTCAGTGGCAGGGCATGAAAGTTCACCGTAATATTTCCGGTAATATCTGGGCCCGCAACGATATTGAGCTCATTCGAATGTGCAAAGAGCGTCAAGGCATCTCCAAGAGGAATATCCTGGGCACGAAAGCTGAACAGAGGTCCAAGATCTTTCTCTGGTTGCGTGTCTGCGTTCATGTGACTTAACGGCATACGGTCAGCGAGAGAGATCGCATGAGGGCTAAGCCGTCTCTCCAGTTTCTCAGGAATCGATTCTTCAGCCTCTTGTGGAATAGGCGTGTGACTCTCTTGCGGCTTCGTATCCTCAACCGCCACTGAGCGGGTCACCGGACTGCAACTTCCCAAACTCAACAACACAGGAAACAGAGCGGTACACACCATCCCGGGCCACAACGGACTCCGACTCTGGCCCCGAACAACTATGAATGTCTGCATAACATCATTGCCTTGCTTCAGATAAAGAGTAAACAGCTTCAAGAATTAATGAATTAGGTATCTCTCCTGACTGACCGTGTTTGTCCTAAAGGTCGACGACCAGTCCCATCTCTTTGCCGATCCGTCAAAGATGTTGCAGGATCATAGCTGTCAAACACGAGATGATGAGGACCCGATGGCCCGTCGAGCCAGACTCCATCCGAAGTAATCTGTGTCACACACAAATCCTCGACACACTCGCCCTCTGCTACGAGTTTTCGATTAATCATTGCCAACTTCGGTTCGGGCTTCAGCGTCACAGCCGTCAAATGAAGTGAGGGCAGAGCGACACGACGCTCGGCCAACGACCCAGAATCGGTGCCTTGTTGCTCAGTGACATTATCCGCGCTCTGAATATGCCCGTCTTGATTCGTCATTGGGGCAAACGGATCACGACTCAGCGATTCGGGCCAATCTAGCTGAGCGACATCGATAGCTACGGTTTTCATCGATGACGAGTCGACGGTCGGATTCACGGGATCCTTCTCAGCGCGACCTTGCGGAGCACTCACCGGTGTCGCGGGACCAATGGCGTCCGTATTGAGATAGACAATGAGCATGGCGACCCCACAGAGTCCTATCACCACCCATGGGTTGTTCAGAATCTGTCTCATGTCGTCGCCTTCACCCAGACGTGAATCATAACGGTCATATGAGCCGCTCCTGTCCCACCTCGCACTTGGACCTCTTGCAGATCCACCCGCACCGGATCTTCCGTCAACGAACGAAGAAAATGTACATACCGTGCATACGCGCCAGTCAGAACCGAGGATTTCTCTGGAAACACTTCTAACGCCACGGGAATCACTTCCACATCCTTGAGTTCCGCCACGAGCTCATGAGCACCATGCACACGATACTTCGACCGCAATCCCATCGAAGCCGCCTTCGCCCCCATTTGTTGCAACCACATTGTCAGATGATCAACATCACGCAGCAGCATCTGTTCAGCTGTTTTCACGCGTTTCTGCACTTCACGGGGCTTACTCTGAGACCATTGCGTGCGTAAGGCGGCAATGTCATGTGAAAGGTTGTAACTTGAACGACTGCTCGAATGAGCTTCTTCAATCAACGTCATTTGGGTCATAAGCACCAAGCCCACAAACCCAAGACTTAGACAGACGAACAGTACGGAGAGCGACCCCTGATACTCACGTACCCACGTCGACAGGTGATCAAATGACAGCATCTTGCTCATCCTTGAATTCGTCCAAGCATCGAAAACTTGCGCGGCCATGAACTAAATTCTTGTTGCGCCAGTCCAGACACTTCTTGAATCCATGCCCCTCGCCAATCTTCAATGAACTCAACATGAAAGGGCCCATCTTTCAACCGTTCTTCGAAAGTGGTTAATGTTTGAGACCCGCCGACCAAATCGCCTGGAGCCATTCCTGTCAGTTCGACCTTCCATGCATTGGCTCCACGAGTAATCTTCGCCTCCTTTAACGTTAGCTCCGACGGAAGTGCATTTCCCAAATACCCCAACAACCAACCAGGAAGGGGGTAAGGCCGATCTTCGATAATGTGCTGCGTCTTTGCCTTCTGAGCCATCAGTTCCTGCACACGCTGAGTCCAGATTTCTTTTTCCCTGATCAAATCAGTTGACTCTGAAGCCAGCGCGAGCGCCTGGCCTTGCTCTCGCACCAATCGTCCCTGAAAGAAACTCGTGAGACCGACACCCAACAGCAAAAACCCCAAAACAGCGGCAGCCGTCAACTTCATACACATCTGTCGTATGGGAGCGAGACGCATCTCATACGAAGTAAAATTACTCAAGCTTTGAACCGGTAGCGATAGGCTGACCCAAATCCAATACGATGGATCCGGATTCATTGGACTTTGCATAATGGTCATGCCAGTAAACGGCTGCACGCTCGAAGCTGACACATTCGATGACATGCCGACCATCCACACTTGCGAAACATTAATCCCGAATTGCTGTGCACAAAAAAGGATGGATCTGGTGATCTCACGTCCAATACGTTCTGAAGGATCCACCCCATCACGCGTCGGACTTAAAAATCGTTCAAACAAGGGAGTGCCATCGCCTTTGGCGACCAGCAACACGATCTTATCCGACATGAGGGTCACAAGCAGCACTACATCGCCATTCTCAAGAGGCAACGAACGAACCTGTTCGACAAATATTGAAGAGAGCGGCGTCAGCTGCATGGGTGTCAGATCCAAGTTTCGGCAGATCGCAATGACCTCATCAACAAAATCCTTGGGCCAAATATCGACCAAAACACCGATCTTTCCCCTGGCTTCTTGCGTCGTCCGAAACCTCCAAGACGTCGTGCCTTTCCACGGCTTTAACTCTTCCACCACACCCTTCAAATAGAGACGAAGATCGGCCGGCTTCATGGAAGGAACCTGAAGGTATTGATGAACAAACCGGTCATCTTCAATGAGAAAACTAACTTTCTGGCCTTGATACTGCGTTTCTCTGATCGCCTCTTGTAACGCCGCGTGTAACTGCTCAGTCGTATCAATAACTTCTGGAAATTCATAATTGGCCACCACCTGATCCTTCACTACCGATAGTGCCCGTAAACGACCGTGTATCAGACTAATGCCAAGAATAGTCTTTTTCAGAGGTTTAATGAGGTTTCGCATATGAATGGGAAACGTAAACATTTGCATGTAACCTGCCGGTTTCTCAACGATTGCACAAAGTTCGATATAGACACTTATGGAGAATTTCGGCGTTTTAGGTACGATTCTTGATAGTAGAGGGGGAATTTTGTTTTGAGGTGATGGAGCAGAAGGACAAAGAACGTATCTCGTTGTTCGTCGCTCGTATCTCGTTAAAGAGAAACTCAAACACGCCTCTCACGCTTCACGAACGACGCTTCACGTTTTTTTCTCACGCTTCACGCTCGACGCTTCACGTTCCTTCTTCCACGCTTCACGAGCGACGTTTTTCCCTCTCATCGATGAACCAAATGGATCTTCATCCGTTTATCGGCAGAAACATACTTGACCTTCCCGCGGACTTGTCGTTCCACAGCTGTCGTCCCGAGGCCTGGATCAAGCATTGCATCGACCTTCTCAAAATTTCTGTTCTCAATATCGATAAAACGCAAAAACACGACCTTGGCATTCGTTGGGATATCACTTTTACCATCATTATCAAAGTTCCAACCTCTAAAGATACGGTCGCTTCTTGTCACTTGTGTAGTAGGTAGACTCTCATCCGATTGGTGGCCGCATCATATTTTACTTGACCACGAACCTGGCGCTCTGCCTCCGTCGATCCAATGCCAGGATCAAGAATACTGTCGACTCTTTCATAGTCTTGCAGGGCTACGCTCCTAAAACGCAGAAACACCACATGCGCATTGGTCGGAATGTCACTATTTCCGTCGTTATCGAAATCATATCCTCGATTTGTTGCAGTCGTAGTCGTGCCAAAAGCTGGAACATCGCGTACAGGCATGAACACACGGGTCCCCAAGCCGGGGGGAACATCTGACGAGAAATTGGGCAAGTACGGCCCCCTGAATTTCACCCACCTATTAGTCCCCGTATTCAACGGATCAGATTTATCCAAAGTCAGTCGAGCCGGCAACGACAAGGGATTCGCACTATCACCCGTTGTTTCGACAGAGGGCACACCATCGACATCCAGCGGAAGGATTGACCTAATGTCGGCACAGTAATCCACGATGGCGGTCTTATGCGTCCTGACTGCCGCCACAAGAGCCCGGACCTTCGACTCCGCCATCACGTCAAAGACTTTGGGCAGCAACAGGGCCACCAAGATCGCGATGACCGCTAACACGCCGATCATTTCGATCAACGTAAAGCCGGCATCAGCTTGCCACTTGCCTATCATCTGGACTCTATCTTTCATCTTCAAGTACATCGTATCTCGTGAAACGTGAAGCGTTGCTCGTCGTTCGCATAAGAAAGATCAGAACACTATTCTTGAACGAGATACGCTTCACGTTCTTTCTTGTCACTGGTGCGTAAGGTAGATCCTCATCCGGTTGGTGGCCGTGTCATATTTCACTTGTCCCCGAAGTTGGCGTTCTACATCAGTCGATCCAATTCCTGCATCCAGAATGTTATCGACTCGTTCAAAATCTTTTTGGCCAACGCTTCTGAAACGCAGGAAAACCACATACGCGTCCGTCGGAATATCACTGTTTCCGTCGTCATTAAAGTCATAACCGCGATTCGTTGCAGTCGTGGCCGTGCCATAGGCGACGGGATCGCGGGCCGGCATGAACACATCCGCCCCAATCCCTGGAGGCACTTCTGTCGAAAAGTTGGCCAAGTACGGGCCTCTGAATTTCACCCAACTATTGGTTCCCGTGTTTAAGGGATCAGCCTTTTCCAATGTCAAGCGGGCTCCAAGTGACTCCACGTCGGCACTATCACCACTATTCTGGGTTGTCGGAGTACCTCCCGCATCCAGCGGAAGAATCGAGCCAACATCGGCATAATAATCCACGATGGCGGTCTTATACGTCTTGACGGCCGACACCAGAGTTCTGGTTTTTGAATCGGCAATAATCTCAAACACTTTGGGGAGCAACAACGCCACCAAAATGGCGATGACGGCCAAGACCCCGATCATTTCGATCAACGTGAAGCCGACATCAGTATGCCGATGGGCCATCTGTTTGATTGTATCTTTCACCTTTAGCTAATCCGTTGTTCGTCGCTCGTTGCTCGTCGTTCGCATAAGAAAGATCAGAGCACTGGGTCATTGGTGTGTGAGGTAGATCATCATCTCATTCGTACCTGTGTCATACTTGACTCGACCACGAAGCTGCCGTTCTGTTGCAGTCGCCCCCATCCCCGGGTCAAGAATGACATCAACGTTTTCAAAGTCTTGATTGCTAATGCCCGTGAAATAGACGTACACCACGCTCGCGGTGGTTGGGATGTCACTATTGCCATCGTTGTTAAAATCCCAGCCTCTATTAGAAGCTGTTGTGGCTGTCCCATAGGCGACAGGCCCTCTCGCCGGCATATACATTTTGGTGCCCAACCCCGGCGGGCTATCTGACGAAATTTTTGACAAGTACGGACCCTTAAATTTCGACCAACTATTAGCTCCAGTGTTTAAGGGATCAGATTGATCCAACGTTAGCCGGGCCGGAAGCGACCGGACGACGAAACTATCTCCGCTTAACTCGGTTGCAGGACTGCCTGCAACATTCAACGGGCGAATCGATCCAATATCGGCATAATAATCGATGATCGCGGTTTCGTAGGTTCTCATCGCACCGACGAGCGAATTTGCTTTGGACTCCGCCATGATCTCAAACACTTTGGGCAGCAAGAGCGCAACCAAAATGGCAATCACCGCCAACACTCCGATCATTTCGATCAACGTGAAGCCGGCATCAGCTTGCCACTTGCCTATCATCTGGACCTTATCTTTCATCTTTACGTACATCGTATCTTGTGGAGGAAACAAACGTATCTCGTGAAACGTGAAGCGTATCTCGCAGAGGGAAACTAACGTCGCTCGTATCTCGTGAAGCGTATTTCGTATCTCGTAAAAGGACGCTCGGGGCCTTTTCCCGCGCTTCACGCTTCACGCACGACGCTTCACGATCTTTCTCCCACGGTTCACCAATAACGCTTCACGCTCAAAGGGTAGGTGCCAGCGTGAGCCCATCAACATCTTCGGATGAGGAGTCTAGATTCGCGTCCGTGCCCTCAAGGAACAGTGTGGCCGTAGCATCTGTGGTGCCGCTTCCGGTAGTCGTCACGTCTAAAATAAAAATGTCATTCTCCTTAGTGGCGATGGGCGATCCGTTACCTACAGCGCTATCATCCCGATCCAACGTGACAAGGATTTGGCCAGACTGCAAGGTCGTTCCCCCAATCGTCATATCGCTCTCTACAAGATCGATTCCGGCAACGCCTGCTGATCCACCGCTCGTGCCACCCATGCTGATATTACTCCCGTCGATCAAAGTCGTAGTGGTTCCGGAGGTACTGAATAGACCCACATCATCAGCCGTAAAATGATAGATCTTGTTTTTATACGCGCTCCAGGAACGGCTATACAAGAACGTCCCGGCCTGCAAGGTCTGCCCTCCGACGACGGTATCTTGTTCGACGAGGGAAAGACCTTTTATTTCAACGAATATTCCCGCCGGATTGTTCAGAAGAAAGATGAAGGTCCCTGAGCTATAATTACCAGGCGTGTCCGGTCGAAAGACAAAGACATCATCCTCTGTCACGGTTATCGTGTTCGTGCTGGTCAACACGGTAAAGTACGCGAGTGAGAGCAGCACATCACCCGCCAATAGATCAATACTGGGCGATGTCGCGCCACCCACGGTCATGTTTCGACTCACATAATGGATCGCGGTGACATCCGTGAAGAAGGTAAAGTTATTGAGATCGCTGATCGACGAAAAGGTTCCACTCGTTGTGCCTGGCTCAAACGCTAAGCTTGGCTGTTTGAGTTGAACGAGCTGCGCACTACTCCACGAATTCAAGCACGAAGCGCCGCTTCCACTCACATTGCTCGTCGTGGAGAACCACAACGACCAACACGATGGGCCTTTGGATGGGTCTTTTCTCCACCGAGATCCCGCTGGAAGCCCACAGTTGAACTGGTAGCCAGTGTCGCTCCCTTGCGAAAACTGCACTTCTGACACGCTGTAAGTTCCGGCTTCGTCGAGGCCCACCATCGTGCCGGGAAGGTGATAGCGGGTATGTGTCGTAAGATTCCCACAACCGGGATTAGTGGCGACCCCATCGATTCGGTAGCTACCCCCGGCCACATCCGCGCTCAAGGCGAGCAGACGAAACCAATTCGCGACGCTTCCTCGGTGAATCTTTAAGTTTGGGGTACTCGTCTCATCGGTATTCCACCAGGTGTCGAACTCGGCAGCATTGGTAATGGTTGGCGCGGCATCCGCTTTGAGATGAGAGATGAGTAGAAAACGGACGTCGTCAAGATCTGTCGGTGCCAGGCCGGCGGCATTGGTAAATCCACTCGTGTTGGGATGAACCACGTAATACCGGGGGAAGCCTGCATCGTTTTGGGTAATTTGCACCGTGTTCTTCGCAAGATATTGCGGGCTCAGCGAGACCAAGTCTGCAGGCCATGTCCGGTTTTCACGAAGTGATAATTCAATGGCCTGAGCGATAGAGGCCAGATTCTCCACTTCTGCATCTTGCGCCCCCGCGTCAATCCGGTGAATCACAGTGGGCAACAACAAGGAAGACAGAATCACGATGATCGCCATGACCCCGATGACTTCCAGAAGGGAGAAACCTCTTTTGTTATTGACTGTTGCTATGGCATCTGGCATGTGATGAGGTTCCTGATACTCAGTTTCCTACCTTTGATCCGTGAAGCGTCGTGCGTGAAGCGTGAAGCGCGGGAAAAGGCTCCGAGCGTCCTTTTACGAGATACGAGATACGAAATACGCTTCACGAGATACGAGCGACGTTAGTTTCCCTCTGCGAGATACGCTTCACGAAATACGAGATACGTTTCCCCCCAGACGAGCGACGCTTCACGTTCTAAAAGATAGAGTTCTGTTGGTATTTCGGTGTTTTAGAAGTTGTTCTTGATGAAATAGAGTGATCGGGGGAGGAAATCATAAGCTTAGGTATTTCTTCGAGGAAATAATCGTATCTCGTAAAAAGAATCCCCGCGTCAGCACCAGACCCAATTCAGACAACGGAAAAACTGGCATAAGACAGCCAACGAAAGAAGTGGGGGTGCACGGGATCCTCATTGGCAACTGTTCATGAACAGTGCACACTATAAAGAATGCTTATCAGTATTAAGCATCTGGGCTTAAAACGGTGGTTTTATAATGAAGACTCATCGGGCTTAACTCCGCATCTGGTCCCGATCATCGACGATATCCTGGCGCGGTTGAACGTGGCCGAAGATGTGACAGCCATGAACCTTCCAAGATGGAATCTGCATCCTAAAAGGGGAGTTAAAAGGGTTTTGGAGTGTGAAAGTTACTGGAAACTGGATAATTATTTTTCGCTTTGAAGGCGGGAATGTTTTGGATGTGAATTTGGTAGATTATCACTAAAAAGGAGAATGTTATGGGACTGCATAATCCACCCCCCGGGCCGCTCGATTAGGAGAGACTGCCTTGAATATCTCGGATTGACGGTCACAGATGGGGCCAAAATATTGGGGATTACTCGTCACATGTTGTCGAGGATCCTAAATGGTCAGGCCGGGGTTTCACCGGAAATGGCTGTGAGGCTGGAAAAAGCTTTTGGCGGAACAGCCCAAAGCTGGTTAGCGCTTCAGCAGCAGTATGACCTTGCACCGGTAGAACGTGGAAAAATCAAAGTTCGCCCGGCTCGTTTGGCCTTGGCTGAAGCGAGGGATAAGGGAAGGCTCTTCGTCGTTAGTAGAAGAAACAAACGTATCTCTTCGTTCGTTGCTCGTATCTCGTAAAAGAAAAACAAAGAGGCTCTTTCCACGCCCCTCGCTTCACCCTTCACGCACGACGCTTCACGTCTTTTCCTTCGCTACACGCTTCACGAGTAACGAGCGACGTTTGTTTCCTCAGGGAGCAATCGTTAGGGTGCCCCGGACATCGTCAATCCCGCCGTCCAGCTTGGAACCACCAATTTCTTTCCTTCCTAGCAGAAGGAGTTCGATGCTTCGAGTCCCGGCAGGAACAGGGGCATGATAAATGAAAAGGGGATCCCACGTATTGGTGGTGTTTGCCCACACGCTATCGTAGGACACACCAATCGGCGATCCGCCCGCCACAGCGTTATAGAATGTGATGCGCAATTTGGCTTTGTCATCGCAACAGCCCCCTGGCGTCTCCCCGTGGCCAAAGCCGGAAAAACTGGCCGTGGCCTTGCCTGCATCAATTTCTGCTATCGACGCACTCAGATCCAAACGCTGATACACTCCCAATTCATGAAAAAGTATTCCCGTTACGGCACCAGTAGATTTGGCATCAGCAAAGTAGGTTCCACTGTGAGGCACTGACATCGCGCTCGTTGAGGTCGTGGCGCCCCAATCGTTGTAGCCGCCATTTCCCGTCAGATCGCCCGTCTTGATCCAGCCCGTCAGGTCTCCCGTTTCAAACCCGGGATTCACAATCGACTGGGCGACAAAAATATACTTGGGGACCAATGTGATGCCGTCGATATCATCAGGACTCGAAGTGAGCCCAAGATCACTCCCATCAAAGAGCAGCGTAGCAGTGGCTGCCGTATTGACCCCTGTTGTTGTGACGTCCAGTATTATAATGTCTTGCTTGGTGACTGGAATTCCATTGTCCCCAAATGCATTGTCATTTTCATTCGTTGTCACCAGTATTTGGCCTGATTGAAGTCTTGCGTCTCCTATGCCGACGTCGCTGCCAATGAGATGAACACCGGACAGATAGTTACTGCTCTCGATCTGAATATCTGCCCCCTCGACAAGCACGGAATAACTTCCACTTGTCGTCGTTCCAGCCGATGTCAGTGTCAGATGTAAAATGTCTCGTTCATTCTGCATGTTGAGCAAGAATGTTCCTTGTGAAAGGTTCGCACCTCCGACTGTCGTCATTTCCTCAACTAAGCTGACGCCTTTAACGTCGCCACTGGGCAGGCTCAAGTCAGATCCGTCGATCAGAACAATAAATGTCCCAGCCGTATAGTCCCCAGGGTTGTCTGGGCGGAAGATCGTGACATCGGCGTCGTCTACGGTCAGCGAGTTGGTACTGGTCAGAGTCGCCGCGTCGGTCAAAGAGAAAAGAATATCACCGATGTAAACATCAATCGGTGTGGTGGTGCCAATCGTGAGGCTTCGTGTGACATAATGCACCGCATCTAATGAGGCACTTCCGGTAAAGTTATTCAGATCGAACTGAGCGCTAAACGTTCCAGAAGTGGTTCCGGTTGGGCCTGACTCGTATGTGAGATTCGGCTCATCGAAAGACCCTGCCTGCGAGTTATTTAAGACACCATCACCGTCAGTTGTGAGCCATAACACGGCTGATGGCAGACATGGTTCCGCGGGCACGATGCGCCAACGAAATCCCACGCTGCAAAGCGGATCAAACTGGTACACCACATGGCCTGTGAGGGCAAACTGCACCTCAGGCGTTCCATAGGTATTGTCCTCATCCAGTCCCACCACCGTGCCCGCGACATGATATCGGCTGTAATCCGCCAGTAGTCCCCCGCCAGAATTCGTCGTTGTCCCATCGATCTGGTAACTCCCCCCGTCATCTATCGCCCTAAACGTCACCTGATGAAACTGACTCGCGAGATTTCCGCGATAGATGTGTAATCCAGGCGTCGCGCTTTCGTCCGTGGTCCACCAGGTTTCAAACTCTGCCGCGTTGGTGATAGTCGGCGTGGCATCTGCTTCAAGGTTTGAAACCAACAAAAAACGAACATCGGTGAGAGCACTCTCGGCCAATCCATTGCCGTTGGCAAACGTACCTGTGTTGGGGTGCGCAAAATAATAGCGAGGGAAGAGACGAGTATTTTGAGTCAGCTTCGTTGAAGCAAAGGGCGCATAGCCAGGATTGTGGGCCGCCAAGGTGGGAGGCCACGTCCTATTTTTCCGAAGATAGGTTTCGGTGCCTTGCCCTATGGCTTGGAGGTTCTGCCTCTCTATCTCGACATTTTGGATATCATGAGAAGTTATACCGTTTGGCAGCAAAATGGTGATTGTCACGGTGAGCGCTACCAACAAACCCATGACGGCAAGAATGGCAAATCCGGCTTCATCTGACACAGTGCGTGTCTTATGGATTTTCTTCTGCATCATTAGATAAAACGTTGCTCGTCGCTCGTAAAAGAAAGAACGGAACGCTTTTCCTAAACGAGATGCGAGCAACGAGCGACAAGATACGTTTGTCTCCTCAAGGAAATACGATCAACGTCTTTTTCCCCCACGAGCGACGATTCACGCTTGCGCGCCGGAGCGCTCCCGGCCGTCGTAGCCAAGAGACTACTATGGCGGAGTCGGCACAGCGCGCAGGCACGAGCGACGAGATACGTCTGTTCTTTACATCGTGCATGCAGTGCCAAGCACCTGCCACTGGTTACCACTGGTACAATTGGGATCAAAGAGATAGCCGGCATCCGAGGTCAGGGTCCACTGGACCTCAGGCGTGTTATAGTTATTAGCCTCGTCCAGCCCCGCAGGGGTACCCACAAGATGATACCGGGTGTACATTGCCAGAGTTCCACCACCAGAATTGGTCGTGTTCCCATCGACCTGGTAGCTGCCCCCCGTACCCATCGCACTCATAGCAACTAAGTGAAAGAGGTGTCCCAGGGTCCCTCTATAGATTTTGAGGTCCGGGGTACTGGTTTCGTCGGTATTCCACCAAGCATCAAACTGCGCAACGGTGTTGATGGTCGGATTCGCATCCGCCGTCAGGTTGGAGATCAGGAGAAATCGCACATCATCCAGGTTACTGGCGGCCAGGCCGGCGCCATTCGTGAATCCACTGGTATTGGGATGGATTGCGTAATACCGCGGGAAACCTCGTTCATTCTGGGAAATTTGAGCAGAGCTAAAGGGAACGTACGCTGGTGTCAGGGCAGCAAGGTTGGCCGGCCACACCCGGTTTTCCCGTAGAGACACTTCGACCCCTTGCGCGATGGCTTGGAGATTGCGCATTTCGGCTTCCCTCATGTCCCTATTGAATCCTTGAATAAATTTGGGGGCAATGAGGCCTCCGAGAATAGCAAGGATAGCTAGGACTCCTAGCATTTCGATCAGAGTAAAACCAGCGCTCGTGAAGTGTGAAGTGTGAAGCGTGGAGCGTGGTAGAACGAACGTGAAAGGTGAAGCGTGAAGCGTCTTGCGTGAAGCGTATCTCGTGGGGAAAATTATGTTTCTGGTCTTCTGTTTTTGATCTTGCGCTTCACACTTCACGCAAGACGCTTCACATTTTTTTTCTTTCGCTTCACGTTTCACGAACGACGCTTCACGCTGAAAGTTTTTTAATGAGATTTCTGAGCATTCGGGTTTCATGGTCTAACTTTTCTAAGATAGCCTGAGCTTTGACAGATGAGAGGTACTGTAATTCAGAGCTCACTTCTAGTTGCGTTTCTAATTCGGCACAAGAACCTAAGGCGATATAGAGAAACTGTCTATATTCCTTGTTGTGTCTTCGATTAAAGCCCTCGGCCACATTGGAAGGTATCGACACGGCAGCACGACGCATTTGCGAGGCCAATCCGTAGAGTTCTGCTTGAGGAAACGATTTCGTCATATTGTACGTGTCTATGACAATCTCTTTCCCGAGCTTCCACACCTCCAGGTCTCTAAAGTTCTTAATCGTGGGTTCCATATCGTAAGAACATATCTCGTGTCTCGTCTTGCGCCTCACGCCTCACGAGATACGCTTCACCCTTCACGCACGACGACGCTTCACGTTTGTTTCTTAACGCATCCCTCCCATCAAACTCATCATTGGGAGAAAGATGGAGACTGCAACCAGACCGACCGTCCCAATGAGTCCGACGGTAATCATGGGTTCCATAATGCCAAAGATTTTTTTCACGCGCCTGGGGATTTCTTCATTGTAATAATGCGCCACATGCATGAGGGTTTGATCGAGCCGGCCGGCCGCTTCTCCAACAGAAACCATTTGAATGAGAATGGGTGGGAACACTGAATGTTGCCGAAGCGCATTACTAATCGTGGCACCTTCCGACACATCTTGCTCAACCTTTTTTAACGCACGGGTGATCACAAGGTTCCCGACGAGCCGCTGACACAAACTCAAGCCTTGCAACACCGGGATACCCGCTTTGTAGAGAACACCAAAGTTGTGCGTGAACCGTGAAAGCGCCAACATGCTTTTCAAAGGCCCGAAGATCGGGACTTTGAGCGTCCAGGTATCCCATAAAAAGGCAAATCCCGGGATACGGGATTTGATTATCCACACAAGCACCGGCACACCAACTAGCAGCATCCCCAATATCCACCACGCGCCTTCCATGAACTTACTAAAGGCCAATACCGCAACCGTGACTAAGGGAAGGGGAACATCCAAGCTCTCAAGAATTGGCGTAAATCGCGGGATCACAAACGTAAACATGATGATAAACAGCCCCAGCACCGCCGTGAGAATCGTGGCCGGATAGATCACGGCCTGCCGGACTTCGCCTTTCATTCGTTCCACCCATTCGAGATATCGCTGAAGCTCTTGAAACGTTTCAGGCAACGTTCCGCTTTCTTCTCCGGCTTGCACGAGATTCACGACGAGTGGCGGAAAGACCTTAGGATATTGGTTCATGGCCGCATGCAGCGGAATCCCCGTCTCAACGGTACGCCACACTCGCCCGAGGATTTGTCCAAATTCCGGATGCGAGGCCTCCTGGGCCAAACTCATCAGTGACGAAAGAATTGGCACACCTGCCTGTGTCAGGCTGGACATATGCGTCACAAATTCCAGAATAACCTGTGGTTTAACCTTCGCATTGCCTTTTGAGCCGGTCACGACCGCACTGGTCTCTTTAGCCTCCAACAACAACTTTCCGGACTCTTTGAATCGAATGCGTAGCTCATCGACGCTACCCGCGCTTGTCACCCCCTTCTGGGTTTTGCCTTCCTGATCGATCGCTCGAAATTTATAATTACCCATCGACCACCCGCAACACTTCCTCGACCGTGGTTAATCCTTCGAAGGCTTTGGCCAATCCGTCTTCTTTCATTGTCTGCATGCCATCCCGCTTGGCAATGGCTCGAATTGCAGGAAGATCGGGTCCTTGAACAATGGGCAAATGAATTTGTTCATTCATGAGCAGCACTTCGAAAATGCCTTGACGTCCACGAAACCCGGTCATGCCGCACGCCCGACACCCTTTTCCCATCCATAGCCGAGGTTCTTGTCCTACCGGAGGTGGAATCTTTAACGCTTTCAACACAACTTCGACGTCAGTTCTCTCCTCCTTACAGCCATGACAAATCAGACGGACAAGCCGCTGAGCCACCACACCAGACAGCGCTGAAGCCAGGAGATAGGGTTCAATACCCATATCGATTAATCGGGGAATGGCACCCACCGCATCGTTCGTGTGGAGTGTCGAAAACACCAGATGTCCGGTCATGGCGGCTCGCATCGCCAGATCTGCCGTTTCCAGGTCTCGAATTTCTCCAACCATGATGACGTCGGGATCTTGCCGCAACAACGCACGAAGACCTGTGGCGAATGTCATGCCAATGCCAGGATTCACTTGCGTTTGACGCACCATCGGCATTTGATATTCCACCGGATCTTCTAATGTAAAGACGCCTTTTTCTTGTGCATTGACTCCTCGCAAACTGGTATAGAGTGTGGTCGTCTTGCCACTTCCGGTTGGGCCCGTCACAAGGAGAATGCCATAGGGACGCTGCACAACGGTTTCTACTCGTTTCTGATTATGCTCGGTGAATCCAAGCGAGCCAAACTCCAAATGGACTGCTGACTTGTCCAAGATTCGCATGACTAAACTTTCACCAAAATTGGTCGGTAAGGTGGAGACACGAAGATCGACGCGCTTCGTTCCCGACGTGAAGGGAATTCGCCCATCTTGCGGCAATCGTTTCTCCGTGACATTGAGCGTCGCCATCAACTTCAATCGGGCAATGATCGACGCTTGGAGCGCTTTCGGAATAAGGATTTCCCTGCCCAAGAGTCCGTCCACGCGAATTCGAATACGCAAGTACTGTTCATCGGGTTCGACATGAATGTCTGTGGCCCGGATTTGAATGGCAAACGTGATGATCTGATTGCATAACCGAATCATCGGCGCTTCGGTGCCGGACTGGTCTCCCAATACTCCGATGCCTTGTTTCGCAAGTTGATCAACCAAGTTGGTGATCGTCTCACTTTGGGCGTAATACCGTTCGATCGCGTCGGCAATGGTTTGCGGCGGAGCCGTCACCACCTCGACATTCAATCCAGTCACCCGTTCAATCGTGTCGACCGCCATGACATTGTAGGTATCAACGAGTGCCACTTTGAGGAGATTCCCCTTCCGACTCAGGGGAAGAAGCTGGAATTGTGCGGACAGTTCGTGGGGCACAAGCTCGAGCACATCAGGAGGAATAAAATAGTCCGTGAGGTCGAGAACTGAGGCTTGCGACTCTGTGGCAAGATACGTCGTTAAGACTTCATCAGTGATGAACCCGAGGCTGACGAGTGTTTCACCGAGAAATTTGCCCAGACGTTTGGACTCTTTCAAGGACAGATTTAATTGATCTTCAAGGAGAAGACCATCCGCCACAAGACGGTCGCCAAGACGCTTGGGTTTAGGCGTGGCTTCTGCTTCTTCAACGAAAGAAGAACTCATACGTCATTGACCTTGCGAAAATATTGAGTTCGAGGAAAGGAGGAGACGGAGGTGACGATCGGGAATGGTGAGGGTGATGTGGAACTCAGCGTTCTTTTGTCAGTGCTGTCTAACACCTCCTCTCTCCACTTAGGCACGTCCAATACGCCATCCACCTGGATGACGATCAATTGGCCGGGAAGTACACAGTGACGGTCCCCTAGGACATAAAGATTTCCAGGATTGGCACCATTGCTCGACACATTTCCCACGCCCGAGGACATGATCCTGTTCTGTTTTGACAATAGACGGTGTCCTTACAAATGTCATCATCATTCATCATTCGACGTACCTAAAAACCAAGCCTTTGGCTAAACTCACGACACCTGACCTCCAAACTCACACCCCATTCAATCGTGATTCGATGGAAGGTCTTCGTGATTCTCATTGGTCTCATCCATGATTCAGATAAATCATCATTTGATCAGTTGCGGCGTCATATTTTGCCCGCCCTCGAACGACACGCTCTGCTGTCGTAGTGCCAATGCCTGGATCGAGAATGGCATCGACTTTGTCAAAATCCGCATCGCTGATCCCCGTAAAGTAGACATACACCACATTAGAATTACTCGGGATATCGCTACCGCCGTCATTATTCAGATCCCAACCAATATTGCTGGCGTCTGCCGCAGCAGCGTAGGCCACAGGCGTACTAGACGTCGGCATAAAGACCTGCGTTCCCAAACCAGGCGGAACATTGGTGATAAACTTTGCCAAATATGGACCTCGAAACCTTACCCAACTATTCGCACCGGTATTCAAGGCATCGTTCACATCCAGCGTCAGGCGTGCCCCAAGCGATGTAGCCTCAGTGCTATTCCCCGTGGCTTCTGCTGTTGGCGTTCCACCAGCATCTAGCGGTAGCAGCGTACTCAGATCGGAGTAATAATCAACAACTGCTGTTTCATACGTTCTGACTGCAGCCACCAACGCATTCGCTCTTGATTCAGCCATGATTTCGAACACTTTTGGCAACAACAGTGCCACCAAAATCGCAATGACAGCTAAGACACCGATCATTTCGATCAAGGTAAATCCTTGTTCCTTGTTCATATTCTTCATAATTCCCTCTCCTCTTGCGACTTCATTGATGACCCTATGATTGGTTTGTTGACATATAAAGGCATTTTATTCTCGTTTCCTGTTTTCATTGTCATTCTTCGGCAGTCTTTTCTCTAGCCTTGAGGGCTTTCTGACTATAAAAGTGGGGAAATATCACTCGTAAAAGAAAAAAACGTGAAACGTGAAGCGTATCTCGAGAAAAGAGTCTGTTGGCCTTTCTTTGACGATTCTCGTTTCACGCTTTACGAAATACGCACCTATTGGTGAGCCAAATAGAGTCGAAGACTCATTTCAACCGGATCGTATTTCGCCCGCCCTCTGACCTGCCTCTCTTCCATTGTTCTTCCAATGTCTGATTCCACAACCTTATCAATACGGAGAAATTGCTCCGGAGTAATTCCTGTGACACGAAGCACGACGATATGAGCCTGGGTCGGAACATCGCTTCTTGCATTATCGCCTTTTAAATCCCAGGCATCATTACTCCTGGTGACCACGGCGCCTAACGGCAGTGCTTTATGGGTCTGCAGATACATGGCTCCACCAAGTTCTGGGGGATGTTGCGTATCGAATTTCTCCAAGTACGGTCCCTGAAACTTCGTCCACAAATTAGAACCCCCAGCACGCGGGTCACCCGCAACAAGTGTGAGCTGAGCAGGAAGCGAGTTGGGGTTTGCGCTATTTCCCGTCTGTTCGAGATGAGGCAACCCCTGAGAATCCAAGGGCAACAGAGTCCCCACATCAGCATAATATCGACTGATCGCTTGCTGATAAATTTTGACAGATGAAACGAGCGATTCGGCTTTGGAGTCTGCGATCAAACCATAGACGTGAGGGAGCGTCATGGCCGCTAATACGGCGCCAATGGAGACCACTCCAATTGTTTCTAGTAGGCTTAAGCCACCCTGAGCATGAAGAAGAGCAAATTTTCGTAAATTCAACATCACCTGACTTTCAGATTTTTCCTTTGTTGTGATGTCTTTCGGTTGCCTGTTCATGAATCTATACCTGTTGATCTCGCAAGGCAGGTAAGCGTTCATCTGTCAACCTGCCAAACTGAAACAGAAAGATTTCCGAGTTTTCCTACAAAGTTATGAACGGGAGTCGAGTCCTTGTAGCGCAATCTTGGCAAAAGGGTCGCCCTGTTGCGAGGCACGCCGAAAGAGGTCCTTGGCTTTCTCAGTATCCTGATGTTCTGTCTGGGCGTCGGCATAAATAGAGCCAAGATGAACGAGTGCGGCGGTAGAATTTGGCTCTACTTGAAGGGCTTGTTCATACGCGTTGATTGCCTCCGATACTTGACCTTGCATTCTGAGCGCACTGCCAAGCCCCACATAGGCTTCGGCCGCATCTTGATTCTGACGAAGGGCTTGTCGATAAGCGGCGGCGGCGGCTTCATAGTTTCCACGAACAAAAAATGACCGCCCTAGTTCTTGATGCCATTTTTCACCATGGATGATGGGGTGGCCTGGTTCCGGAGAAAGACGGACTGGCAGAGGTGAGGGCATGGACACAGGTAGGTTCTGTGTTTCCATGCGAATTTCGCGTACTGATTCTTTTACGTTGAACAATGAGGAATCGTGCAAACCACGAAGAATGGCGGCTTTGGTAAACTGACCTTGTTGTGCCAGCGTTGCCGGATTTTTAACCGATTGAAGACTGCCGCCGTTTTCATAATCGGTTGCACACCCCTGACATATAGACAGTCCGACTACGATGATGGCACATCGGCTAAGCCAATTCGTTGTTCTCTTCACGACAGACTCCTCTGTTCATACATGGATCCCGATGGGAGACGTCACTCACCAATACTCCCATGATATTTAATCGTCACAACTTGGGATTCTTGCTACTTGTATCGGGACATTGACGTACGTCCTTGATCTTGAAATGCCGCACTCATCACCTATAGCCGCGTCAGTTATACCGGAACGATACAGCGCCAATTTGTACGATGTTGATATCCAATACGTGAGAGAAAACGTCAATTATTGTCAGTACATCCAAGCGGGTATAACCTTCCAATGTTTGAGGCGTATAGCCGAATCAATTAACTTTCAATGTGTGATGTGAGTAATTTCGCTGGGTTACTTGGATATCTCTGATTGGTGGTATTAAAAGGATAAGGTCACCATGATCGATTGCCCACCCGTGACGCTTAGTCTTGCGAACGATCGTATCCACTGGGGCTATCTATGACCACCATATTGCATGACCATAGGAATTCTCAGTGAAGGTTGGACAGATATGACGAGTGGGGCGTTGAACGTTCATGGCCTCAGTACACCACTGGAAATTCTTTAAATTCGCAATAAACAACGACGACTGAGTGAAATATCCCTCAATGAATAACGTCAGAGAAACCATGAAGAAAATGTATTGAAATGAGTAGGAACGAAATCAAAAGCGTCACGAATAACAGGATATTCAGAGCATTCTGATAGAGGAAACGGAGTAGGAACACGAAGCCCGCCAGGAGAGGCGGGCTTCGTATTTTTTTCTAGCAGGGGGTGACGTGTCGCTGAGAAAGAAGAACGTGTTATTCGGTTTTGAACGCCTCCTTCAGCAACGGTTCAATTTCACCTTTTTGTTCCATTGGCCCCAACACATCAGTATCACCATAAAACGTTCCATTGATGAACACCTTGGGTAAAGTTGGCCAATTCGTCATCTGATTCAAAAATTCTCGTTTTTCCGGGTTTGTGAGGACATTAATCAGCTCATAGGGATGCCCGAACTTATTAAAAAACTCCATCGTCTCTACGGTAAATCCACATTGAGGGGCAGATTTCGTCCCCTTCCCGTAAATCAAGATCTTATGCTCTTTAATTTCGCGTTGAACTTCTTCTTCGATTGGATTGGACATGGGATTTGTTCTCCTTATGCTTCATCGTGAGTTTTTGCCTGTAGCTCCACTGCATGAATACGGCCATCTTTCATTGGAACATCTAACGCCTGGTAAATCATTCGGTGCCGATCTAATAAATTTTTCCCTTTGAACATATCTGAGACCACATCGACGTTGAAGTGATCCATGGTTCCCGTTCGATCAACAATCGAAACTTTTGCATCAGCCATCGATTGCTGAATAAACATTGTAAGATCTTCTTTGCTAATCATGTATTCTCCCCAGTTCGCGAGTAATTGACTTCTTTCACCTAATATAGCCAACCGACTATTCGTTGCGCAATTCCAGATATCGCGCATCCACTACCCCTTAGCCTTCATCCACATACCGATATAAAGCAGATCTGATGAAGATCCCCAGCCGCTCCAGAACATTCATAGGAATCTCATGGCCTCCACGAAATTCATGCCATTCCACAGTAAGCCCTTCTGCTTTCAGCATATCACGGAGCTGTTGCGCCACGACCGGAGAAAGGATTGGATCATCAGTCCCATGGCTTTGAAACACCGGCATTCCCTTTCGCTTGCCAGCCAGAGATGCCCATTCATCGCTCGCGATCAAAGAGCCAGAGAGTAAGACCAGGCCGGCATATGACTCATTGGCCCGTAACGCGGCATCACAGGCCAACATCGCTCCTTGCGAAAATCCGCCAATTATCAGTTCATCGGGTGTAACGTGAAATTCTTCCTTGACGGTCTGCAACACCTCAACAATTTTTTCGCGAGCCTCTGACAAACCATTCGGGACTTCTTTCGTTAATTGAGCCCAGTTCCCGCTTGCACGCTCTTGCGCAAGACGCTCCATGTCTAACATCCACCACGCTCGGGAATCCCCGAACCCGAAGTTCAAGGACAATGGTGCAGCGGGAAAGACAAATCGGGTTTCGTCAGGAACATCAAGGACCCGCCACAGAGGGACCAAATCATCTCCAGGAGCCCCAAAACCGTGAAGCAGCATGACTACAGGTCCTGAGCCACCGCCTTGACGGTCAGACCCGCCGGTTATACCTATTTCAAGTCCGGCCCATTTTTCAGTTCGCATAGATTTTTCTGTTGTTAGGGGTTACACTCCACGACCCACATTCTTTTTTTCATTATCGCGACTCTATTTCAGGATCATCTCTCATGGAGGAAACAAACGTTGCTCGTCGCTCGTATCTCGTCGTTCGTATTTCGTAAAAGAAAAGATTCTTTTTTTGCGAGCGACGCTTCACGCCTGCACGCTACAGCACGCAGGCCCGAGCAACGAGAGACGTTGTTTCCTCTACGAAGAACGCCGGTAAACGATTTTCAATGTCCCATTTTCGGAGATCCGGCATTGGCCCCTTGCGTGATCATGGGAATTCGGAGGACTTGCTTGCAGTGTGTGCAGATGACCTTCATCGTATTCGGATCGGAATACACGATGTCTTGTTCTGGTATCCAAAACAATAAACTACATTTAGGACATTTTCTGACGAGCATCGGCATACAACAATCTCCATCAATCACTAGTTTTTAGGTAGCTATTTAGTGTAATACAGAGCAGCCTCTAATCGCCAGCTATGATTACATTTTCCGACTCGAAAGATATCACCCCCCAGAAGCTGCTCCCCCTCTTTGAGCAAGCCCAGTGGTCTAGCGGACGAACGCTGGAAGATACGTCCTCCATGCTGGCTCATAGCGATGTAATTATATCAGCCTGGGAAAGCTCGCGCCTGATCGGATTTGGGCGGGTCCTGACTGATTATGTGTTTCGTGCCTCAATTTGGGACGTGATTATCGACCAACACCATCAAGGCAAAGATATTGGCACCACACTCATGCGCCAGATTCTTGATCATCCTTCACTCCGCAACGTTGAGTTATTTTGGCTCTGCACTAGGCATAAACAGGCTTTTTACAAGACTTTAGGCTTTTCTGATCAAGAACAAACCGGCATGGTCTGGAATCGCAGTGAACATCGTTAACTGAACATTGTCTCCAATCCTATGAATGCACACCAGTTCAAGTCTGACAACACAGAATCGTACCTCGTCGCTCGTCGCTCGTCATTCGCCAAGGAAAAAAACGTATCTCGTCGCTCGTCGTTCGTAACTCGTATAAAGAGTCTTTCTCGTCTTTTTCGAGCAACGAGCGACGAGCAACGAACGACGCGTTATTCCCCACGTTCTTCATGGCATCGTTTTTTCACCCAAACCCATGGTGTTCAACGATGATCGTTGCCGGTTTAATGTCTGGAACCTCAGCAGATGGCGTTGATGTTGCCCTGGCGAATATTCGAGGAAGCCAACATCGTCTCAATATGCACTTGAAATATTTTGAGACCATTTCGTATTCCCCTTCCCTTCGCAAGCGAGTGCTGGCAGCCGCAGAAAGCGGGCATGTGGCCGAAATCTGCCACTTAAACGTACTGATCGGCGAAGTATTTGCGACAGCCACGCTTCGAGCCATTGAGCGAGCTAAGCTCAAACCTCAACAAGTCAAACTGATCGGCTCTCATGGTCAAACGCTTCATCACCTTCCCAAGCCTCAGCGGGAACCAGGCATTGGCCCCGTTCGATCAACCCTGCAAATCGGTGATCCATCCGTCATTGCCGAGCGAACCGGCATCACGACCATTGCCGACTTTCGCTCGCGAGACCTGGCAGCCGGGGGAGAAGGTGCCCCGCTTGCCCCCTATGCTCATCACCTCTTCTTTCAGCATCGATCCCGGTCCCGGCTCATCGTGAACCTTGGCGGAATCGCCAATGTGACGGTCCTGGCTGCAGGAGCTCCTCTAGAATCCATGCAGGCCTTTGATACAGGTCCATGCAACATGTTGCTTGACGCCGTGACCGCTCGCTTGTCGAACGGCAAACAGACAATAGACCGCGGAGGACGACTCGCACAACGCGGTCACGTCGACCCGACGATTCTCCGATTTTTACTGTCGCATCCCTTTTTGCGCACTCCTCCGCCCAAATCCACCGGAAGGGAGGAATTTGGTCAGTCCTATGTCAAGAAATTGTTAGAACGGACTCGCAAACGTCGTCTTTCACTGTCCGACGTTCTAGCAACCTGTTGCCGCTTCCTCGCACATTCCATCCACAATGCACAAACGTGGATCGCAGACGACATTCATGAAGTCGTGCTCGGTGGCGGCGGAATCTTCAACGCCGCACTTATGAGCGCATTACAAGAAACATTTGCGCCAGTCCCGGTTCGCACCATGGATGAGTGCGGATCGTACAGCAAAGCCTTTGAATCCATCGCTTTCGCCGTTCTTGCTTACCAAAGTTTTCATGGCGTCTGCGCAAATGTTCCAGCCGTCACTGGAGCTCGACATCCAGTTGTGTTGGGAACCATCACCCCGGGACATCTGAGAATCAAGACGTGACACTCACAATAGAAACATCTCTGTCCAGCATAATGGCAGAAGGCACCTCTCTTCTTGCACAGTTACCTGACGCGTCGTTTCCGGTCATCCTGATGACCGTCCTTGTCCTCATCGCTCTGGCTCTTTGGTTGATTTGGGGACGTCAGCCTGCACATTCCCACACAAGCGAAACTCCATCAGATCAACAGTTTGACCAAGTGGAGGCCTCACCCCGGTCGCTCTTTCTCAACTCCGAAGCCTCAATATTTAATATGGTCCGCTTGGCCGTGCAAGACAGCTATTTGGTTCTCGCAAAACTTCCACTCTCCTCAGTACTCACCATTGAGAAGGATAACCGTGAGAAGCGCAAAAGGATCATGAAGGCCATCCAACACATCAAGATCGATCTGGCGTTGATTCATCCAGGGACACTTCAGCTCGAAAAGGTCATTCGAATCACATCTCCTGAATCCTCCGTGATTCTGCCTTCGGAAAAGGAACATCTCGTAACCGCCATCTTGCTAGCAGCAGGTATTTCCACTGTTACGCTCGATGCCAATACATCATACACGGTCCCACAAGTATTGACGCTTTTGGGTTTAGGAGAAGAGGACTGAGGAAAACGTATCTCGTCGCTCGTATGTCGTATCTCGTGTAAGAAAATCATTCTGATCTTTCTTTTCCAAACGACGAACGATGAGATATGATTCACGCTTGCGCGCAGGCACGAGCAACGATCCTACGGACGGATTATGGGAAGCATCGTGCGAAATGTTTCTTCGCCAATCTCAGCAACGAGCCCGGATTGAATACGCGGGTCTTTCATAGGAATGAAGCGGGCAACTTTCATATATGACCGATTGGCTAATACTGCAGCAGCTTGAGACTTTCGGTCACGCGTGAGGTCCATCGTATATCCCGCACCATGGTTCCATTCCCACAGTGAAGAACTCAAACAGAGACAGAGGTGGTGATCGCAAATATCCGCATAGTGATTGATGAGATTTTCCTTGTAGCGTCGAATGTTGGGGCCTTCCAAAATGAAAGCAAAAACGACATGGTGCCCCCACCAAAAGAGCGTGCGAAAAGCAAATTTTTCTTCTCGCGTATAGTGTCGAGGGAAGTCGAGATATTGATAGGGAAAATCTTCCAGATGTTCACCTTTCACAAACTGGACGGCTTCGGAGTTAAAACGCTGAGGGACGATCAGGTCCGTTCCAACGAGAGCTGATTGGATACGCGTATGAAGGGCTTCCAAGGACTGACGAACGGTGATCGTAATGCGTGCTTTTGTGCGAAAGAATGTTGTATCCGCAAAGCACTCGACTTCTTCTGGGGAAAATGAAAACGATTGGGTCATAGGAGTGTCATTCATAACAACTGTATCTCGTCGCTCGTGCCTGCTCGCAAGCGTGAATCGTCGTTCATTTCTCGCAAAAGAAAAATCAGAAAAATTTCCTTGCAAGCGACGAGCAACGAACGACGAGATACGAATGAGTACTTATGAAAATTGCCACGTTTAATGTGAATTCGATCCGTCGACGCCTGCCCATTGTCATCGACTGGCTTATCAAAAAAAAGCCTGACGTGTTGTGCCTGCAAGAAACGAAGGTTCAGGATGCTGACTTTCCTCTAGAAGCCTTCGCTGAGACAGGCTACCACATCGCGTTTCGAGGTATGAAGTCGTATAACGGCGTGGCCATCTTGAGTCGAACATTGCCCGAGCATGTTTCTTCCGGCTTTGGTGATGACGAAGAGCATCCGGATGATCCCATGCGTCTCATGCGGGTCGTCGTTCATGGGATTCCCATCCTCAACACCTATGTCCCTCAAGGCTTCTCGATCGATTCACCCAAATATCAATACAAGCTCGGTTGGTATAGAAGGCTCA
>BQIU01000049.1 GCA_021603905.1 Nitrospirales bacterium
TGGCTCTTAGAATTGGGAGCCTCCGCGCTGAAAGAAGATCCCAAACTCGAAAAGCTCAAAGGCTTTGTGCAAGATTCAGGAGAAGGCCGATGGATGCTCATGGATGCCATCGAAAAAGATGTCCCTGTCCCAACCTTATCAACAGCGCTGTTTACACGTTTTCGTTCACGTCAAGAAGAATCGTTTGCGGAAAAAATGCTCGCGGCGCTCCGAAATGCGTTTGGCGGACATAGCGTGAAACGCTAGAATCACGACAATAAAAATTGACCGAAGCTCCCTGACGTATTAGGGTGAAAAATAGCTCATTTCACTGGCCATTTTTGCATTGATGACGTACAGTCTTCTTTCAGTGAAGACCACTGGTTCACACGTATAGGCTCTGGCCTCATCCTATCCTCTTGTCCTATTATCGTTTTTGCGGGGATGAGCGATTTGTGACATTCGACACTTAAACACAAAGGTCTATCATGCCAACGACTCCCCCAAGACAACAAACGTCAGACAATCCTGGAACAACCCAATCCGTTATCGCCGATCCCTGCACACTCATTATCTTCGGCGCCTCTGGAGATCTCACCCGTCGTAAGCTGTTACCGGCGATCTACAATCTGTTGCTCGACGGTCTCCTCCCCGAGAATTATGCCGTGCTTGGACTGGGGGGACGAACGAAAATGAGTGACGAGGCATTCGGAGATATCGCTCGGGAGGGAATCGAGAAATTTTCACGGCAAACGTTGGACGAAGAAAAATGGAAGGACTTTCAACGTCGTTTGTTTTATATGAATGGGCCAATTGATGATTCCGCGACCTATACCACCATGAAGTCCCGGCTGGAAACGATTGAGTCGACATTCAATTTACCGGGAAATCGTATTTTTTATTTAGCCATCCCTCCGACGACGTTCAAACCAGCCTGTGAAGGCTTGCACCAGGCAGAACTTATTTACGATGTCAATGACCCTTCACACTATTCCCGTGTGATTGTCGAAAAACCCATCGGCCGCGACTTAGAATCGGCAAAAGAAATCAATGCGATTACCGGTCAAGTTTTCGACGAATCACAGATCTATCGTATCGACCACTATCTGGGAAAAGAAACCGTTCAGAACATCATGGTTATGCGCTTTGCCAATGCCATCTTTGAACCAATCTGGAACCATCGTTATATCGATCACATCCAACTCACCGTCAGCGAAGCCGAAACGCTTGGCACCCGCGCCTCGTACTATGAAGAAGCCGGAGCGTTGCGTGATATGATCCAAAACCACATTTTGCAATTGCTGTGTCTGATTGCGATGGAACCCCCCTATTCGCTTGATCCTGATGTCGTCCGCAACGTGAGAATGGATGTCCTGCGCGGCCTTCGACCAATCCGAGGTCAGGACGTTGAACAAATGACCGTCCGCGCGCAGTACGCCCATGGCACCATTCACGACAAAGAGTTTCCTGGCTATCGGCGGGAAGAAGGAGTTCGCCCTGACTCGACCACTGAGACCTATGTGGCGTTAAAAGTTTTTGTAGAAAATTGGCGCTGGGCTGGTGTTCCATTTTACATTCGCACCGGAAAAGCCATGCCTAAACGAGCGTCGGAAATCGCCGTACAGTTTAAAGACATTCCGCAAATCCTCTTTAATGCCAATCCCAGCATTCCACAAGCCCCTAACTTACTCACCCTCCACATCCAACCCGAAGAAGGTATGGCCCTGCGCATTATTTCAAAACGTCCGGGCAGCAAAGCCAAAACCCATCCCGTGGAGATGAACTTTAAATATGGTGATGCCTTCGATGCTCCATCGCCAGAAGCCTACGAACGACTCCTTTTGGATGTCATGACCGGAGATGCCTCGCTTTTCATGCGACGCGATGCAGTCGAAGCCTCCTGGACATGGGTCACCGATATCCTCAAAGGATGGGAAGACCATGGAACCAAATGGCTCCCCGAATATCCAGCCGGCACCTGGGGACCTATTGAAGCTGATCGGCTCATCGAAACCGATGGCCGGAAGTGGCGGCTGGTATAAGGAATTACTGAATAGACCAGTAAATAGTGTGTCGGATTCCTCAAGCAGTATGACCCACATGTTCAAGGCCCGTCGGCATCAGTTCGTGCTCTTTCACGGAAGGATCCCCGGAAAAAAACGCCCCCCACCTGCTTCATACATTTAGAGAAGATCCGGCCTGCCGTATCTTCCTGTCAACCGATGCTGGTGGTGTCAGCCTTAACCTGCAACACGCCACGGCCGTTTGCAATGTGGACTTCCCTGGAATCCGGCCGTCCTGAAACAACGCATCGGGCGGTTCCACCGATTGGGCCAATATCGACCCGTGCAGGGCTACCATTTCATCGCCGAACACACCATCGAACATGACATGTTGGAACTCCTGGCCTTCAAACAATCGTTGTTTCCCGGTGTGCTGCAAGAAGAACAGGAAGCAATCTTTCTGGTGGCTCGAGACTCAAGCGCTTCATGGATTCGTGGGACATAGACGAGAAGTGTATCGAGAGAAGTAACTCGCGGGATTCCGCGCAATCCCATAGAGCTTTATACCTACAATGGCAATAATGACAGGCGTCAACCATAGATTGTGAAGCAAGCGTGTTGACCTCCCACCAGGACTATCGTGGGATCGGGCAAATAGGACTGATTCCCGTGTTTGGAATGAGTGAACGGCAACAAACTGTCAAGATCAACGATGTCCAGTTGGGACCTGAGCGACGGCAAGGGAGAAGGTAGGCTAACGAGCGAAATCGAGCATCGCGCGCATTTACTCTCCCTATTTATTCAGTCCCATTAGTTGACTCTCACTGCCTTGTAACATACGATTTCAATGTTACTCACCTGTCATGTGGGGAGGTTGGTTTTGTCTACATCTGTCATGATGCAAGTGCAGCCAGAGACTATTATTCAAGCTGTCAAGCAAATGAAAAAAAAACAACGCGATGCTTTTCTAGAAGACCTCTTAGCTTCGACTTCACCCGACTATTTAGTCAGCATCAGAGAGGCGAGAGCTCAATATAAAAAAGGAAAAGTGAAGACGTTGAAAGAGGCGTTTGGATAGTGACGTTTCACTATCTTATTACCCATCGGGCACTTAAAGATCTCAAAAAATTGATGCCTCGACAAAAACCCGACTTCACAACGCTCTCCTTCGATTTCAATCTGCCCCCCTCAAACATGCCGAGAAACTGACGGATTCTCAACTTGGATCTTACCGGTTTCGAGTTGGGGATTACCGTATTATTTTTGATCTTGTCGAGTCAGAAATTGTGGTATTACGTATAGGCCATCGACGGGAAATTTATCGAACGTAAGTTGAGCGATTATGGATGAGATGTGCCAAGCCTTGGGATGCCAAAAACGCTGGCGCGAAAGTTTGGTGCAGTTCGCCATGAAAAATCGCTCAATTGAGGTGAAAGGCCGTCCAGATAACATTTGTCACACAACAGAGAAGAATCAGACAAGCAATAGTTGCAGATCTCATCCTCTTGGATGCGCCAGCTTTCGCGTTTTCCTTCTTAAGTCTCTCAGGGAAACCCTTCCTATTTTCCTGCAAAAATACTTTTCATGTAGGTTCCAAAATCCTTGTCTGTCAAGGGATACAGACCATTCCGGACACCCAACTTTTTGAGAACGAGCATGCTTCCGTCGACAGAGTATTGGATGATGACCCCACGATACTTGAGTGAAGCGGATAGTTCCATAAGAGTATTATGAAACAAGCGAATTGACCCCCTATTCGAGCTTCTTGAGAAAACGCTCGCTCCCACACGGCAAGCCTTTTTCGATATGGCGTCGAATCACGGTCAGCTTCTCCGGCTCATCGCCTTCCGCTAACCAGCTTGCCCAATCGTAGATGGCATTGAACTGGGCCCACCACCCCGCTTTGGTCGTAAGGACCGGATCTTCTCGGATATGACAATGCGCCGCGGCACTGGACCAGCGATAGCGTTCGGCCTTGAGCACCAGACCAGCTCGTACCGGATTCCGTTCTACATTCCGGATCGTGGCCCACAGATACGTGTCGGCCATCGGATCGGAAAAATACCGCCCTTGGCAGACATGGCCCTTGAACCCCCGTTGTCGATTGAAGCGTTGCGCTTAGCGCAATATGTAAGGGCTTGAGGACGCGTTCAAGCGCGGCTTCGGTGGCGGGAACGGCCACCAGATGAAGATGATTGCTCATCAGACAATAGGCCAGGATCTCCAGGGCGTGCTGCTGACAATACCTCACCAACCACGCCGGTAGAGTTCACGATCATCGTCGGTCAAAAAGATATCTTCCTGACGGTTGCCCCGTTGAGTAAGATGATGAGGCACCTTGGCAACGACGGTTCTCGCAACTCGGAGCATATACAAAGAATACTACAGCGGACCTCATAAAGGGTTGCGTCCACTTTTTGAGGCTATTGCCGTTTAGCCTTCTAACGAATATCGTCAAACATTCTGCCAGATGGGTCTCAGACGTCAAGAAAGCAGAAATAGAAAAAAGGCAACAAAGTACTTTTCATGAATGCCGCTCACCACATTCCATCATTTCATAAACAAGTATCCCCTCTTGGATTGTGCCCAGGTTCTCTCACGAGGATTAAGAAACGGCGGGAAGGACGATCAGTTCGGAGTATTTGGCTATATTCGAAAAATCACGGTCGGCGGTTAATATCGGAAACCCATGGCTTATACAAACCGCGGCAATTAAAAAGTCTAAAGGACTGGCTTGTACGCCGTTAGATCGACAAGCATTCCTTAGTTGTGCGGCTTCAATATAGGTCTCACGATTCAGAACAAGAAGAGGAAACGACTCAAGCAGTTTAATAAGACGATGAAAATTTTCTAGAGTTTTCACCCCATCTAAAAGTTCTTGAAGAATGTTCCCGATTAAAAACACACCATCTTCTTGGTTAATGTGAAACCGAAAGGCCTGCACAAACACGTTGCCTTCGTCTACTCGAGGACGACGAAGGACCAACGACCATACTGAGGTATCAACGACGAGATTCACGATCCTGCCGGTCTGTCTTGTAGTCCCAATTATCCTGAAACTCAATAGATCCCATGGCCCTTAAGATTTTCTTTTGTTGGCGACGTTGAATGAATTCCTCCAATGCCTTCGTCACAGTTTCTTTCTTGGTGCGAAGACCGCCAGCCCTAAGAGCCTTTTTTAAGAGAGCATCTTCAATAGCTAGGTTTGTAGGCATTTCCTCCTCCATGTGTAAGTCTTACACAAAAATACTACTCAAACAACGTCTTACTGTCAAACTGACCGACCACTTGAGATGACGCAAGAAAGATCCTGCTCTTTGCACTCCCTCCATCGTTCTTCCTTAGATTTTCCATGGTTTCCGATTAAGTCATGTCAATCTGGCACTCTCAAGGGCTCGGTTGGGTTTACCGACAAGAGAAAACATGACTCCTCCTATGTCCATCGAGACAAAGAAAGACGAAGAAATCCTGAAAAAACTTCGGGGGCATATTCTTGATCAGTTGGAACGAGACAAACTGGACCTCCCCCTGTTGCCGCAAGTGGCCAATCAGGTGTTGACCGCCTCAGGTGACCCCAACGCCGATGTCGCAAAACTGTCAACACTCATCCAGCAGGATCAAGCTTTAGCCGGCCAACTCTTACGAATTGCCAATTCACCAGCGTATCTTCCTCGATCTCCGATCGTCTCATTGCAACAAGCCATTGCCTGGCTTGGATTGAATATGCTCTCCGGTATCGCATTTTCCATATCAGTCCAATCAGGCATCTTCAACATTAAAGGCTATGAAAAGCCGGTTAAAGACCTGTGGCGTCATGCTTTGACCACAGGATTATATGGGAAAGAAATTGCTCGAAAAATTCGACATAATGTCGAAAACGCCTTTCTCTGCGGATTGCTCCATAGTATTGGGAAACCCGTCGTGCTGCATACGATTCTCGGCATGCGAAAAACCGATGAAATCCCCATACCCTGGTCCATCATGGAGCAACTCATGAAAGACTGTCATGTGGAATTGGGGGCGTCGCTCGCGAAAAGCTGGGAACTCCCGGAACCTGTGTGCGAGGCCATTCTTTTGTATCAAGATCACACGTACGCCCAAGCCACTTCTCCGACCAAAGGCGCGATCATTACCTGCCTGGCAGATCATATCGCCTCGTTTCACCTCAACTCGCAATCCATGGACGAAAAAACTCTTCGAACCCGACCTGTCATACAAGATTTAAATTTCTATCCTGAAGACATGGATGCCTTACTGGCATTACATGACTCCATCCATGCCAGTGTGGAATGCATGATCTTATGAGTCTCAACACCCACTATGACATCGTCGTAATCGGCAGCGGGCCGGCTGGCCAAAAAGCCGCCATCCAAGGGGCCAAAGCCGGAAAGCGCGTCGCCCTTATCGAACAGAATCGGGAAGTGGGAGGTTCCTGCGTGTACCATGGAACCATCCCTAGCAAAACCCTACGAGAAAGTGCCCTACAGATCATTCGGTTTCAACAAACCACCGAAGTCTTTGAATTTAAAATGCGAGACGACATCAAAATCGCCAGTCTCATGAAACGGCTCAACCATGTCGTCAATGCCCATAGCACATTCATGAACGAACAGATCAACCGGAATAATATTGATCGGTTTCATGGTCGCGCCAAATTTCTTTCTGATCGGGAAGTTACCATCCAGGGCATTGACGGCAAACCCACTATCCTGAGCGCTAATTTCATCGTTGTGGGAACTGGATCAAGCCCTCGCGTCCCAGACAACATTCCGGTGGATCATGAACATATTTTAGATAGCGATTCCATTCTCTCGCTCGTCTACCTTCCCAAATCCCTCACGGTCTTAGGAGGCGGCGTCATCGCCAGTGAATATGCCTCGATCTTTGCCCTCTTAGGCGTCCAAGTCACAATGATTGACTCGGCAGACCGTCCGCTTCGGTTTCTGGACAAAGAACTCACTGATGAATTTTGTGGAGCTTTTCAGGACAGTGGAGGAGAGTATCAGGGGGACCAAAAGATTCAAGAAGCCCACTGGGACGGCTACTCCAATGTCGTCACGGTACTGAAAAATGGGAAAACCATTCAAAGCGAAAAGTTACTGGTTGCTCTCGGGCGTATCGCCAACATTAAGAATTTGAATATTGAAGTCGCCGGGCTTTCGGCGACTAATCGAGGACTTATCCCCGTGAATGCACAATGCCAAACAACGATCCCGCACATCTATGCGGTAGGCGATGTCATTGGCCCTCCATCCTTAGCCTCTTCCTCGATGGAACAAGGACGGCGAGCCGTCTGTCATGCGTTAGGGTTAGATCCAGGCGTCAATCCTGAAAACATTCCCATGGGTATCTACACTATCCCGGAAATGTCCAGCGTCGGGCTGAGCGAACAGGAAGTGATCGAGAAATATGGAGGGGCGATTGTTGGGCGGGCAAAATTCAATGAAATTGCACGAGGTCAAATTTCGGGAATGACCATCGGACTCTTAAAGATGGTCGCTGACCCAAAAGGCGAATACCTGCTCGGCGTCCACATCGTCGGAGAAGGCGCCACCGAACTCATTCACATTGGCCAGATGGGGTTGCTGCATGACGTCAAAATAGATAGTTTTGTCGAAAATATTTTCAACTTCCCGACCCTCGCCGAAGCTTACCGCGTCGCTGCACTCGACATTACCAAACAACGTCGTCGATAACGCTTTTCCTTCACTCTTCAATTTGACGTATGGAACCGTACCGGATCTCTCAAAAATTCAACCCAAGATCCTTCATAGTAAACACCTGATCGAACACCACCAAATTATCGCTTACCCACACATAGACTGGCTTCAAGCGCATGTTCTAACCGCGCTAAGCCCTTCTGCACATCGCGACCGATATGCACGCGAATGACGCGTCGATCTTTGGCCGTGAGACTTTTTAGATCACCTAATGCTTGGGCTGCTTTGAGCACTCCAAATGTATACGGTTCATCCGGAATGTTGAGGTCTTCGGCATCATCACACGTCACTTGAATGAAAACTCCAGAATTAGGTCCGCCTTTGTGTAATTGCCCTGTCGAGTGGAGAAAACGCGGCCCATAGCCCAAGGTCGTGGCCACTTGTTTCGCGTCACGAATCTTTGTTCGCATTCGTTGAAACATTTCTTGAGCTTCGTCCGTATGCTCAACATAGGCATTGATGGCCACATAGTCTCCAGGTTTTACTCTGGAAAGATGATTCGCGATGACGTCATCAAATGTGGCCGCTCCGTTGAGGGCCTTGTGATTCGTCTCATCAGCGTAGACCTCTAAATCCTGGTCTGTCAGCACCGGTTTAGCTTCCTGGAGTTTCCCTGTTTTCTTGAATTCGTCGAGATATCCTTTGGTGTAATCTTTACTTTCTTGGACATTGGGTTGATCAAAGGCATTGATGCCAAGAATTGACCCGGCCACGGCTGTCGCCATTTCCCACAGGAAGAATTCCGCTCCGACATTGATCAAGTCGGTGAGATCTACACGAATTATCGGGTGTCCGGCTTTTTCAAGCGCAGCCATTTTGGCATCTTGCGCCGAACACGGTTCTTTTGAATAGCGGATGTAGGCAAAGACACGGTCTTGTCCATAGACTTCGGGAGCGGCCAAGGATTCTCCATCAACGGGAACAATTCCGGTTCCTTCTTTCCCTGTACTCTCCGCTACAAGCTGCTCGAGCCAGGCACCGAGATCCCAAATGGCAGGTGAGGTGACAAACGTGAGTTTATCGCGCCCCGCTTTCGCTAAGGTTCCTAAGGCGGTTCCCAACAGGACCCCCGGATTTTCTTGCGCGTGCACGGAGGCTCCACAGGAATGACGCATGCGTTCCGCCCGATAAAGAAAATCCTGAATGTTGACTCCCATCAGGGCGGCCGGGACGATTCCAAAATTGGAAAGGGCCGAATACCGTCCGCCGATTTCCGGAACGCCCGGGAGGATATGTCGAAAGTTCAATTGCTTCGCCACACCTTCAAGCAATGAGCCAGGATCGGTGATGGCAATAAAATGTTTGCCGGCCTTTTCAGCAACGACCTGTTTCATACGATCAAAGAAGTATTTTTGGAATACCAATGGTTCCGTCGTCGAACCGGATTTACTCGCCACAATACAGACCGTCTTGGACAAGTCCACCTGTTGCTCAAACGCTCGAACTTGGGAAGGCACGGTACTATCCAGCACATGCAACTCGGGATACCCGGCAATCACACCATAGGTCATTCGTAAGACTTCTGGACACAGGCTACTGCCTCCCATGCCCAAGAGCAGAATATGTTTAAAGCCCGCTCCCTTGATGTCGCTCGCAACAGCTTGAAGCTTTGCGATATGAGGCAATTGTTCGTGTGAAATATTCAACCAACCCAACGCATTGCGGATAATCTTCTGATGGCCAGGGTCTTGATGCCACACGCTTGGATCTTTGGCCCAAATTCGTCGAACAAGATTATGCTGTTGGACCTCTGACAACTTTTCATCAACCTGTGCCTGCCATTCGCCTAGGGCATATGTGACTCGATCTAATTGGTCTCCAAGAACCTCGACGCGTTTACGGCTAATCGCACTCATTAATTGATCAAAAGCATCCACAAACAATTTGGCCCCGTCGCGCAGCAGCGTGTCGGTGACGTCATCTATGGAAATGCCGACCTCGACTAACTGTTTCATGGTCGCTTTGGCCTCGTCCAACCCCTCTTGGATGGTCGCCTTTACCGTGCCGTGATCGCGAAACGCCGCGAATGTGGCTTCAGGCATGGTATTGACCGTGTCCGCTCCAATCAGTTGATCCACGTAGAGCGTATCGGGGTATTTGGGATTCTTTGTCCCTGTGCTCGCCCAGAGAACACGCTGCACTTGTGCGCCTTTGGCCTTTAACGCTTGAAATTCTTTACATGCAAAAATTTCTTGAAATTTTTTATACGCAAGCTTGGCATTGGCAATTGCGACTTTTCTGAGAAGCCCTTCCAATACCGATTTCTTCCCGGCGTGAGATTCCGTTTTGATTTTTTCTTCGAGTTGCTTATCGATGAGGCCGTCGATTCGGCTTACGAAAAAGCTGGCCACCGACGCGATTTGACTGACATCGCCACCATTTGCGGCCAAACGTTCGAGTCCACGGATATAGCGCCAGGCCACCTGTTCGTAAATGTTCACACTAAACAACAGCGTCACATTGATATTGATGCCGCGTGACAGCAGCTCTTCAATCGCTGGCAGTCCCTCAGATGTTCCCGGAACCTTGATCATGACATTCTTTCGGTTCACGGCCTTGTGAAGACGCACGGCTTCGTCAATCGAGGCCTGAGTATCAAAAGCCAAATCTGGCGAGACTTCCAGGCTGACATAACCATCGCGGCCCTCTGAATGTTTATAGACTCCTTGCATCACATCAGCCGCATCCTGAATATCTTTAATCGCCACTCGCTCATAGATCTCCTTCACACCGATGAGCTCGGAAGCCGCGCGTTGCAGCTCATCGTCATAATCGGTGCTCCCGGCGATGGCTTTTTCAAAAATGGCGGGATTCGAGGTCATCCCCATCAACCCGTCCTGATCAATGAGGGTTTTTAGATCGCCAGAGGTGATCAAGCCTCGGCGAATATAGTCATACCAGGGACTTTGTCCTTGCTCTCGAAGTTGAACGAGGGGATTCATAGTACGCCTCCTTGCCTATAATGGTTCAAGTTCAAAGTTCATGAGGAATGCTCGTCCTCGACATCGGAAATGCAGTCTTAGACTGTACGTAACACTCTTCTGTTCAGGATGCTTATCGTCAGATTTCACAGATTTCATGACGGCGCAGGCGACATCACCAACGTTTATACCTGTTTCAGTTGAGCTTTGGCTGCAACAACCACTTTGTCTGCCGAAAAACCAAATTTCTTGGCTAACTCCTTAAGCGGGGCCGAGGCGCCAAATGTGTTCATACCGATACTCTGTCCGGTTGTCCCGACATACTGCGCCCAACCAAACGTCGACGCCAGTTCCACGGACACTCGAGCCGTGACGTGGGGTGGGATAACGGACTCGCGGTAGTCCACAGATTGTTGTTCAAACAACTCCCAAGACGGCATGCTCACGACCCGGCTTTTAATCCCATCGCGACTAAGTTGCTCATGCGCCTCTACACAGAGTGAGACTTCGCTTCCCGTAGCTAATAACAAAACCTCAGGCTGACCATTGGGCGCATCGGCTAACACGTAAGCACCTTTCGCCACACCCAACGCTGACGCATACTTGGTGCGATCCAACGTCGGAAGTGCTTGCCTGGTCAAAATTAAGACCGCAGGCTCATGCCGTAACTGCATGATGATTTTCCAGGCTTCTACCACCTCATTGGCATCAGCCGGCCGCAAGATCATCAAGCCAGGGATCGCTCGCAGCGACGATAACTGCTCGATTGGCTGATGCGTCGGCCCATCTTCACCTACACCAATCGAGTCATGCGTAAAGATATGCACGACAGGGATTTCCATCAGTGCACTCAACCGTATGGTAGGGCGGGCATAATCACTGAAAATAAAAAACCCTGATCCGTATGGCCGAACCTTGGACAACGATAAGCCATTAAGAATCGCCCCCATGGCATGCTCGCGAACCCCGAAATGAATGTTTCGTCCAATTGGCTCTTGAGCGGTAAATTCCCCTGCCCCCTCAAACGTCAATCGTGTTTTCGTCGAAGGCGCTAAATCCGCCGCTCCCCCGAGCAGCCACGGGACATTTTGCGCAAGCACATTGAGAACCTTCCCCGAAACCTCCCGTCCCGCCATGCCCTTCGCATCGGCAGGGAACGTTGGCAAATTCGCATCCCATGCTTTAGGCAACCCTCGATGTTGCATGGTGTAGAGATGATCTGCCAAATCAGCATAGCGTTTTTTATATTCATCAAAGAGCGTCATCCAGGCCTCACGCATGTCCTTCCCCCGCTTCCCGATCCCTTCTTGGAAATGTTGCGGCACATCGGGAGGAACGAGAAAGGTTTCTTCTTCAGGCCATCCATAATTTCGTTTAGTGAGACGAATTTCCTCTTCGCCAAGAGGCTCTCCATGGGCCGCATGCGTGTCCTGTTTATTCGGAGCACCAAATGCAATATGGCTATCCACAATAATCAACGTTGGACGGTCCGTCTCTTTCTTAAAAGTGGCAAACGCTCTCGCTAACATATCGAGGTCATTGGCATCGCCAACTCTCGTCACATTCCATCCATAGGCGATAAATCGCGTCGCCACATCTTCGCTAAACGCCCATGCCGTATGTCCTTCAATGGTAATTTTATTATTGTCATAGATCCAACAGAGATTCGAGAGTTTTAAATGCCCGGCTAACGACGCCGCTTCGCTGGACACCCCTTCCATCATGCACCCATCACCACACAATGCATAGGTATCATAATTGATCATTTCAAAGTCAGGACGATTAAAATATCCTGCCATCCATCGTTCGGCCATGGCCATGCCTACGCTTGTGGCAACACCCTGTCCCAGAGGTCCAGTCGTCGTTTCAATACCCGACGTCCATCGATACTCGGGATGCCCCGGACACTTACTCTCCAATTGGCGAAAATGTTTGATGTCATCAAGCGTCACCGATGGTTGCCCCAATCGTTCGTACTGCGCATTCACGGATTTCACGCCACACAGATGAAGGAGGGAATACAACAACATGGAGGCGTGGCCGATGGAAAGTACAAAACGGTCCCGGTTGGGCCATATGGGATCGGTAGGATCGAATCGCAAGAGTTGGTTCCAGAGAGTATAGACCACAGGCGCCAACGCCATGGCCGTTCCTGGATGACCTGAATTCGCCGCTTGGACGGCATCCATTGAAAGCGTTCGAATTGTATTAATACATTTCAGATCAATAGGGCGATGCGCGTCTTTCATGGAATTCCCTTCCTTGGTGACTCCCGATTAGGCCTCTGACTGTCAAGAAATATTACGATTCTCTCCTCTTTAGACAATGAGATTAAATTCTATCACCTTCTTTCAGGTTTACCATACAAATTTTATAAATTCCTCACAGATATGAGTTGGGATGCGGCTCACCGACAATCTCTCAATCCCTGGGGCTGAAAGAAATACGTTGGATACACGATGAAACCTCAGAAGTCCTCTCCTCTGTCTGTTTCGCCTTTCACAACTACATCCATTTTCATCTTTATTTTTCGCTACTTACATCTCAGCTACCAGATTCTATCCCGTAATCGTCACGAATGCGGATCTTCTCGTTGCAAAGCACCAAACTACAATCGTATGATGCAGCCTTCATGAAGATCCACCTGAGCCATCCCACTCGCGATATAGAAATCAAAGGGCCAAAACACGTGCGTGATCTGTTTACAGAGTTGCATCTGATTCCCGAAGCCTATCTGGTGATTCGCGGACAAGATCTCGTGACTGAAGATGAACTATTAGCTGACAGTGATGCCATTGAAATTCGCCCTGTCATTTCTGGGGGATCGGAACGTAGGCCATGAAATGCCGAAAATGCCCAGCACGCGCCGTGTTACGAATGCCTCGGCACAACACCGCCTTTTGTTCGGTATGTCTGACGGAATTCGTGAGAAGTCAGGTCCAGAAGGCGATCAAATCTCAAAACATGTTCAGTCCCAACGACCGAATTTTGGTCGCGGTCTCAGGCGGAAAAGACAGCTTGACGTTGTGGGAAATTCTCTTAAAGCTTGGGTATCGGGCGGATGCACTCTATGTTGATCAGGGAATCGGCGCCTATTCGCAGGGCTCACGCGAAAAAGTCGAACAGTTTACAGAACAGATTGCCAAACCTTGTGGAGCCTCCCTGACTATTCACAATGTTGAAGCAGAAGAAGGTGCAAGCATTCCCGATCTTGCCAATCTGGTTCGGCGTCCGACCTGTTCAACCTGTGGAACCATCAAACGGTACCAATTTAATCGAGCGGCCATTCAAGGAGGCTATGATGTGATGGCGACTGGCCATAATCTGGATGACGAAGCCGCACGGCTCTTGGGTAATGTCCTCCATTGGCAAGAAGAGTATCTCCAGAAACAAAGCCCGACACTTCCGGCCTCAATGGAAGGCTTCGCTAAAAAAGTGAAACCCCTCTACCGCCTGACGGAACGAGAAATTGCAGCGTATGCGGTCATCAACCGGATTGACTATATGGTTGAAGAATGCCCCATGTCCAAAGGCGCAAAGATGCTTGTATACAAAGATGTGCTCAATCGACTCGAAGCGGAATCTCCTGGAACAAAACACACCTTCTATTGGCAGTTTCTCGCCAAACAAGAAAAGGCTCAAGCCACGCACGGGTCAATGACGGAAACCGATCAAACCACGCTCAAACCCTGTACCACCTGCAGCCAACCCACGAGTACTGGAATTTGTTCTTACTGTAAAATGGTTACACGCGCCAAAACTCCCGCACGTTGACAAAAATTCAAATTCATCATACTTTCAACGGCTTATCTGACACTTGCCTTATTCCAAGCCAAAAACGCCTTCTTCTCTATCCTCAGTGAACATATTTAGATCTGGCTCTTTTTAACCGAAAATTCTTTTAATAAGGTGCGTTCTTTTTTCGATTGCTCTATTTGTCAAAAATGAGACTCTATGCGTTTTCGAGTGAGACGGCACTCTCATTAAAAACCGCACATTTCTCAGAGACACTCAAACCATGATTCATCACCCAATACGATTGAAAGGCACAACTGTCTAACGGATCTTCTTATGGCATTTCTTCCTCTCAACCATCCCGATGACCTTCGAATCGGTCTGTATATAAAAATTGAAGGTTCATGGTTTAGCCACCCTTTCTCCACGAATACCTTTAAAGTCAAACTGGACAAAGATATTGAGACATTACGCAGGCTCACAAAAGTGAGACTCCTGTATGACCCAGATCGTTCTGACCCAATATCTTCTGAAGAGTTTTCTGGAAAAGACGTCACACCCTCTTTAGAACCTATCACCGAAGAGGAGAACGTCACCTTCGATTCCAATCAAGAAACAATAGCCCACTATCGTGAGGAAGAGACAGCTGAAAGAAGACGGGAAACCCATACCACACGACGAAAACAATTACGGAAGACGGACCAGGCCTATCAGGCCGTTCTTCAACAAAGCAAACTCATGTTTCGAGAACTGCGAACGGGTCATTCAAAAGCTATGGGGAGAGCTTCGGATATGGTCGCATCACTAGGGAAAATTATCGGCGACCCAACAAGTTCGATGGCTCTGATGAATCTCATGAGCGCACCGGATGATGTTGATGACTTCTTCATGCATTCACTGAATGTGTGTGCTCTTTCTATGATGCTGGGACAAGCCTTTATGCAAGAGGATGAAGAACTCACAGCCATTGGGATGGGAGCCCTTTTTCATGACCTGGGGCTACTCGAATTTGAGCGCACAAATAGTGGTCCGAAATCGTATCGAAGCACACCGGATTCGAAAGTGTTACGAGCACATCCGCAAAATGGACGAACCTTAACAGAACGATTTCGAGGCATGTCCACCGACAGTCTCGATATCATCGATCAACATCATGAACGTCTCGATGGGTCAGGTTATCCGAGTGGATTACATGAGGCGGAGATCGGATTCTTTTCAAAAATTGTGATGGTCGTTGATGAATATGATGAATTGTGCAATCACCCCGACATCTCCAAGTGCCTGACACCCTATGAAGCCCTTTGTTATCTGTACGCAAATCGACGGGGGCCTCTCTGGGACAAAGCAATAGTCGCATTAGTTCAAATGTTGACTGTGTATCCGCCTGGTTCTCTTGTTGAGTTGTCCGATGAGACCATCGGTGTAGTCAGCAGCATCAATCCTCAAACACGCATGGCTCCTTGGGTGATGCTGTATTCCTCAGAAATTCCAAGAGAAGAAGCCCTCATCATTGACCTCTCTCAAGAAAGCAATCTTTCAATCATCAAAAGCTTCCAACCCAAAGAAATTCCGTATGCGATGCGAGAATATCTCAATCCACGACGCATTATCAGTTACTTTCCTTCAGAGAGTGAACAACCCAACACGCTTCCTTCTCAAGTCCTGCACAGCACACAATCAACACAAGTGTAACTCCACAAGATTAAGTTTGTAACATGCCGTTCGCCTCTGTCATGAACAGGAAATCTATCTCGTCGTGTGAGAAGCATACCTTGGCACGAAGAGAAAACCCTTACCCTCTGAGAGACATCATGTGAATGACGAACGTGGAATATGCAGATGGAGAGTTGGGGCTATTAGCGCAGATCTTCTTGAGGTTGTGAGGAAAGTTCAGGCTTTCGCTTTTCAAACGCAAACAGAAGGAACAGAGAGCAGACACCAAGACTTATCGCCATATCGGCAACATTAAACGCCGGCCAGTGGTACCCATTGATATAAAAATCCAAAAAGTCGATGACTTCGCCAAATTGCAGACGATCAATCAGGTTTCCAATCGCGCCACCGAAAATGCTCGAAATCGTAAGCTGCCCCCACCAATCATTTGGCTGCAGTCTGACGAAAATGGTAATGAGCAGACCAAGCGCAAAGATTGAGGTAATGAGAAAAAAGACCATCCGAAACCCACTGCTACTCGACGCAAGAATTCCAAAGGCGGCGCCAGGGTTCCGGATATAGGTGAGACTGAAGTATTCTGGAATAATGGTAATGGACTGATGAAGATACATCGTCGTGGCGATATAGGACTTCGTCACCTGATCAACCACAATGATGATCACACTCACAATCGCGAGAATAGAAAATCGTTTGACCATGGTCACGACACGACGGCTTCCAAACAACGATCACACAAGGTCGGGTGCTGAGAGTCTATACCGACTGTGACTCGATAGTTCCAACAACGTTCACATTTCATCCCGTCCGCTTTTCCCACATCCACCATGACTTCGAGGGCATCATCAGAAACCAGGCCTTTGTCGGCAGAGTACGATTCACTCTGTTCAACCTGTACTTGCGAAACAATACAGAGTGCAGGCAGATCGAATTCATACCGCTTGAGAAGATCATAATGCTTCGCCGTAGCATGAATTGTCACTCGAGCCTCTAATGGAGCTCCAATCACTTTCTCTCGTCGTTGCTTTTCTAACGCATGTTGCACCACCGTCCGCACGGCTAACAAAGATACCCATTCCTGTTCGACTTGCGTATTCTTCCAACGAGCATCGCTCTTGGGAAACGAAGAGACATGCACGCTAAAGACATCGGCACTTTCAGGCAGACTGTTGCGTAGAGTTTGCCAGATTTCCTCTGACGTAAAGCTCAAAATCGGCGCCATGAGTTTCGACAACGCAACGGCAATCTCCAGGATGACCGTTTGTGATCCTCTCCGCAAGGTTGAGTTCTTCGGAAAGGTGTAAAGCCGATCTTTGAGAATATCCAAGTACGTCGCACTCATGTCCACCGAACAAAAGTAGTCAAGTTCGTGCACAGCCTGACGAAACTCAAAGTCACTATATGCCTTCTGCATGGCCTCGATCAGACGACTGAGACGGTAGAGAGCCCACTGATCAACTCGCGACAAATTCTCGTAGGCCACACGATCGTGCGCGGGATCGAAATCATAGAGATTATTCAATAAAAAGCGAGTGGTATTGCGAATTTTCCGATAGGCATCGACCGTCTGCTTTAAGATGTCCGGCGAAATTCTCAAGTCTTCCTGATAATCCTGTGACGCCACCCATAACCGTAAAATATCGGCTCCAGACTGATTAATTACATCTTGCGGGGCCACCACATTCCCTGCAGACTTGGACATTTTCTTGCCTTCACCATCCACGACAAAACCATGGGTCAACACCGCTTTGTAGGGTGCGCAGTCTTTCGTCGTGACAGATGTTAACAGTGCACTGTGAAACCAGCCTCGATGCTGATCTGATCCTTCAAGATAGAGGTCTGCCGGCCACCACCGTGCATCCCTAGCTTGTAGGACAGCCGCATGACTCACGCCTGACTCAAACCAAACGTCCAAAATGTCTTGTTCTTTTTTAAATGACTGACTCCCACAACCTGGACACTTCGTGCCCGGTGGAAGAAGTTCTTCCGCAGACTGTTCGAACCACACATCCGCACCACGTTCTCGCATCAGTCCGGCAATATGTGTAATCACGGTTGCATCAGTTAAGGTTTCCTCGCATTTCGTACAGGTAAACCCCGGAATCGGCGTCCCCCAAATCCGCTGACGTGACAAACACCAATCTGGTCGATTGAGAATCATGCCATAAATTCGATCTCGCCCTCGTTCAGGAAACCATTGGACTTGATCAATTTCTTTGAGTGCCCGTGCACGCAAATCGCCTTGTTCCATCGACACAAACCACTGCTCAGTCGCTCGAAAAATGACCGGGTTTTTGCATCGCCAACAATGAGGGTACGAGTGATTCACCGAGCCGTGTCCGAGAAGGACTCCAAGGCCTTCTAATTTTTTGACAATCTCCGGATTGGCTTTGAGCACTGGCTGCCCGGCAAAATCCTCAACCTCCGGTTTGAATCGTCCTGTATGATCGACAGGAACCACGACTTGAAGCGGTTCTGTCAGCATGCTTTGCAGTGGAGCCTGATTGTATTTGAGCGCAAGGAGGTAATCTTCCATCCCATGACCTGGCGCAATATGCACGCAGCCGGTCCCTTGCTCTAACGTCACAAAATCTCCAAGCAGTATCGGAGAATGTCCTTTTGTCAAAGGACGTGAACAGGTCAGACCTTCAAACTGCTCTTTGCCTTTTTTGACACCAAGAACCCGGTAGTCAGGCAAACCGCAGGCCTTGACGACCTGCTCGACAAGTTTCTCAGCGACGACCAACACCTCATTTCCAACTTGAAGAAAGGCATAGTCAAAGTCGGGGTGAATCGCGATAGCTTGATTGGCTGGCAGCGTCCATGGCGTGGTTGTCCAAATGACGGTTGAGATTTGATGCGCCTCAGACAAAGTGGGAATCCCAAACATGTCTGGTGACGCTAACTTGGCAGCTGAGGCGTCAAAAGGAAACTTCACATAGATCGAGGGGGAGGTATGGTCTTCGTATTCGACTTCGGCTTCAGCTAACGCCGTCTGATCGGCTGTGCACCACAGCACAGGCTTCAATCCTTTGTAGACGCCACCCTTTTCAACAAACTTCCCGAACTCTTCAATAATGGCCGCCTCATACGATTTGTCCATGGTCAGATAAGGGTGAGTCCAATCGCCTAATACACCCAACCGTTCAAACTCCTCTCGCTGAATGCGGTAAAACTTGCTCGCATAATCCCGACACATCTGTCTGAGCTGAATTGCCGAGAGGCTCTTTTTCTTTTCACCAAGCTGTTTCGTTACTTGATGTTCAATGGGCAACCCATGACAATCCCATCCGGGAACATAAGGGACCCGGTACCCTTCCATCGTTTTGTACTTAATAATGATGTCTTTGAGTATTTTATTTAGCGCATGCCCTATATGGATTTTCCCATTGGCATACGGAGGCCCGTCATGCAGAAGATACAGAGGTTTTTTTGCTCCGGCTTCCTGAATTTTTTCATACAACTGTTGTTCTTCCCACCAAGCTAAAAGCTTTGGCTCCCGCTGAGGGAGATTGGCCTTCATGGGAAAATTTGTCTGAGGAAGGTTGAGAGTCGGCTTATAGTCCATGAATACTCAATGGTTAGAAACAATAATCAAACATTCGGGCATTCTAGCCATGCCTTCGGGACCCGTCAAACTTTGACGAATCCCGTACAGGCACAACAGGAAGCCCGACGTGTATATTAAATCCATACTCGATGAAATGAGTCGTAGTGGAAGGAAAAATTGCAGGATTAACTCAACGCCATCATCCGATCTAACGCAACTTTGGCCAAGACCTTTTCATCATCAGGGACAGAAATCTGATTCACCACTTGTCCTTGAGCCAAATTTTCCATGGACCAGCACATATGAGCCGCATCAATCCGAAACATCGTGGCACATCGGCACACCATGGGCGACAGGAAAAACACTTGCTTCTCAGTTTGTTCAGCCTTGAGACGGTTGACCAAATTCAACTCAGTGCCAACGACCCACGAAGTCCCAGCAGGAGCCTTACTCACCGTCTGAATAATAAACTCCGTTGACCCCACAAAGTCCGCTTTATTCACCACGTCTTCATGACACTCGGGGTGCACAATGACCTGGATACCTGGATACTGCTTACGAAAATAATCCACATGGAGTGGCTGAAACATTTGGTGGACACTACAATGGCCTTTCCAAAGAATAAGCTTGGCCTTGTGAATCGCCTCAGGGGTATTGCCTCCGTTTGTTTTGAACGGATCCCAGACAATCATTTCGTCCTTGGGGAAGCCCATTTTATTCGCCACATTGCGGCCAAGATGTTCATCTGGAAAAAACAAAATTTTCTCTCGTCGTGACCAGGCCCACTCCATGACCACCTTGGCATTGGACGAGGTGCAGGTAATCCCGCCATGTTCCCCGCAAAAGGCCTTGAGATCTGCCGCCGAATTCACATACACCACAGGCGTCACAACCTCATCTACCGGCATAAACAGCGAAAGCGCATCCCAACATTCATCGACCTGTTCAATTGCCGCCATATCGGCCATCGAGCACCCGGCCGCTAAGTCCGGTAAAATGACCGTCTGATTGGATTGGCTGAGAATATCAGCCGTTTCAGCCATAAAATGCACGCCGCAAAACACGACATTGGGAAATTCAGAACGTTCCGCCGCTAACTTCGAGAGCAATAATGAATCTCCGCGCAAATCCGCGTGCACAATGACATCATCCCGTTGATAATTATGACCGAGAATCAACACTTGGCTGCCAAGGGTCTTCTTGGCTTCGACAATACGGTCGAACAGCTCTTCGGCAGGCCGGTCTTGATAATCGGTAATAGGATATGTGGCTTCTTCTATAGTTTTCATCCGTTGAACCTCGTCTATAGCTGGTTAACTAGAAACTTTTTGGATTAAGACCGCGAGAGTGACAACTATCAATTCTTAGAATTGAGATGAATCTACACTCTATCAGATGAATCAATCCTTGCAAAAGTTCTTTCTCACAAGAATATCATTATACCGGTTGCTCATTACGTACGATCGAGTTGCCCAATTAACTGTCTGATCACGCGCAATGTGTGGTCAAGATCGCCCCGTTCGGTACCATACGCACACTGATTGGCCCAAGGAATATGTTTGCGCATAATGGCCGCATACTGTTGCGTCCCTTTCTCTGTCATCGCAACCAACTTGGCCCGTTTGTGATCTGGATTTCCTCGGCATTCAACAAACTCATCATCTTCTAATGCATCAACCAGTCGTTGAACATTCTGACGGGAAAGCCCAATCCGTCGCCCGATTTGCGGTACCGTCAATGGTTGACTCGCAAGTGAGATAACACCTAACACTTTCCACCGCGCAGTCGTTAAACCAAACGGCTGAACCAACTTATCCCCTTCTACGAGAAATCGTCCATAGAGTCTAAACACCTCGAAAAGGACTTCTGTAAAGGCTTCGCCTTCAGGAGAGTATGATTCTTGAGCTGAATAATTCATGTTGACATTATACTGTCATAATAGCAATAAAACACCAAAATGGCAAGTGATTACAGTAATAGAAGCTGCCCCAAGCGACGGATTTTGCCATAGAAAGACAATGTGAATGCATCCAATTCGGCCACCACATTAATCTCTTTGCGGTGATTGTGCCCTAGGCTGTCTAGCTTCCAGACAATGACGGTGTTCACTTTCGCGTCAAAAATGGCTTCATGCAGTTTTTAAAAGGCAGGCCGTTTTAGAGATCTTCCGCTTTCTGGCTATCAGTCTTTTGGCTGCGGGGAAGAGATGCGAATGTAAACAGCAATCTACTCAAAACGCTCTTTGAGACGATGCATGAGGTCCATACGCTCATGAAAGACGGCGATAATTTGAGGCTTCGATTGTTTGGGGAGAAGATAAAAAACATAGTGATGTTCACAAGGAACAACGAAGGCCTGGGGTAAGTGTTTATGAAAGGACTTCCTGGTGTCCTGTCGAGTACCAATCTTGTTAAAACATCGTTGAAGGTTTTTGAAGTATCGTTCGGCTTGCTCCAGTCCCCAGGTCAATGTGGTATACCGGATAATCTCTTCTAGATCAGCTTCAGCATCTTTCGTTAATTCATACGAAAGCACTAACGAAGGTCCTGCTGCACATCATCAAAGATTTGCTGTGGTGTCCGGATAGAAAATTCTCCACGTTCGGCAGCTTCAATCCGGGGCTTGAGAATTTGTTCGAGCTGGTGCAAGGCTTCTTCCTCGGTCATAGACTCACTACCGGGTAAATCCGGCAAAGAGCGATCCAGCACATAATCCTTGATGCTTTTGCCTTGCAAGGCGGCCATGGCTTTCAAGCGTTGATGTTGTTCCCGTGTCAATTCAATCGAGAGACGACTCATATTTTTGGCCTCCTTTTCCTGTATGTATAAGGTCTTCTCTGTAGAATATCACAAAATACACAAATGCTCAAAAGTATACATTACAACCAGATTATTTAGGGTACACCCTATTTAAGAGGGTTATTTCGTCCATTCGGGCTTACACATTTTGTAGCGCCGAGTGCTTTTGATCCGTGGCAGGAATTTCGGATTGGTAAAGATCGAGCCATGACGACTGAGAGGAAACGGTCGCAGCTTTAAAATGTCCGGTAAAATTCATACGGAAAGTATGAATTGAAAACAGGGAAACGCCAAGGCGTTCCGTTGCTTTTTCCACAAGGGAAAAGCATGAAATGGGTACTCACGGCGGTGCAGATCTTCTGCGATCCGAGCGTGATTCATCTCACCGATGACGAATTGGCAAGGCAGTTAGAGGAAAAACCATGGCGTGAAGTCATGCAAGCGTAGGGGCACCTAAGTCCGGACCAAGAGGCTGCCTGTCAGAAAATCATTTGGCAAGTGCTCAAGGCTGAATGCCGCAGCCCCTATGAGAAAATTCCCGACATTGAAACGATCCTTAAACGCGACAAGGGGCCATTTTTTTAAGTCCCTTGCCGTGATCGAGTTGGGCATCTTTCTGACATCCAGCATTTTCTTGCTTGAAATTATAAGTAATTGCTTATAACATGATAGATAGACATGGATGACGAGGACATAAGGCCTGTAGTGTGGGTAGGCGATGCACGAGAACAAGTGCAATCGTTTCCCAAGGCTGTGAGAGCGGATATTGGTGCGGCGCTCTATGATGTGCAATTAGGGGAGAAACCACCAAAAGCCAAGCCATTTAAGGGAGTGGCGAGTGGGGTTTTAGAGATCGTCACCCGCTTTGATACCGACACGTTTCGGACCGTCTATGCGGTCAAGATTGGGCGAAGGGTCTATGTCCTCCATGCGTTTCAGAAGAAATCGCCTAAAGGACGAAAAACGGCGAAGCTGGATGTAGAGATGATTACACGGCGATATAAGGAAGCCGTGGAAATGGAAAAGGAGCAAGAGTCATGAAAAAGAATGGGAAAATAGTCTTTGAAGAAAGCTCCGGCAATGTCTTTGCCGATTTGGGCCTTGATGATGCGGACGAACTCTTAACACGGGCCAAGCTCGGACATTCTATACGGATGATCCTTGTAAAGAAGAAACTCAAGCAACGGGAAATCGGCAAACTCTTAGAGATTAAACAACCCGAAGTCTCTAATTTGATGAATGGCCGCTATACGCTGTTCTCACCAGAGCGGCTTTTCGGATTCTTGAATAAGCTGGATCGGAAAGTCACCGTGCAGGTCTCACGGCGTAGAAAAAACGAACCGCTGCAAGAAGTGGTGTTGGCGTAAATGGCCAAGGACGCTTTGCAGTGGCGAACCCAACCGTGGACAAAACCACCAACTTGCCAAGGAAGCGCGAAAGCCTGAATTCTTTATTATCCGCACCGAGATAAAACCCGTGAAGTTTTGACAAAAAGGTCGTAAAGGGGTGCAATTGCAGGTACATTATGTATGGACGTTGAATAGCATGATGAGAAACGGGAATATAACCTTAAAAAGCCCGGTATCGACTTTGTCCGGGCCGCGAGAATTTTTGACAATCCGATACTCGAACGTCTCAATGATCGGAAGGACTATGGAGAAGACCGGTATATTGCCATTGGCCATTGGAACGAACAGTTTTTAGTCGTCTACACATGGCGAGGAAACAATCGCCGGATTATTTCGGCATTGAAGGCAGGACGAGATGAAAAAAGAACGTATAACCAAAGTATCGGGTAATGAGCTGAAGAAAATGGAAGACCTCACACACGCTAATGCGCCTGTGGGCCCATTATTGCCTCAAGACTTTTGGAAGACGGCGAAGGTCGTCTATCCTGATAGTCCCAAGGAAGCTGTGAAAGTGCGGTATGATCGGGACGTGTTGGAATAATTCAAAGCCCAAGGCCGAGGCTATCAAACCCGAATGAATGCGGTACTTCGGTCTTACTATGAAGCGCATAAAGATAAACCGACCGTGAAGCGATAAACACACTTCTTATTTGTCAAGAGTGAGTGCCGGTAAAACAGCTACAATCGATGATAGGAAATAGGCCTCTGAATTTGGAGCCGATAGAACCACTCTAGCTAGAAAGAGAATCACTTAAAAAGGGGAATGTCCCCATTTCCGAGAACAACTTCTTTATAAATAAGAAAATCTCGCTATAAAGTCAAAGCTGTACAGCTTTTGACAAAATGCCTGAAAGGGGGTACGATTGTAGGTACGGTTATGTATGGACGTTGAATGGGATGAAAATAAACGGGAAATCAATATCAACGATCACGGTATCGACTTTGTCCGGGCCGCGAGAATTTTTGACAATCCTATACTCGAACGTCTCGATGATCGGAAGGACTATGAAGAAGACCGCTATATTGCCATTGGCCATTGGAACGAACAGTTTTTAGTTGTCGTCTATACCTGGCGAGGAAACAATCGCCGGATTATTTCGGCATGGAAGGCAGGACGAGATGAAAAAAGAACGTATAACCAAAGTATCGGGTAATGAGCTAAAAAAAATGGAAGACCGCACACATGCTAATGCGCCTGTGGGCCCATCATTGCCTAAAGACTTTTGGAAGACGGCGAAGGTCGTCTATCCTGATAGTCCCAAGGAGGCTGTGAAAGTGCGGTATGATCGGGATGTGTTGGAATGGTTCAAAGCCCAAGGCCGAGGCTATCAAACCCGAATGAATGCGGTACTTCGGTCTTACTATGAAGCACATAGAGATGAACCAAATGTGAAGCGATAAACCCACTTCTTATTTGTCAAAAGTGGGTGCCGGCAAAATTCTGTTATCGGCCCAGGCTGTGTTACGCCGGCGAGGAAGAGAAACGTTTAAAAATGTGAATGTCCCCTTTTCCCTTTCCAATCGATGATGGGAACAGGCCATTTTTTCGAGCCAATAAATAGGCGCACTCCCGCGAGGAAGAAAATCGCCAAAAAGGAGAATGTCCCCTTTTACGGGCGAGAACCCTTTAAAAAGTCTTCTCCACTCATCTTTCTTTTTAAACGGCCTCCCCGTTTGAGACTATGGCGCGTTTTTCACTGTGAAGCCAATTCACCAGAACCACTTGGCAAACCATTTGAAGCAGATTGAATTGAGAATCTTTCTTAAATCTCCCTGCATTAAAGCTAATATTTGATATCTCCCGGTCGCGGGGCATGAGCCTACCACCATGGACTATTGCTGACCTAAGACGATACATCTGGTCTATATATTCTTTTGGCAAACGAGCCACATATTCTTCAAGAAATTCCCTGAATCTCTCAGAAACTGATTTGTCAAACTGGTCTTTACCACAATTTTGGCACTGACCGATTTTCCTGGCATCCGGCATCAGTCCCTCAAGGGCATGTATTAGCGACACATAGGCAAGTGAGTGCGAATGCGTCAAAACGCTCGAACTCTTCGCTAACCAGTGGGCAGACTGTAAAATAGTGTGGACTCATTGGAAAGCTGCTCGTATCTCATAATGCTTTTCTCAAGGGAATCGGGCAATCGAAAGGGTACCCCACCCGAAGCCCGCTGTACCTCGTAATAGTCAGCAGATGGCTCACGAGGAATTTCCTGCCAGTCTGGGTTCACAAAAAATCCTAGTTTATCTTGATGATCCCAAGTTTGTGACGGAAAGTATCCAACTTGGCGATACGTGAAGTTGATTGTTCTATTATGGCTATCTGGGACATCCAAAACCCATTCATTCTGTCCCATGTACGTGCCATCAAGCCAAGAAATTTTATTTCGCAGTACCCTATTTAGAAGGAGCAACAACTCTCTTTTTCTTTTGTCCATACGATGCTGATTTACGTGGTCGTGCTTTGATTTAGCATGTGTAAACTGGAAAATCACTGGATGCTTGCCCCTACGCCCTGGTTCGATTTTTGGAGCGTCATCGGGAACTGGATAATTTGGAGAAGATCTCCTAATCGGAAAACTCCTACGACAGGTGGGTGAGTAAAAAAATAAGCCTCCCCAACATTTCTGCCATGATCAATCCGTAACGCTTCATGGATATCTGTCTCAAGGCGAGACAGAAAACTTTCATCATGCGGTTCAACAGATCGAATGGCTTTTATAGTGCGAACATCTTTTGCGTACTCTATCCGAAGGCCCCGATAATTGATTACCCCTTCTTTTTGCCATGATACGCCTCCTAATCTTGACAAAAAACATTCCAATTCATCTGTTTGTTTATCATCCTTAAGGAACCGACGTAAAAGATTAATCTCACCCGGCATGGCGTTCCCACATAAGATTTTGTGTTTGCGCAATACCCATAATGACGATTACCCAACAAAATTACAGTCCATTGCTGACTCTGCACCTTCAGCGTTCATTATGAAGCAATATCATTATTCCTGGGTTTTAGGAGCAGGCGAAATGAAGAAAATATGTCCATAGAAGCAAGAGGATGTTGTAACCCCACGCTTACGAAAATCTATCAGCCACCACCGGCTTTCCTTTTCCATTCCAATGGCCAGCGCTCATCCACTTCGTTACATGTTTGATGGCGAATCGTCCATCGGGATCCAGCACCAAACAACCGGCCTGCCCACCTTTAATCCGAGTCACTAATTCCTTTAAGGTTGACTGCGTGGCCTGTTTTGGGCTCTTTCCGCTTTTTATTAAGTCAGTAATCTGCTTGGCCATGACTAAACGCATGATGCCTTCCCCGAGTCCAGTCATCGACACCGCACCGGCGGTGTTATCCGCAAACACACCCGCTCCGATTAACGGCGAATCGCCCACTCGACCAGGGAGCATCATGGGCACTCCTCCTGTTGAAGCTCCAGCGGCAAGATTGCCGAAGCTGTCGAGAACCACAGCTCCCACGGTGTCATACTGAGTCATTTTCTTAAACAACCTCATGCTTTTCGATTTTCCCAAACCTGCAAGTTTCAAATCTTTGCGTTTTAAGGTTTTCTTAGGAGCCGCGTTTTTCTCCAACTTAAAATGTCGTGCCAGGTGAGTCGCGTACTGCCCGACCAGAAGCACGTGATCAGTTTCCTCCATGACTAGCTTTGCGACAGAAATAGGGTGACAAAAACCTTCCAATCCAGCAACAGCCCCGGCTTGCAGTGAGTATCCCTCCATGATTGACGCATCCATCCGTTGAACACCGTCTAATTGTTTCCGTGAGCCTAACCCCGCATTGAAAAGGCCAGATTGTTCAAGATGGCAGATCATTCCCTCAACCACACGTAAAGCCGCTTGACCATCCCGCACCATGTCGAATCCGTGGACCAAGGACTCAGACAGACACGTTCGTTGTTTGGAGGAGAGCTTTTGGGAACCAGCACCTCCATGGACCAGCAATCGAGGGGTTCTATGAAAGGACGGCGACATCACAAATTCAACGAGAAAGTTGGAGAAGGACCTGTGGACAATACAACAATGAATACTCAAAACCACTCAGATCGTTCCCAATCATACAAAAAATCCACCGTCAGATCTATTCGGTTTCATTCATCAATCCTGAGCACTCGTTGCCCGCCTGTAGCCTGTCTAAATAGCGATTGCATTAAGTCAGATACCGTCCAGGCGTCGATTTGTGCTGGAAGCACTCCGACCTCAGAACAAACGCCCGTACCTCTATTTATATGAATTTGAATAATCAACCCGAAGATCATGCGCACTTCGCACGTTCCTACCTCAAACAGTATCGTATCGATACTTCATTGACAAACAGAGATGATCGTGTAACACTCATTAGTATCGATTCGATACATAGTTTGATTCCATCAAAAAGAGAGCTGCAATAAAAAAACATTTTCTATTATTCAAGACTCCCAATTGCTAGCCTGCTCCTTTTTATTTACATGAATTATTGCTCGTCGGATATGCAACTGAATGATTTGTGGCCAATATATTTTCTTAACCAAGGAGGGTGACATGAAACAAAGGACTCGGCGGCATTGGATTCTACTGGTCTGTTTGGTGGCCTGTAGTATGGCCTTTCCAATAGGTGCAAGTGCTATTGAACCAGATGTCAAGAAGCAGAGGTTTCGTGATTTAACCACACATGAGCAACTCAAAAACAAACTTTTGCGTATTCAACGGCGGGCGAGGAACACGATTCAGGTCGGTCCCTTGATTAAGAATCAAGATAATGGCGGTTTAATAAATATTGATGTGGATTTAGTGCTCGGACCATCGACAAAACCTGATGCCTGTGGACCTGAGAATGTACAGCCAACCGTCAGAGAAGCCGTAATCTGTACGATCAATGACGGAGGGCGAGGCAATCAGGTTCCGAGTAAAATTGGACTATCGACCCAAGGCCGCGAGCTGTGGAGCGCACGATTAGGCAATAAACATGGCATGAAAGTTCTATTCATTACTCAACAACATGGCAATGAAGTTCGGTCGACGGAAGCGGCGTTACAGGTAATTGAATACCTTTCTCGTACGAGACACACATTTCACAAAAGCCTGCTTGAAAAGCTGGATATCTTGTTTCTTGTCCGTGCAAACCCAGACGGCGGGGAGCCATCACCGGAATGCTTTATTGGCACACCGTTCGGCACTGTGATTCAGGAGAATTGTGCGCTGACCCGCACCAATGTTGATCCACAAGCCGGAGGAGGGTATGGCGAAGACTCTGAAAGTGATTTCTTCGGAACCGTGGGTGTGGGCTATAACCTGAACCGGTATCATTATGTTGACCTGAAACATCAGATTCGACCACAAGAAAACCAAGCGATGGTCGCCACCGCTTTAGCCTGGCGCCCAGAAGTGGTGTTTGATCTTCATGGTGATATTCATAAAACAGCCTGCGGCATTGATCCCACCAGTATTACACCAGGAGCTCTTGTTAGCGGGTTGCCTAGTGCGCAATGTCAAGCAGGCAGTGATGAATCTGCGGTGGTATTGAGTCCCATAGTTTCTATGCTTAATGAAGATGGGGGTCTCCAACAAAGGCGTTCACGCACCTTAGCAGCCAGAATTGCCCATAAGGTGAGCCAAAGTGGTTTTGGCTTGGTGAATCGATTTGCACAAATCAATACTGGGGCCGGTGCGATCAATGAAGGGGGCGCGGGTGCGTATGCGAAAGTCGGCGCGGTCGTGGGCGGATGGGAAAGCCTCAATTTCACCAATGCCGTCAGCCTTTCTATTCAGCGTATTGTCGATGGAATGCCGGTTCCTGGATTAACTCCGGAATGGTTTATGGGCAATACCCGATTCCGGTTTGTGAATACATTGATGAATGCCGTGGCCATCATGGAAGGGTTGAAGGTGGTGAGTGAATGGACGTCAACGGAGCCTGGTGATGAAGGCGGCTATTGCGATCTGCCGTTAACCACAGCCATTAAAGTGGCATTTCCTGAAGACGTGTTTGGACCCCAGCCAGGCTACGGGCCTTTTATTCTTCCTCTGATTGGTTCACTGTTACAAGTGCTCGATAGTTGTTCGACCAATCCCTAGAGAGAACGTTGTTCGACACCAGACGTCCACCTGAAAACGAGTAAAAAGCCCCGTCACTTTGGCGGGGCTTTTCTCAAACCCACCCCACGTGTGGACGCCATCCTCATGGATATGGTGAAACTCGCTTATCGTACAGACCCTCAGGCAAACTCTCATGATCCGGCTACCGCCACTCTCAACAAACTTTGCACAAGCAATCCTCATGTCTTCGATGATTCATCACTATCAGATATGCTGAGAGTATTGCGTACAACTTATACGTTTTTCAGGAAGTTTATTTGTACTTCATGCTTGAAGATAGGAAACCCCGGCGCATTCTCTAGAACTGGAAGAGTCGGCTTTGGGTAAATGAATCCTCACACAGAATCCTTTGGGGTCATCATGAATCAGCACAATATCCCCACCGTGCTGTCGGACAATAGATCGAGCAATCGCCATACCGAGCCCAATCCCGCCTGTTTCATGACTCCGCGACTCTTCGAGGCGAACAAAGGGTTGGAAGACCCGCTCCGCATCCCGAGATGAAATACCCGGACCATCATCATAAATCAAAACTTGAAATTCCAGGTCTAATGATCGAAGTTCAACCCGTGCCTGCTGACCATACAGCACAGCATTTTCTATTACATTGCGAAACGCACGCTTGAGGCTCACCGGCCTGCACGTATAGGGAGTTTTGTCCATGCCTTCCCATGTGATATCCAATTTGAGGTCAGTCAAATCCTGGCAAAGACTATCAATGAGTGCGGCGAGGTCAACCGAGCGAGAATGCTCAGTAGACGCCTCATCACGCGCAAAGGCCAGCGTCTCTTCACTCATTCGTTGCATTTCCTCCAACGTGGCTAACATCTTCTGTTTGATCTCTTCATCTGTGACAAATTCGACTTGGAGCCGAAGAGACGTCATTGGAGTGCGTAGATCATGGCTAATCGCGGCTAACATGTGCGTTCGATCTTGCACAAAACGCTGAAGACGCGCATTCATACGATTGAAGGCCCGAATGGTGTGCTGAAGATCAATCGGTCCATCTTCAGAAACCGGGACAATGGTTTCCCCACGGCCAACGGCTTCAGCAGCCTTCGCCAACGTCTCCAAGGGACGAGTAATGCGCTGAACCATCCACACCACAATGAGACAAATGCTGCCCACAGCTAAGGTCATCGAAAAAAACGTTGGCAACGCCCATCGGATCAGAGGTGGGTTGATACCTAACCCAACATTGAGCCATCGTCTATCCGTAAGTTGAGCTGAAATCACGAGACCAGGCGGATCTACCTGGGACAAGGAAAAAGAAGAGGGCGAGTCGTCCAGCTTATGACCCCATGACACATCAATAGCCTCTGGCATACCGACCTGCTGCTCGTGACTTAAGAGTCGCACGTCACGAATATCATGCTCTCCGAGCAACGCATGAAGACGAGTCATCAGATCATGTTCGATTTGACTCACATGAGGTGGAACTGGACTAGTTTCTGCAAACCAAAAGTACAACTTTCGTGAACTTGCCGCTTGCACCATTTGGGGATGAATGGCCGGAGACGTCGTTTCGATAAGCTGAATTAATGAGGCCATGCGTTCCAAGATTTGCGTCCGTTCGACTAATCGAGTAGCCGCCCGGCGTTCGTCCATAAAAATCAGAAAATTGGCAACTTGAGCAATCCCCAACGCGGCGATAAGCAACGCAATCAATTGCCCCGTCAATCGCTGCGGATACCACCGCCGCACTCGTGTCGCGAGAACAGTCACTCGGGTCTGACCTCCCCTGTAAACGTATACCCATCTCCCCACACTGTTTTGATCAGCGTAGGACTTTTCGGATCTATTTCAATTTTTTTTCGCAACCGACTTACTTGAATGTCGATACTGCGATCAATAACATCAGTCATGCGGTTTCGGGTCAAATCCAATAACTGATCTCGGGTGAGGACCATTCGCGGATGGGTCAAGAAAACCATCAGCAGCACGAATTCACTGGTACTAAGAGGAATCGCGACGCGATCGACCCCCATCAGTTCCCGTTGATGGACATGGAGCGTCCATCGATCGAACTTCATCATACTTGCCAAGGGCTCCCGGTCTTTTCTGGGCAGGCTATTGACGCGTCGTAATACCGCTTTAATGCGCGCCAAGAGTTCACGCGGATTAAACGGCTTCACAACATAATCATCCGCCCCCATCTCTAGGCCGACAATCCGATCAGATTCGTCTGCCATAGCCGTGAGAAGAATGATCGGAATGTCTTTCGTGTCACGCAAATGGCGGCAGAGGGATAATCCGTCTTCTCCAGGCATCATGATATCAAGCACCAAAAGATCAATAGAGGTCATTCCTAGAATTTTTCGTGCTTCCGCAGCGCTTTCAGCGGTCTGTATGCGAAATCCTTTGAGCTTCAGATAGTCAGCCAATGGGTTTCGTATGGATGGTTCATCGTCAACAATAAGAATATGAGGTAAAGATTCCATAACGTGCTCGAAGGGAGAACTCCTTCATTATGACGTGAAATGGCAAAAGGTGAAAAGAAAAATTGTATCAAAGTTTGTCAAAACATGGGTACGAAATACTTTCTTACAAAAAAGCCTGCTCTCCTCGTCGCCTTTGAATATTTGTTCGTTATACTGAGGATATACACGCGAATAGCCATCTTTCGATAACCTTCAGCCAGGACGATGCGCCTTGTTTGTCCGATAGGTTTGTCCGATAGTTCTGTCATGAGTAGATTGATCACCCTTACCCTCTATAGCGTCGTCGGACTGATGATGCTGGGATTGGCGGGCTGTTTGTCCAACCCCGTCCCTATTGAATTAAAGGCTCAGCTTCCCAAGGCCTTTTCGCAATCTGGACAAACCGCATTACCTGACAAATGGTGGGAAGATTTTGACGATGACAGTCTCAACACGTTAATTGAGCTGGCCATGGAAACCAATCCTTCTCTGCTGGCGACCTGGGACCGGCTGAGGCAAGCCGAAGCCCTTCTTGTCCGGGAAGGGGCCAGTCGATTTCCAGCATTAAACGGAAATATGAATGCCAGCAGAAGCCGCG
>BQIU01000050.1 GCA_021603905.1 Nitrospirales bacterium
GAGTTCCTTCCACGGCACGACCTGATCCATCTCGTTGAGAAAGCGCTCAATGCGTAAGAGTTTCGTTTTCATCTGGTACCTCATCGTGGTTTGCATGAGGGCTATTCTACAGAATTCTGTTCCTTTTGCAGAGGGTTCTATATTTAATAATTCTTCCAAGAATATTTCCAATTCCGTTGTGATCCCCATAAGTACCTATGGCGTGGTCATGTACGCAAAAGCGGTCACCAGCGATCCAGAAGTCTGGATCTATAAACATAGTCAGGGTGGAACGATCTCGCCGCATCCCCCACCAAATCCTCCGCCACCCCCACCAAATCCTCCGCCACCTCCACCAAATCCTCCGCCGCCTCCACCAAATCCTCCGCCGCCCCCGCCAGATGGCTCAACAGTCGCCATCAACTTTCAACCTAGCTCAGCTACCACACCAGCAGGCTTCCTAAAAGATGATGGCTCCGTCTTTAATGCTTCTCGCGGTTATGGCTGGTCAACACGAGTCAATACACGAGACCGCAATCGTTCAAGCAACCAGTCGCTCGATACGTGGGTTCACTTTGACACAGGTGCCGTTGTCACCTGGCAATATATGCTTCCCAATGGCCAGTATCATGTGTCGCTTGCGAGTGGCGATCCCTCCTGGCCACAAGGACCACATCATGTCCAAATCGAGGGAGTCACAGTTATTAATAATGTCTCTACCAAGGTCAATGAATTTGTAAATATTACGAATCATCTCGTGACGATTGCCGATGGTCAATTAACGATTCGCCTCACGCGTCCAAACGGCACGAGCAAGAAAACCATTCTCAACTTTGTCCGCATTGCTCCCGTGGGATCAAACCCACCACCACCGCCACCGCCAGGTGGCCCAACCGTTGCCATCAACTTTCAACCTGGCACAGCTGCCACGCCAGCAGGTTTCCTAAAAGATGATGGCTCCGTCTTTAACGCTTCTCAGGGATATGGTTGGTCAACGCGGGTCAATACCCGCGATCGGAATTTTCTCAACGATCAGTCTCGAGACTCCTTTATTCATTTTGACGCCGGCAACTCTGTCACTTGGCAGTACAACCTCGCCAATGGTAGCTACGTCGTCTCATTAGCCAGTGGCGATCCTAGTTATAGCCAAGGGCCGCATCATATCGTGGTCGAAGGAAAGACTGTCATTCACAATGTCACGACTCAAGTAAACGAATTCCTGACAATCACCGATTTCCCAGTAACTGTGAACGATGGAAACCTTTCCATTCAGCTTACGCGCAACGGGGGGAAGACTAAAACGATACTCAATTTTGTCCGTATTGCCCCTGCAGGAGGATAAAGCGTGAAAAAATCTTAGGCTTTAGACAAATGCTACCGTCCCCACTGATGATTTTTCTTATGATGGGGACGGTTGCACCGGCAGTACGACTGAACTGTCAGGTTGAATATGCCGAAAATTGAGGAACAATCAACAATGAAGAACGTCCTTACCCTGAGCGGACGTGCGGTTGCATCTTTTATGTGTAGAGACAAGCAAAGAGCAGCAAGGGAGAGAGCGCTGTATGATTTGCTTCCTATTCGAGGATGTTCCTAGCAAACACGGAATACGAAAAGACGTGCATCGAAAAACTTCTCGTTGACTCGTTCACCCGTTCACTCTCTTGAGCCAGCTATCCGACAAGCGATACGGAATGCTCATTGCCATTGAGTCCATCTTCTTCTGGATCAATCCAAGATTTCTGAGGAAACCCCAACGAATCTGTCCCTTCACCATAATAGAGCGCATTGGCCTTCAGGAGATAGGTCATCGGGCCAATGGTTCCATCAGTTTCCATGATTTTATATTGCGGATCACGTAACTCTGGGAGGGATGGATACCGGCCTGGCAATACCCGAAGCACGCGATGGATCGTAATATGGGTTCGTCGTTCACCGGTTGAGTCACTGTAGACCACGACCATCATACCATTCGGCAGGAGTTTACTCTCAGATGGGAGATCGACTTGAAACTCTTCGGGATTAGGAATATTCAGGCAGGCAATACTCGCAAGCGGCAGAATGATCAACAGAAGAATCACGCCTCCTGATACAACAGACCTTGTAAAAAAAGGAATGGAGCCTCTCATTCGGCACCTCCTTTGCTGAAGGTTGGTCCAAACTTTTGCCCTTATAGTTCTTTTCGGTCAGTTAATGGAAAAACTGTAGAGATAGGTGTCGTTCATGTAGAACTTGGAGGAAGGGACTAGTGACATAACTCAATGAAACCTATAGCCATTTCCTCATAAATGTTCTTGCAGAATCACGAAGAGGATGTGGCGAAATATGAAGGACCATACCACACTGAGGGGTTCGATAAAGAGAAGAAGGGATCTCGCGGGCTACTCTGAACTACCCAGCATATCATCGATGAGTGGACGATTAATATCTTCACACCCTGGGCAAATTAAATCAAAGAAGGCTTCATGATCTTCGACATAGTTTTTTTCATCCACAAGCTTTTCCTCATGAACGGACTCAAAGCAAATCGGGCAAAGCATCATGATGCCCCGCATAACCTTGACAGTTTTTCGACCAACACTTCCAGCCATAGCATCTACCTCACATGCAATTGGTTCGTATCTCGTCGTTCGTTGCTCGTATTTCGTCGAAGGCTAGGAGAAAGTTTCACGAGATGCAAGCGACAAGAGACGAGCAGCGAATTCAGGACCACCCACGCTGCTGAGCAAGCAAAAAGTCTTCTTGCTCAAGATCAATACCACAATCGGGACATTCATATGGTTCATCAGGAGGCGGGACCGGCAATTCTTTCTCCTGGACCCTTCCCTGACAGACATGGTAAAAATGTCCAGCAGAATGCTCTTCATCTAACACATCGTTTTCGTATTTAAGAATCATTGTCTGTTGTTATTTCAATAGAATAAAAGTAGCCACACACGCCAAGGGATGAAATGTGACAAGATCAACTAAACTCCCTTTTTATACCAAGGCAACCTTTCGGTGCGCAATCCTGGAGTCCTGAATATGATACGTTTTAACCTTCAAAGCTGGCCATTCCTACATGGATTGGCATGTTCCATTGTTGTTTACGCTTTGGGCTCTTCTCCCGCCATGGGATTATCCGCAGCGCCTGAAACATCGACAGCTCCATTTGCCTTAACGCCTCTCATCACAGATCAGCTTCATAAACCAATCTTTGTAATCCACACCCGAGAAGGCAACGATCGACTGTTTATCGTCGAACAAGATGGAAAAATTCTCATCTTTGAAAAAGGACGACTTCTCCCAAAACCCTTTCTCGATATCTCCAGCAAGGTGTCAACTGGAGGAGAGCGGGGGTTACTTGGCTTAGCGTTTCACCCGAATTACGCCAAGAACGGACGATTGTTCATCAATTATACCCGTAAAGAAGATCAAGCCACGGTCATTGCCGAATATCACCGTGCAGCCATTCCCGATCAAGCTGAGATGAAGGAGCGTATCCTCCTCGTCATGCCCCAACCCTATGGAAACCATAATGGCGGCATGGTGGCATTTGGTCCTGACGGATATCTCTACATCGGAATGGGAGATGGGGGCGCGGGAGGCGATCCGGAAAATCGTGCACAAAACTCCAAGGAATTACTTGGAAAAATTCTTCGTATCGATATTGATCAAGGTGACCCGTATGGCATCCCCGCTGATAATCCATACGTCAAAAACGGAGGGCGGCCAGAAATCTATGCAATTGGATTTCGAAATCCGTGGAGATTTTCCTTTGATCGCCAAACCGGAGAGCTATGGGCAGGAGACGTTGGGCAAAACTCGTGGGAAGAGATCACCAAGGTCAACAAAGGTGAAAACCTTGGCTGGCGATTGATGGAAGGAGAGCACTGCTTTCAACCAAAGCAAGGCTGCCAGAACTCAACACAGCTGACAATGCCGGTCCTGAATTATGCCAATGGCGATAATGGGCGTTGCTCCGTCACGGGTGGCTATGTGTATCGCGGGAAAACTATGCCCTCGCTTCAGGGCACATATCTCTTCGCAGACTTCTGTAGCGGAGAAATTTTTGGATACGCAAACAAGTCGTTTAAAGTCCTACTCGACACGGATTTGCAGATTCCATCACTTGGAGAGGATGAAACCGGTGAACTGTATATCCTCGGCTATGATGGATCTATTCACAAACTCACTCCAGGTACCAAATCAACTGGGCCTTAACAGCGAGACTTTGTTAAAGAGGTCTCCTTCATCCAGAACTTTCCCCACCCCAAGAACCACTGAGGTCAGCGGATCTTCTACCGTGATAATGGGAAGATTGGTTTCTTCCTGAAACCGCGTCGCCAAACCCGGGAGCATCGACCCACCACCCGTAATCACCACACCTCGGTCGATAATATCACCGGCCAACTCTGGCGGAGTATTTTCCAATGACGTTCGAAGCGCATTAACGATGGAGTGAATGGGTTCTTCCAAGGCCTCCCGAATCTCTGCATCGTTCACCACGACCGTACGGGGAATCCCTGAAATCATATCCCGCCCTTTCACCATCATCGTTTTTTGCTGTTCTAATGGATAGGCCGATCCGACTTCTATTTTAATTTTTTCAGCCATATGCTCGCCAATCAGCAAATTATAGCGTCGCTTAATATAGCTCATAATGGCGTCATCCATCTGATCCCCAGCTACCTTCACCGATTCACTGCACACAATGCCACCCAATGAGATGACCGCAATATCGGTCGTTCCGCCTCCAATATCCACAACCATATTACCCGAAGGCTCGGTAATCGGAAGACCCGCACCAATGGCGGCGGCGACCGGCTCTTCGATCAAATAGACTTCTCGCGCCCCGGCATGTGTCGCCGACTCACGCACTGCCCGTTGCTCAACTTCGGTAATCCGCGAGGGCACTCCGATAATGCATCGTGGCCGGACAAAGGAGTTTCGGTTGTGCGCTTTGGTAATAAAATAGTGCAGCATCCGTTCCGTCATGGCAAAATCTGCAATGACGCCTTCTTTGATCGGCCGTATCGCAACTATATTCCCCGGCGTACGACCAACCATTTTCTTGGCTTCGGCTCCCACCGCCAACACAGAATTACTTTGCTTCTCAATCGCCACGACCGAGGGCTCACTGAGCATAATGCCTTTTCCACGTACATAGACCAATGACGTGGCCGTACCAAGGTCAATGGCCAAATCACTTGAAAACCATCCGAGAAAGTCTCCTGCTAGTCCCACGGCATCTCCTTCCTGAGAATGTCAATCCACATCATTCGTTGTTTACATCCATTCCTCGGAATGTCCCACAACTCACGCAATCGTACCCGTAATGTCATAATCGGTTGAAAATCGAAAAAATGAAGACGAAATAGGAAATAACTGAGATAAGGAAAGGAGAAAAGAGCGGATCAGCTCATCCATGAGATCCGATTTCATTAACGATCAACAGTAAATGATTGTGACGAGGTTGCGACGCAAGCGGGTGTTCGCTCTTATCACACTTCTCTAGTATTCTATGATGGTCTCGTTGATGAGTCCATACCAACCAAGCGGTTGCACAGGCTATGACATCACTGCACTGGTGTCAAGAGGTGAAGTGGGAAAACACAACAGGCCCTAAACATTCACCGCTCTTTGAGAAAATATCGTCATTATCTTGCTCTCTACCCTTCGTATGGTATAAGTAGATAGAGGAAAATATAGCCGTTCCAATATTTCCAACATTTGGTGCGTGTGATGGCGCAGGGTCTGGTTTGACGCCCGTGATCACACCTCAGAAGGAATGTTACTACAGCGTAGGATGTCCATGGATCGCTCTTAAACATAGGAACTATCGTGTCTAAGGACGGTTCGGCTAGACTTGGATACCTATAACGAATATATAAAGAAGGATAGTTGAATCACTAAGGTCGGAGACATTGACGTACGCGTTGTCTCACCACCATCGTGTCCAAGCATATCTTCTGTTATCGAATGGATTTGCTATTTTCCTTCAGATCTTCCTCTAAACATTGATATAACTACACAGAGGTCATTGCATCCGCGTGTCGAAAAAATTTCTCGTTATTCTGGTTGCTCTCGTACTGATGACCACATACCTGGTCATCGTTGGCCTATCGCGATGGGGAGATATCACTCCACCGGAGATCCTCATCACCCAGCCATTTGATCAAGTTGGTCCTTCCACTCCACTGTCTATTCGCATCTCTGATCCTGATACCGGCTTACGTCATATTTCGATTCGAATCGTGCATAATCTGAAAACCTACGTGCTTGATAAACAATCGTTTTCCTCGCACGGTCTGCTCTCCGCCGAAGGAGGCACCCGACACGACTATGAACTCACGGTGACGCCGTATGAAGACGAGACCATTCCGAGAAAACCCGGTGATGCGAAACTTGTCATCACCGCTCGCGACTATTCCTGGCGCAATCTCCTCGAAGGCAATCGGCACCGAATCACGCAGGACTTCACCCCCAAGTTCAGTCCGCCACGCCTTGAATTGCTCTCACCTCCAAGTTCAATCGCGCAAGGAGGTTCAGGCGTTGTCCGATACCGAGCCTCACCTGATGCCGTTACGCATGGAGTAAAGATCCAATCGGCTTTTTTCCCAGGCTATCCCATGCCTGACGATTCCGGCATGTTTGCCCTCATAGCCATGCCGTACAACGCCAAATCGAATACACCGATTCAGCTCACGGCGCAGGATGCCGTCGGTAATACCGCGATCCTGGACGTGGACCTCCGCGTCAAGAAAAAGGCCTGGAGGACTCGACGTATCGGGATTTCCGATTCATTTATTGAAAAAACAGTCTTGCCAATCATTGCCCAAACGCCGGAGCTGCCGGAACAAAGTACCAACCTCGAAAACTTTGTCATGGTCAATAACCAGCTTCGACAAATAAATAATCAAACGATTCGAGACTTTTCAAAACAGAGTGAAGCGGCATTTCTCTGGACAAAAGCATTTCGCCAACTCCCTGGCTCAAAAGTTGAAGCGTCATTCGCCGACCATCGAAATTATGTGTATAAAAATAAAGTCGTCGACACACAAGATCACTTAGGTTTTGATCTCGCCGTCACCAAACATTATCCGGTCCAAGCGTCCAACGATGGAGTCGTGCTATTTGCCGGGTACCTGGGCATTTACGGCAACACCATCATTATCGATCATGGCTATGGTCTGCAGTCCCTCTATGCACATCTTTCTTCATTTTCCGTCAAAACCGGCGATGCCGTGCTCATTGGACAAATCATTGCTCGTTCAGGTACAACGGGCCTCGCCGCCGGGGATCATTTGCACTTCAGTTTGGTGTTGCATGGAGAACAAGTGAACCCAACCGAATGGTGGGATGCCAATTGGGTACAGACCCGTATTCGAGATAAACTCAGCCTCGAGGCACCACCTGAGATCATTCTTGAACCGGAGCAACCAGAGCCTAGTAATGCCCTTGGACCCAGACCTGGCCTCAATCCTCCGCCCGCAACCCCGTAACCTATAGCCGGTTTAAATAAATTCCGCATATTTGAAATGAATTATCACGCTGAGTTAGTTGATATGCCCAGCTGGAACGTATTTGGATTCGCTATAGATACCTCAGTCGATGACCTTCAAATACGATGATGCCCTTCCAGATGTTCAAGTAACACAGCAATGGCCAAAACGAAATCCAAGAAGACCAAACCCAAACCTCACATCGATGAGATTATCACCTCGGTCCCTCTGGATGAGACGACACGCCAGCGGTATCTCAACTATGCCCTCTCCGTCATTACGTCTCGAGCCCTTCCCGATGTTCGTGATGGCTTAAAACCCGTCCAACGACGCATTCTGTTTTCGATGTATCACAATCATCGGTTGACACCCGATCGACCACCGATTAAAAGCGCCAAAGTAGTCGGTTCCGTCATTGGTGAATGGCACCCCCACGGCGACTCAGCCGTCTACGATGCCATGGCCCGCATGGCGCAGTCGTGGTCCTTACGACTGCCTCTTGTTGATGGACATGGAAATTTCGGGAGCCTCGACGGTGACCCTCCAGCCGCCTATCGATATACCGAAGCCCGACTCGCTCCGGCAGCCGTCGACCTGTTGTCAGAACTCAACAAAGAGACGGTTGATTTTCAACCCAATTACGATGGAAAAGCCGAGGAACCCCTCGTTCTTCCTTCTCGTTTTCCCAATCTGCTAGTCAACGGCTCTACCGGCATTGCCGTGGGCATGGCCACAAACATCCCGCCCCATAACCTGGGGGAGGTCATCGACGCAGCTGTAGCTCTCATCAATGATCGAAACTGTTCGATTGCCGACCTGCTCAAACACGTGAAGGGTCCGGATTTTCCCACTGGAGGCGAAATTCTTAACAGCCGTTCAGACATTCGTGAAATTTATGAGAAGGGGCATGGCTCAGTCCGACTTCGTGGCGAATACACCGTAGAGTCGCGCGGACAAGGAGAACCAGAGATCATCATCACGTCAATCCCCTTTGCCGTCGACAAATCAACCATTGTCGAACGAATTGGGGAACTCGTTGGTGCACGTAAAATCCCGCAGCTGCTTGATGTACGAGATGAATCCACGACGGATGTCCGCATTGCACTCGAGGTGCAAAAAGGTGCCGACCCCGATGTCGCCATGGCCTATCTGTTCAAGAATACTCCGTTACAGAATAATTTCTCGGTTAATCTCACTTGCTTAGTGCCAACACCCGGGACGTCGGCCTCACGGCCCGACTGTCTGAATCTCAAACAAATCCTGGAACAATTTGTCGATTTTCGCTTCGACACCGTCAAACGGCGGTACGAGTATGACTTACGGGTCCTTGAACGCCGCATTCATATCCTCAACGGATTTAAAATTATTTTTGACGCGCTCGATCAAGTCCTGAAAATCGTTCGACAGAGTGAAGGCAAAGCCGATTCAGCACAAAAACTCCAGCAACGCTTTGATCTTGATGCCATACAAACCGAGGCCATTCTCGAAACAGCGATCTACAAATTGTCACGTACCGAAATTAAGAAAATGTTGGACGAGCTGAGCGACAAGCGTCGACAGGCAAAAGAGCTCAAGGCCCTACTGGCCTCCAAGCCGAGACTCTGGACGGTGGTCAAAGACGAACTGGCCGAAGTATCCAACACCTACACCGATAAGCGCCGGACGAAAATTGGCAGACGCCAAACCGAAGAAGTCCAGTTTGATCCAGAAGCCTACATGGTGAAAGAAGATGCCATCCTCACCGTCTCAACAGATGGCTGGATTAGACGTGTCGGACTCATTAAAGACTTGTCAAAAGCCCGTCTTCGAGAAGGTGATCGACTTATGCTGGCGCTCGGCGGCAGCACAGTCGACAATATCGTCTTTTTCTCAAACTACGGCAGCGCCTACACCATACGTATCGGAGATATTCCTCCCGCACGAAGTGGATATGGCGACCCGGCACAAAAACTTTTTAAGTTCAAAGATGGAGAACGCATCATCGCAGCCTTAAGTTTAGATCCACGCATGCGACGAATCGACCCAGTCCAGACAAAAGGGAAAAAGGCCAAATCGCTACCACTCTTTGAGCAAACTGACCAAGACGGATCAGCCTCGATTGGCCAAGCCATGGCGGTGAGTTCAACAGGAATGGGCGTCCGTTTTGAGTTGAGCACCTTTCAAGAGCCGTCAACCCGATTGGGTCGAAAATTCATGAAAGTCAAAGACGCCGAAGAAGTCGTGGGTATAGGATTCCTCGAAGGCTTACTCAACGCATCGAACCTTGCCGTGGCGACCCAACGCGGTCGCCTGCTACTGTGCCCGGCAGAAGACGTCTCTCTCCTTTCGGGTCCAGGACGAGGTGTGATCGTGATTAAATTAGAACAACACGATCGCGTTGTGGCCTTCGGCCTCCTGAAAGACAAAACCGATCAAATCGTCCTGCTCAAACAGGATGGATCGAAACTGTCCGTCTCATCTAAAAAATATCAATCGGTGAGCCGTGGCGGAAAAGGCCATCCCCTCTTTCGTCGAGGAAGTTTGAGTGGAGCCGAAATACCAGAAGCAATATTACCTGAATTTCTAACAGAGGCGACCAATTAAATGGTTCGTCAACACGTTCATCCAAACCTCGATGTTCTTTAAAGAGCTTATCCATGGCTAAAAAATACGACGCAAGTGACATTGTTGTGCTAGAAGGCATTGAACCGGTTCGACGTCGACCGGCAATGTATATCGGCGGCACAGACAAAACGGGCCTCCATCATCTCGTGTGGGAAGTTTTGGATAATGCGATTGACGAAGTCATCAATGGTCACGCCACCACGATTCTCGTCGAACTCGACAAAGCTCGCAATGGCATCACGATTACGGATAATGGGCGCGGAATTCCAGTCGAGAAGCATCCAAAATTTAAAAAATCCGCCCTGGAAATTATCATGACCACCTTGCATGCCGGGGGAAAGTTTGAGACGGGCAGCTACATTCACTCAGGAGGACTCCATGGTGTGGGCGCCTCTGTCGTGAACGCCTTATCGCGTCATCTCGAAGTACGAGTCAAACGAGACGGACAGGAATGGTCGCAAACTTACCAAGCCGGCAAAGCCCAAGGTCCAGTCAAACGAATCGGCCAGGCTCGGGGGACAGGCACATCGGTGTATTTCCGACCAGATCCAGCTATTTTTGGAAAAATGATACTCTTCGATCCAGTCTTACTGAAAGACACGTTGGAAGCCAAAGCCTATCTTCATAAAGGCCTCAAACTCACCTTTAAGGACGGAAGCTCTGGCGAAACCCACAGCTTCGTACACGAACAAGGCATTCAAGAGTATCTGGTCAAACTCGTCACAGATCGTGGACGAAAACCTTCGGCAGATTTTGTCTTTTACTTAGATCGAAAACTCAAACAAACCGGCGATCAAGCGGAAAATGGCAACGGATTCGGCATGGAAGTCGCGCTGCAATGGACCGATGAACCGGCTGAGTTTATTCGAAGCTACGTAAACGGGGTCCCCACCCCTAACGGCGGCACGCATGAAATCGGACTCCGCGCCGGCATCGTCAAAGCGGTTCGGAACTACATCGAAACGCATAATTTGACTCCCAAAGGCGTCAGCCTCCAAGCCGAAGATATCCGCGAAGGCTTGGCGGCCGTACTCAGCGTCTTGATTTTGAATCCACAGTTCCAAGGACAAACCAAAGAACGTCTCAATAATCCAGAAGTGCAGAGTGTAACGGATAGCGCACTACGCCCGGCATTGGAAACCTTCCTCAACGCAAACCAGTCTATCGCAGAATCACTCGTTGGCCGTATGGTGCTTGCCGCCCGTGCCAGGGAAGCCTCACGGGAAGCCTCCAAAGCCGTCATGCGAAAATCCGCCGTCAGTCATCGGCTCAATCTTCCTGGGAAACTAGCAGATTGTCAAAGCACCGATCCCACCATCAGTGAACTGTTTATCGTCGAGGGCGATTCAGCTGGCGGCACAGCCAAACAAGGACGCGATTTAAAAACACAAGCCATCTTACCGATCCGCGGAAAGGTCCTCAACACCGAGGAATTAACCTTGGCCAAAGTGGTAGAGAACAAAGAGTTGGCGGATCTGGTGAAAGCGCTGGGTTGTGGAATCGGCAAAGACTTTGACGTCAAAAAACTTCGCTATCACAAAATCATTCTCCTCATGGATGCCGACATCGATGGGTATCATATCAGCACCCTCCTCTTAACCTTTTTCTTTCGGCATGTGCCGGACCTGATCAAGCAGGGACATGTCTTTATTGGACAACCGCCTCTCTATCGAATTGAAATTGGCAAAGAAGTGCATTGGGCTGGAACCGATGAGGAAAAAGTCCGTATTCTGGAACATGCCCGCAGCAACGCCAATCCTACCATTAGCCGCTTCAAAGGGCTTGGGGAAATGTTCCCGCAACAACTTCGAGAAACCACCTTGCACCCCTCGACACGACGGCTGTTAAAAGTCGAACTCATGGACGAACTCACCACGGATCGTATCTTCCACGACCTTATGGGCAAGAAAACCGAAGCCCGCTACGACTTCCTCATGGCCAACGCCGGTCAAGCCGATGATTTGGATGTGTAAAGACTGGAGGCGTGAAACGTGAGTTAGGAGAAACAACGTGTCTCCCTATACGTTTCCCAGAGGCGGAACCAGAAGCCTGGTTGGACATATCAAACATGGTCCCAACGCATCTCGTATCTCTGTAATTGGCACTCGGGTAGACCATTTGTTCCCGCGCTGATTCCCTGTACTTTTTTCTAGGGGTTGGGTAGCATGGCCTAGGAAATTAACATATGGATAGGAAAGAGAAAAAAGCGCTTAGCGAAACGGATATCTGCGATCTGTTCATCACGCCTGCCATCAAAAATGCTGGTTGGGACCCCATACGACAGATCCGGCGCGAAGTAACTCTGGCGCCTGGTCCAATTGTCGTCAGAGGTACGATGTCATCCCGCAACAAGAAAAAGAAAAAATTTGCAGATTATGTACTCTCTTGGAAGCCAGGAATTCCTGTGGCGGTCGTCGAAGCCAAAGACAACAATCACACAGTGAGCCAGGGCATGCAGCAAGCACTGGGGTATGCGGAAATGCTAGAGGTGCCGAGCGCATTTAGTTCAAACGGTGATGCCTTCGCCTCACACAATAAAGTTCTGGCATCAGGTGCAGATATTGAAACTCAGTTACCTTTGGAAGCCTTCCCACCTCCAGGGAAACTTTGGACGCGGTATAAGACCTTTCGTGGCATCGATGAGGAAGCCGAACGACTAGTCCTGCAGCCGTACCATGAAGATACCTCAGGAAAAGAGCCTCGCTACTACCAGGTAGAAGCCGTCAATCGCACGATAGAGGCGGTAGCCAGAGAAAAACGACGCGTACTGCTGGTCATGGCCACGGGCACGGGAAAGACCTACACCACGTTTCAAATCATCTGGCGTTTATGGAAGGCAGGTGCCGTGAAACGGGTCCTCTTTCTCGCGGATCGAAACATTCTCGTCGATCAGACGTTGGTGAATGACTTCAAGCCCTTTGGCCCAGTCATGACGAAAGTGAAAAATCGGAAAATCGATCCGGCCTACGAAATCTATCTGGGCCTGTACCAAGCCATCACGGGGCCAGCAGAAGAAGACAAGATCTTCAAGAACGTTTCAGCCAATTTCTTTGACATGGTCGTTATTGATGAATGCCACCGTGGAAGCGCAGCAGACGATTCGGCGTGGCGCGAAATTCTTAAGTACTTCTCCGACGCGATCCAAATCGGCCTCACGGCGACCCCCAGAGAAACCAAATACGTATCGAGCATCACCTACTTTGGCGAGCCGGTCTACACCTATAGCCTCAAGCAAGGGATCGAGGATGGCTTCCTGGCACCGTACAAGGTCGTGCGCATCGATATCGACAAAGACATCTTGGGCTGGACCCCGCCACCGGGCATGCAGGACGATCTCGGGCATGACATCGAACAGCGCGAATACAATCAAAAAGATATGGATCGTATACTCGTGTTGAACCAGCGCACAAAACTGGTGGCCAACCGGGTCATGCAATACTTACGCGCAACCAATCCGTTCGATAAAACCATCATATTCTGCGAAGACATCGACCATGCAGAGCGCATGCGCGCAGCCATGGTCAACGCAGCAGGCCAGCTGGCACTGGATAACCCGAAATATGTCATGCGCATCACCGGCGATAGATTCATGGGGTCAAATCTAGTTTTATCTATTCAAAAATTTATAGGGTCGAGCCTCTTGCGGATAGGGCGGTCCAGTTGTGCTACGAAAACTATGCTCGAACGCGTGTGGGTGAGCAATGGCGCTGAGTCGTGGCAAAGTATCCCCCAGATGAACCATTGGTCGTGACAGCGTATGTGACCGGTCAACTCGAAGCAGGCGACACCATCTGGTCGCAAAAGTAAAAGTGTGGTTTGCCCCTGAAGGGGGGAACCGCCAAGTGTGTTGCTGGGAAAGATTAGCAACGAAAAGATGCGGCTAATTGCAGATGGTAAAATTAGGAGGGAAAGGCAGGTAGCTGACACTAAAGAAGGGCACGAAAATGGGATCATTTTACTTTTTTGACACTTCTTACTGGAAACATCTTCCCTCCGTTGCTCCAGCACTATATCGCAAGAACCTGCCTCCGATTAGTCCTCTGAGTCACCCGCTTGAGGTCACGTCTTGCATGCTGACCTACTCAGGGCCTCTTCCAACATTACTGATTCCCCCGAATCGTGCACTTTTCTCTGTATATTCTTGTAGAGGAACAGTTTGCACAAAGTGAGCAGGTCAGGTCTCGCATTCCTCTATTCGTCCTACCCTACGTACGGAAATCCAGCGAGGATGGGCAGAGTTGGTTGAGCTGCTCTTTGAATCATTCTGAATTCGTCACACGCTTGACGGGTGGCTAGTATGACGATAACATGATCGATCAGCAATTAGTAGGGAGGTTTCCAGATGGCCACGACAACGATTTCACCGAAATTTCAAATTGTGATCCCCAAGGACGTGCGGGAGAAGCTCCACCTCTGTCCACAGCAGCGATTGCAAGTCGTTGAAAAAGGTGGAGTGATTACCCTAGTGCCGGAAGTTCCCCTCAAAACTCTGAAGGGAGCCCTTAGGGGGATGTCCAAGACCGATATTCGGGAAAAGAAAGACTGCCTGTGAAGATTGCCATGGATTCCAGCGGATGGATCGAATTCTTTACAGGAGGCCCACTCGCCAATCGCTATGCAGCGTATTTCACCCCTCGGTATAACCGCATCACGCCGACCATCGTAGTTTATGAAGTATACAAAATCATTAAACGGGAGAAAGGTGAAGAGACAGCCTTATTATTTTCAGCCCAACTCAGTGCGAACCCTATTGTTGAACTTACAGAATCCATTGCCTATCTCGCCGCAGATTTGAGCCTAAGACACGGATTAGCCATGGCCGACGCTATTGTGTATGCAACGGCAAAGGATCAGGACGCACATGTGGTCACGGGAGATGCGGACCTGAAGGACTTACCCGGAGTCATCTACGTCAAGTAGAAACTCCTATATCTAAATTCGTCTCGGAGTATATCCATCCGGCCAAAACGAAACGTAAAAAGGGGTCAAATCTAGTTTTATATATTTGAGACACTGGTATAGCGCCAGGTCTTCGAGTAGGGTAGGAGGTCAATGGATTCCAAGAAATTCAAAGCTTTGTCGGCGGACGACACAAGGACGATAAAAGGCTCTACATGAGTATGGAAGGCTTTACAAAGGATGCTCGCTAGGAAGCGGAGCATTCTTCAATTCCACCGACTCTCATGGACTTAGATGACTTGTCCAAGCCAAACATTGATCACTACGAAAAGATGGACCCCGAAGCCCGAGCATTGCCGCCGCTCACTCGGGTCTATTGACCAACGTAGGGGAAAGGGATTGCAGAAAGCCTTTTAAAGAAAAGTCTACGCGGAACCTCATACAGATTATTTTGGGGTTATAGAAGTTAGTTGGAGAACAGATTGCTCTTTCAGGATTAAATAGTCAAACGTGTTACCATTGGAATGAACCATCCCAAATGGAGAGCATGCCCGTGTCGATCCCGATAAGGTAAGGGATTACCTTCTGAATGTGGCTCACCCGGACAGTTTTGGGAAAGCGTCGTTTTTCACTGCCATGGATTTCAATTGGCCGTACCTATGCGACCCTCCCTTTAAAATCCAGTCAACTCATAGTGCTACATTATCAACTTCACTAGTATTATTAGGGGTCAGACTCGATTTAAAACACTGGCTCGCAGGACAAACGTATGGACAAAAAAATAGGCTTAGAATAAGATCAATTTACAGGTTTTAGGATTTGATTGGGATTCTGGCAATAAGCCCAAATATCGGAAACATGGCCTCACGCCTGAATGGGCAATTTTTTATTGAGAGACAGGTAGAGCGACAACTGAAGCGACTTCGATGTGATGACTACATGGCCTGACAATACGATATGCAGAAAATGTTTAAGAGACCGACACAGCACATGAGTCCGGATGACTATATGCGCCTGGCTATTGTCATGGCGCAGAAAGTACCCCAGCATCCCTTTGGGGCCATAATCGTTCAACACGCCACCGGACAGGTCCTCGCCCAAGGGTTTAACCGATCTTCTCGCAATCCTACCTTTCACGGAGAAGTCGATGCCATCAATCGTTGTGCGGCTGCCCATGTTCGCATTGATTGGACAACACTCGATTTATATACCACAGCGGAACCGTGTCCCATGTGTCAGAGTGCTATCGAGTGGGCCGGGATTTCCACCGTCTACTTTGGAACTTCGATTCCTTTTCTCCAACAACACGGGTGGCGGCAAATCGATATTCGAGCCGAGGAGGTGGCCCGCCGTACCCCATTTCGACAGACCAAGGTCATTGGAGGCCTTCTGGAATCCGAGTGCAATGCCTTATTTAAGGCGGCCCATCACCGCCGCTTGAAGCCATAGGTTTCTCGATTATTACTTTAGTAACAAATTGCCAGTTATTCTGAATATGATTTGCATGGGGCAAGTCTAGTTTTACCTCTTTACCTTTTCACCATGAAAGGCAGGCCCGTCTTTGGTTGAGTCAGGACTTTTCTATTCCAGAATTTAGGTCGAAAACTTTCAATATGAGGAAGTTCAAGAATTCCACTCATGGATGGACATCTTAAAGGAGATCCCGGGAGTGTTCGGGGGAAACCTTGGCTGCCCTAAAGGAATTGTTTCAACATTTCGGTCTTGATAACGTGATGACGGGGAATCATGACGAGATATTTGTCATCAGTTATGGAGACATGTTTGCCTTCTCGAAGTACGCACAAACCAGCGCGTTCAGGTGCCCGCACGACGCGGTCATTCGAAACGTGCGGAAGCTTCGTCCTACGGTTCTGAGTTTGTTTCACCGCTTGGGATCTTCCACGCTCTTCAGGGAGGTCTTAATCGCATCCTTGATATGGCTCAAGACTTCTTCCTCAGTTTCTCCTTGGGAACCAAACCCCTTTAAGGTCGGATAAGAAACCACGAATCCGTCAGCCTCCTGGTCTGGCTGGACGATGATCGGATACTCTATAGATATCTTCAATTGCTTGATGTCGCACGACGATAGCAGAAGCCGAATGGCAAGGAACATTGGATGAAGAGAAGTCGTAAAGAGGCACGCTTAGTTTTATGACATCTACGCTAGTGTTGGTGTGAGATATGGCCGTACCGTTCGGTGCGGATTCAGTTTTTTACGCCCTCATTCTTTCTAGCGCCATGCGGTTGGCGACAATCAATGGAGGCAGATGCTCTCGTAAGGCAGTCGTCAAGACTTCATGAACAGTAGGCTGGATCTTTTTAATCCATGGCACAACTCGTCGCTGGTGCAACATTTCCCGTACCACGAGCTGAATTAACCCTCCGGCGTTCAAGACGTAATCCGGAACGTGCACGATGTCTCTTTTCATCACACGGTACGGATCACGCGCTTCATCCAAAAATTGATTATTGGCTCCTCCGGCCACAATGCCGGCTCTTAGTTGCGGAATGGTCTTGGAATTCAGGACGCCACCCAGGGCGCACGGAGCAAAGATGTCGGCCGGGATTCGATGAATGGTCGATAACGGGACCACGGAGGCCTTCCAAGTTTGTTGAGCTCGTGTCGCCCGTTCCGGTCGCAAGTCCGCCACTACCAGCTTCGCGCCACGCTTAAATAGGAGATGGCCTAAATTCCATCCCACTTGACCGACACCCTGTATGGCCACAACACGCCCGTGAAGATCTTGAGTCTTGTGCACTAATTGACAGGCGGCTTGCATGCCTGCAAGCACTCCCTTGGCAGTCGAAAGGGAGGGATCTCCGCTGCCCCCCTGTTTTCCTGTAGTTCCCGTCACATGGCGTGTCTGTTCCGCGACGACATCTAAATCTTCAGGAAGAATCCCTGAGTCCTTTGCCGCAAGATATTTTCCTTTCAGTGTTTCAATGAGTCTGCCCATAGAGCGAAGCAATGGACGAGTTTTGTCTGTGGCGGGGTTCCCAATGATGACGGCCTTTCCGCCTCCACTCGCTAATCCGGAGATGGCGGCCTTTTTACTCATAGCTTCGGCCAAGCGAAGCACATCATGGAGCGCCTCCTTCTCATTGCGATATGGCCACATCCGGATGCCTCCCAAGGCGGGACCCAGTTGAGTGGAATGTACCGCTATTATCCCATGGAAATGGGTGGACGGATCTTTCCCGACGATGACGGTTTCAAACCCCTTGATCTTGAGATGTTTAGTCTTGAGCATCATTCCATTTTTGGATTTCTCGTATCTTAGGCTGGATTGATCCCTAATACAAAGCTTCCTTTTATTTTATCACTAGAGCGTTGAGTAAAGGAAAAAAGGGTCGAGGTCTTTAGACTTGTGCTTTTCCATGTTAGCTCGGATATCAAGATTTTCTCCTTCCTGTTCGATACATAGTTGTACCCATTTCGCCTTTTATAGAAAAAAACAAATCAGAAATAAGTCAACTCGTCCCTTTCTTTGGTGATGTATGGATAAGCCGTCTTCGAACATACGCAACCTTTCTCAGCCTATCGTGGCAGCTCTTTGGGAAGGGAAAAAGATTAATGCGATCAAATTGCTCAGAGAAGAGCAAAACCTGGGACTCAAGGAAGCCAAGGACCTCATCGATCAGCATATCCAGCATAATCCTGCACTTCAGAAACAATTTTCTCTTTTTCATTCGGAAGATATACGAGGTGTAGGCTTTGTCCTACTGGTGATCCTGATGCTAGTACTGGCCTTCTATTTCTTCTTCTTGTAATTTTTTAGGGGTCAGACTCGAATTGCACGAAGTTGTATAATTCCTTGCAAGTCGTTGTCAATATCGTTACCCATTACCCATTGTATTTTGCTACCCGTTCCAACAGTTATCGTATTGCCAGATAGCGAGGGGAAGTCGCTCTACTTATTTGGAGAGCTTCAGGAGAGACAGCATGAAGAATCTTTCTCTGTTATACTAAGCCCCTGTTACATCTGGCATTTTACGGGCATTTTTTCATTATCATGGAAACCGAAGATACATCTCCGACTCCCCTCACGCCCCTCGATCGCGTGAAACGCTATCATCAGCAAACCAAGCATAACTTTAATCACTATGCCCAATCCTTGGGCTACATGGATTGGGCCAATCAACCCGATCCTTTTCGTCGATTTGAAGGGGCGCCGCTCATCCCACTTCCGCGCCTGATACCAGAAGATAAACCTGTTTCGCCACATTACGAAGACCTGTATCGCGCGAGAACAATTCCGTCGCAACCACTGACCATCGAATCCCTATCACGATTTTTTGAATATGCTCTCTCTTTAACCGCGTGGAAAGAGTATGGCGGAAATCGCTGGGCCTTGCGCAGCAATCCTTCTAGTGGCAACTTGCATCCGACCGAAGGGTATCTGTTTCTCGGTGAATTTTCAGATCTACCTCTTGATCCTGGCCTCTACCATTATGCCCCCAAAGAACATGGACTCGAACATCGCCTGGCTTGTACCGAAAATGAAGTCAGGCCCCTATTCGAAGGATTTCCCGAGCAGGCATTTTTTGTTGGCCTGAGTTCCATTCACTGGCGGGAAGCCTGGAAATATGGCGAACGCGCATTCAGGTATTGTCAGCACGATGTCGGCCATGCGATCGGCACGCTTCGTATCGCTGCCGCCACATTGGGTTGGCACATGATGCTGCTTGAAGGGAATTCGGATGAAACCCTCTCGACATTGTTTGGCTTGGATCGATCAGACGATTTCGTGCAGTCTGAAAAAGAATATCCAGAACTGATTGCGGCGATTTGGCCGGAACAAACAGAGGAAATGGAACAGACAGGCCAACTTCCGTTAATAATCGATCAGCAAGTCGTGAAATCTCTTGCCCAAGGCCACTGGCAGGGCAAAGCCAATCGATTGAGCCGGGATAATCCCATTCCTTGGGAAATCATCGATGATGTGGCGGAAGCTTCATGGAAGTCCTCTCAGGCACAGACCTTCGTACCCCTTGCCCCCTCCTATCCCCAAAGCGGAGAGGGCAAATCTGCCCTTAATCAACCAACCGCTGGTCAAATCATCCACCAACGGCGGAGCGCCGTCTCATTTGATGGGCACACCAGCATTCCCGCTCATCGATTTTTTACTATGCTGAGCCGCGTCATGCCGTCTGGAGAACTCCCTGTCAGTCAGCGCCCGATGCCCTGGGACTGTGTGCCTTGGAAACCGGCGATTCATCTCGCACTGTTTGTCCATCGAGTGGAGGGTATTCCGTCCGGACTTTACCTATTGCTTAGAGATCGCTCTCAAGAGACATTGACTGAACTCAAATCCACCATGCACGAGCAATTCGTCTGGACCACACCAGAGAAGTGTCCGGACGACCTTCCTCTGTATCTCTTAGAAGAAGGTAATGCGCAAAAGATTGCGATGCAGGTCAGTTGTTGGCAGGAAATCGCAGGCGACAGCGCCTTCTCCTTAGGCATGATTTCCGAGTTTGATCACACCTTAGAAACAAATGGACCTTGGGCCTATCGGCGTCTCTTTTGGGAAACTGGGCTGATTGGGCAGGTACTGTACTTGGAAGCTGAGGCGGCCGGAATCCGATCAACGGGTATTGGGTGTTTCTTTGACGACCCCGTCCATCGAGTGTTTGGGGTTTCCCCCCACACCACATACCAATCCCTCTATCACTTTACGGTCGGCGGACCGGTTGACGACACTCGCCTCACAACCCTGCCGCCCTACGAGGACCGCGTCCCCTAAAGGCATGCATTCTTCTTCCCCCAACATTCTTCCACAATCATTCTACGACCGTCCCACGCTAAAGGTCGCGAAGGAGCTGTTAGGGAAATATCTATTACGAACCTCTGCTGACGGCCGAATTGTGGCGAAAATCGTCGATGTGGAAGCTTATATTGGCCCAGAAGATAAAGCCTGTCATGCGTCAAAAGGGAGAACCAAGAGAACGGAAGTCCTTTTCGGACCACCGGGACAGACCTACGTCTACTTAATTTATGGAATGTACTACTTACTGAATTTTGTGACGGAACGTCTCGATTTTCCGGCCGCGATACTCATTCGCGGAATTGAGATCGTTGAACAGAGAGGAGAACCGCTCGCTCACCCCCTTCACATTGACGGACCCGGACGAGTCTGCCGGCACTTGAACATTGATAAAGCCTTGAACTGTGTGGATGTCACAATCGGGCAATCAATTTGGGTGGAGGACCGAGGTGAGCGTCTTCGAGCCAACCGCATCACTGCCCTCCCTCGAATCGGTGTTGACTATGCAGGGGAATGGGCCAAAAAGCCGTGGCGGTTCTGCCTGCGATCTCCCGCCCAACAGGAATAAGCCAAGAGACTCACAAACTCACCCACTTGCCATAGGGCGAACGACATCTTGAAGAACTCCTACAGAATGGGTTAGGGTAATTACCGTGAATGGGGGAACATGCACCCACTATCGTTCACTCTACAAGATTTCCAACCTTCTAGACTTTCCAGGAAGCTTTCGAGGTTTGCTAATGAGTTCTCATGCTCTGTCAGCTAGAATGGCTTGGCTGAAATTTATTTCTTTTGGCGACAATACACAGGGAGGTTTCAATGGGTAATCCACTCGATACAATCAGTGGAACAATTACGGCTGGGTTTGTGTTGACCGTTGTGCTCTATGGGTTCGTGAAGATGCTCGTGTAAGGCTGCAAAGACTCTTATCACGACAACTATTCACCAGAAATTTTAGAAAAGAGGGAATCAATATGGAAAGCTTGTATGCGTGGGGTCATTTCCTCGCGGGTATCACCTGGATCGGGATTCTGTACTACTTCAACTTTATACAGGTCCCATTTTTGAAGGCCGTGAAACCAGAGACGAAAGCTGAAGCGTTTCAGCATCTCGTTCCGAACGCCTTATGGTGGTTCCGCTGGAGCGCCTTGGTCACGTGGATATTTGGTGCGGTCCTGCTAATGAGTCAGCATCGGTTCGGGAGTGCATTCATGATGCAGGGACAGGATGCGGTCATTGGGATGGGAGCCTGGCTTGGCACAATCATGCTGCTGAATGTATGGGGCGTGATTTGGCCGAATCAGAAAAAAGTTCTAGGCATGAAAGAAGCTACCGCCGACGAAAAGGCCAAAGCCGGCCGCACAGCTTTGTTAGCATCCCGAACGAACACGATGCTCTCAATCCCCATGTTGTTTTTCATGGGTAACTCTGGGCATGCATCCGGTTTGTTCTAATAGAACGACGTCTTCCGATTTTCTAGCGACTCGTTTCAAGGGCCAGCATAATCATATGCTGGCCCTTTTTCGTGATCCACGTTCTTTCACAATCCACCTTGTGTGCACTCAGCAAGACTCTTTCAGTAAGCGATGCGTTGCCCTAACGTTTCCATTAACCAAAATCAGCTTCAAATTAATCCAGATTACGTCATTAACGACCTTTAACTGAGCGCGTTGATTCCGTTGGATGAAAATAGCAAACGTCTACACGCAGAGAAAAATTGACGAATTGCAAGTATAAGTGTATGATAAGTGCATGGCTGTAAAAACGATTACCATTGATATGGAGGCCTACACCTTACTTGCCAGTCGCAAAAAGCAAGGACAATCCTTTTCTTCAGTCATTAAGGAAAGTCTGGGTGGAAAGGCTACCGCCAAAGACCTCTTACAACTCTTGTCTTCAGTCAAAGTCGAAGAATCGACACTTGACCATATTGAAGAACAAGTGATGCGTAGAAAAAAGCATCCTGCCAAAGCCCCTCGCCTATGAGCTTTCTTGACACGTCATTTGTCATCGATCTTCTTCGAGAAGAAAAACGTCGTACATATGGTCCTGGTCATCGCAAACTCGAAAATTTACAGGATGATCCAGTACGTCTGAGTATGTTTGTGGTCTGTGAACTTGAAGCTGGCGTGGCTTTGGCAACGTCAATGAAAGAACGTAGCCGAATTGACTTGCTCTTTCAGCACTGCGAAATTCTCTATCCAGATCAGCGTCTACCAGAGACTTACGGCAAATTGCTTGCTCATCTCCAAAATCAAGGAACCCCAATCGGATTGATGGACCTCCTAATTGGAACTCACGCGTTGCTATATGATGAAGTCCTTATTACACGGAATCTTAAGGATTTCAAGAAAATCCCTAACTTACGAATAGAGTCTTATTAAACACGTTTCAATTTCACCGCTAAAACTTCCCGTCCTACCGTATTATTTATTCCTGCACAACAATATGCGTATCGGTTTCTTCAACGCCAGGAATCGTGTGAAGTTTGGTCATGATGAGGTCGGATAGGGCTCGGTCATCGGATGCATTAATGAGCCCAAAGATATCTGGTTGACCAAAACAGGCATGCGCTTGCTCGACGCCAGGCATGGCTTTCAACGTCGCGAGGACCTCTTGGGATTTTCCGGTTTTGACTTTCATGAGGATATAGGCTTTAGTTGCCATCGTGCCCTCCTTGGTAACATTCGTATGATTGTTCTCACGCTCAGGTAATCGTGCTTTTTACCATATTCGAGACAACGGATTCTATGAAACAATTTGTAAATTTGGCTTGGCCAATTCTCTCTCTTCTCGTTATGATGGGTGATCTTAGCGACTAACAAGAAAGACAACCGAAACTCTCTCATCCTTAGAAATGATGAAAATCCGATAATGCGCATGGCCTCAAACACACAAAAGCACCGAATTGTCACACTAATTCCAAGTGCCACCGAGATGGTTTGTGCTTTGGGGTTAGAAAATCAGCTCGTTGGACGGTCCCATGAATGTGACTTTCCGCCTTCGGTCACTCACCTTCCAATTTGTACCGAGCCAAAATTTGAGGTGAACGGAACGAGCCATGAGATTGACACACGGGTGAAAAACCTTTTGGGAAATGCTCTTTCCGTCTATCGTGTGTTCCCTGATGTATTGCAAGATTTACAGCCCGATGTAATCGTCACGCAGACTCAATGCGGCGTGTGCGCCGCCAATCTTCAGGATGTCGAGCTGGCCCTCGATTCGTGGCTCGGCAAGAGACCCGCCATCATATCTCTCCAAACCACCGATTTATCAGGTGTATGGAATGACCTGCAGGCTGTGGCCCTGACCTTAAAGCAAGAAACCCAGGGGCAAAAGGTTCTGAATTCCCTTCAAACACGCATGCAGGCAATTACCCAACACGCTAACTCTCTGAACCATTCACCAAGGGTGGCCTGCATTGAATGGATGGATCCCCTCATGGCAGCGGGGAATTGGGTGCCTGAGCTGGTGGAAATGGCTGGGGGATCAAGTCTATTTGGCAAGGCCGGACTTCATGCGCCCTGGATCACGTGGGAAGCGCTTCTGCAGGCGGACCCGGACATCATCCTCGTCCTTCCATGTGGTTTTTCTCTTTCTCAGATTCAAGAGCATTTTCACACTCTGACGTCAAATCCGGAATGGAATCAATTACGAGCCGTGCAAATGAGGCAAGTCTACGCCACAGATGGCAATCAATACTTTAATCGTCCAGGGCCACGACTTGTCGACTCATTGGAAATACTCGCTGAAATCTTTCATCCCCAAATTTTCAACTTTCATCATCAAGGCACAGGTTGGGTCCAGGTGCTGCCTAAATAAAAAAAACGTCGCTCGTCGCTCGTCTTTCGTATCTGGTGGAAGAAAAGAGGATATCGCTCGTATTTGTGAGAAGAGCCTTTGGGCTTTTCTTTGACGCTTCCCGTTCCTCCTTCCACCCCTTACGAACGACGTTTTTCCTCTTGCCGACTTGTGTTCTCTCTCCCCTATCAGTGTATGATTCTGATCAATATAGCGAAATCAAAAAAGAGCTGGCTGATTCAATCCAACTGACACTGCGCGAGAAACCACTTCATAGATACAAAAGTTTACTGGAACGGCTATAACCCGACAGCTTTATCATCGATTCATGACATTCCTCTCCAAAGAACACACGATTCTTGAAAAAGGCCCGATGGAGTTTCGGCCTTTTGGAATGAATGAAAAAGGCGAGAAAATACGGGATGTGACAGGAATTAAAGTCAGTGCCTATGTGACCCATCTGGAAGAAAGTGCAATAAAAAACAGTGGGTCCGAAGCCGGCCCTCAAGCCTCAGCCGAGCTCTGCGCTCTCCTGAACGCACGTATTCCTGATCCCACGTATCATGTCTCTCCATCGTTTTTAAAGAATATTTGGAACAGCTATTCCTACGAATTTGTCTGCTTTTTGACCGAGTTTTGCCTCCTGATTTCCAAAGATCCGCAATTTCAAATTCATGTCGGGAAAACCAAGTATATTTCACCGATTATTCAAACCCTGGGTCGTCCATTCTCTGTGTCCCAAATCTACAAAATGTTTCCACATTTCGGACAAAAATTTGCGAGAGGTTCAATCCTTTTTGAAGTGGGCACCGTGACCGAAGGAACAGCGATTCTTCGGATGAAATACAACGAGCACGTTTATCAGCAATTTGGTGCATATCGAAAACGCTGTGCCGACCAAATATGTGAAGTCTCGAAAACCGCACTTTCGGTTGTTCCTCAGCATGTTCACCAGTTGGGACATGCGACGGTCAAAGATCTCCAATGTATTGCCAATGGTGACGAGTGGTGTGAATGGGAATTTCGTTGGACCCCACCGGCGCAAGTTCCGTTTGGGTGGTCGCTCGGGGGGATCTTAGCCGGAGTTCTCGCCTTCGGGTATCTTCAGTGGCAGCATCCGACGGTCACGTTCACGGAGGCCTTAATCATTGCCCTGTTCCCACCGGTGATCGCCTGGTTCTGTACCCAACGCCATCAACAAGTGCATTCGCAGCAACGAGAAGCCTTGATTGTGGAACAACTGGAAACGGTGGAAACTCGTCACGAGGAACTCCGCGAAGCCTTTCTGGAGCAGGAACATGGCACCGTTGAACTTCGTCGGAAAGTGACGCAACTCACCACCCTTCATCGCGCCGGACTGCTCTTTAGCGCTACATTGGATCGAGAAACCTTAATTCAAAATGTTCTAAAGACAATCGTTCAAGAGCTGCATTATGACCGGGCCATGATCAGTTTTTACGATCCCATACGAAAAGTCTCCCATGATACTCGCGTCTTGGGTCTGTCTGACGACGCTGCACAGTTTGCTCGCTCCCGGGAAATCCCCATATCAGATCCGACGACGATCGAAGGACAAGTCGTTTTGAAGGGCGAGCCGGTTCTGCTTGAAAATATCCATGACCATGACGTGTGGGAACGGCTTCACAGCATGAACCAGGAGATGGCCAAAATCACCAAAGCGACATCGTTGATAGCCGTACCATTAAAAGTGAAGGATAAAGTGATGGGAACTTTGATGGTCGATCGGGTTCAGGGTCCTCTGACCCAAGATGACTTGGATGTCATGGCTACCGTCGCTACCCAAGTGGCGATTTCCCTCGATAATACAGATGCGTATCATCAAATTGAGGAATTAAATCTAGGGTTGGAACAGCGAGTGGAGGAACGAACCGCGGAACTCCAGCAGGCCTACGAGGAATTGCAAGAACTTGATCGCCTGAAATCGCAATTCCTCGCACATGTGTCTCACGAACTTCGCAGCCCGCTGACCAGCATCAAAGGGTTCGCCGAAAATATCTTAGGCGGCGTCACGGGCAGCATTACCGAAAAACAAGAACGGTGCCTTCAGCGAATCCAAGCCAATAGCAACAGGTTGGCACGAATGATTTCCGACTTGCTCGACCGCGCGCGGCTAGAAGCCGGAAAAATGGAGGTCATACTCAGCGAAGTGCCCCTGGCTTTACTAACGAAGGAGTGCATTGAAGAGCTGATTCCGCAAGCCGCAGAAAAGCAGCAATCCCTCAGACTAGAATGTCAGGACGATACACTAACGGTACATGCCGATGCAGACAAAATGAGCCAAATACTCATCAATCTGCTCGTGAATGCGATTAAATATACACCGCCTGAAGGTTCGGTGTGTGTCAAACTCATGCGACTCGATGCCATGTTTGCCAGACTGACGGTCGAAGATACCGGAGAAGGCATTCCTGCGGCTGACCTCCCGGATTTATTTCAACCGTTTTTCCGCGTCAATCGTCGACACAAAACTCACGTTAAAGGGTTAGGATTAGGCCTCTCGATTGTGAAGCAGCTCGTAGACCTTCAGAACGGGACCATCACTGTGAAAAGTGAAGTCGGAAAGGGAACAACGTTTCACGTCGATCTTCCACTCGAACCATTGACAGAAAAAAGAACCTCTTCTGACATCAAGTCCACAAAACGCATTCTCGTGGTAGACGATGATCCAGATATTTTGGAGCTTGTTGTTGATCGCTTAGAAGGCGACGGGTACCAAGTAGAACCCGCACAGACGGGAGGAGCAGCACTTGAGGCCATCCAGAAAAGACTCTACGATGGGATTATTTTGGATATTGGCCTGCCGGATACGGACGGCGTACAGATTCTTCAGGCCATTCGACAACACTATCCACATCTTCCAGTCGTCATGGTCACAGCCTCTGAATCCAAAGACCGTGCCATGGCCGCCATGGAACGGGGCGCGAATGCATACCTGTTAAAACCTTTTGATGCGGCTCAATTCAAGTTTGTGACGACTCAATGGTTTGGGAAGAAATCTCACACGGAAACTTCAATAATATAACGCTATCCCATTCTCCCAGTGGTGCTTCGACCACCTTGGACACACCACCCCAAATCCTGCCAGTTAATAAGAAATCATACAAATCCCCCTATGCATTGGGGGAATTGTCAGTTTTCTTACTCACAACAATTATGCGATATTCAGTTAACGATAGCTTAGATGAGAAATAACACCACTGAACTTTTTCTTTTTCATCTGATTTTCTACTAACTAAAATACAGTTGTTATTGGCATGATGTTTGCTGTATCTTGAATTATAGAGGTTTTTCAACAAAAATAGTCGTTTTTTCGATGTTTTTTTACCACACTGTAGAGAATTTGAGACAATGAATCACCCTGAAGAACATTCAAACGAACAAGTTGGAGACCAAGAAAGCGACGACCCTTTACCTACTATCACACAAAAGGATTCGATCATGTCAGACGCCACGTCACATAAACCCTTCTCTCTCTCCTGCTGGTGGTCTCGCGGACCTTCCGGGCAAGTTCAGGAATGGGAATCAAGACCAACCCCCCCTCAGAATCCACCCCGAGCGCATAATGAACGCCACCGCCCAAGCTCAGCTCGTTGGAAACGAAATACTAGGACACAAAATACAACAAAAGCATAACCAATAGATCTCTCTGCTCTGCCCAATTTGGCCGTTGACACATCCACCTATACTTTGACGAGTGGTGTGAGAGCCGAAAACCGTTTATTTTGACATCAAACCACACGGGACTCTAGCGCTTTACACAGACCTCTGTACCCAGCCTTCACTCATTCAGTAGATATTCCCTTCCTTCACAAGGGGTTATAGCGAATCCAAATATAAGTTCCAGCTGCAACCTAGACGACGATTGTTGTGTTATCCTGCGTAACCTCAATAGGCAACTGACGTTCAACGCGGGTCTACTCCTGATGTGTCGACTTGAGGTCGCCTTGGCGACGATCATTGTCTCCCTAACGGAAATCCGAAGCGGCATGCAACGTTGAACCGAGTCTTCCCTCTGAGGTGTCGATGACAGGTCGCCTTGGCGACGATCATTGTCTCCTTAACGGAGATCCGAATCGGCATGCAACGTTGAACCGAGTCTTCCCTCTGAGGTGTCAATGACAGGTCGCCAAGCCCGCGCGATTACTTACTTCAAACATGCGAAGTTATAGCCGTACCATTGAACACTCGCCTGTACGATTTGTGTGGTTGCGTTGTGTATTATAGTCAATTCGGTTGAACGCTCTGCGGTTTCGCTATAATTGAAACGGCAATAACCAAAACCTCAGTTGTTGACCTCTATAGTCAAGTCTCATCATTCTGAACCTACATATTGGTTGAAAGTTAATAGGCTTGGACACGATGAACTGAAAGGCCTTGCCCCCTTCACAGACTTTCAACATTGATCATTCAATTAGCCATTTGACATACGGCTTAGAGGCGTTCAAGTCCAGTTGAATTGCGAAAGGAAGCCTAGTCTACCTGGTTGCTTACCCTAGGCATAGTTGAATGGACAGACCCTGTTTCTCTACTGTGGAGTAGATTAGAAGTAGCCTAGGCGACGGTTGGTGCAACCCTCTAGTAGGATTGAATCGGCTGCCAATGGTGAGACCTGTTTGCCTCTGGAGTGTTGGTTATAGATCGCCTGTACGCCTCAAACATCGGAAGATTATACCCGCTTGGATTATAGTGAATACAAATACGCTCCAGCTCAACCATGAGTACTTTCAACGCGATATCCCATGTGTCAAAAATACGAAAAATCATTGAATCGGCTATAACTGGCAATGATTGACGTTTGATCTCACGTATTGGATGTCAAACTTGTACAAGTTGGCGCTTTATCGTTTCGGTATAACTGAAACGGCTATAAGAGGCACGCCTAAAACTTGCGGGCAATCTTTTCATTTGAACTTCCCCATGGAAGGGAAAGGCCTTCAATGCATACAGGAAACTTGCCGAGACCTAGGCAAATGCTGGCTCAGGCCTACACATTCCCTTTTTTATCCATTTCGCATAAAACAAAAAAAATACGGAAAAACAATGGCCTATAGCATCTCAAAACAAATTAACAAGTTGGCATCTTGGTTGCTTATTCATAATTCTTGTGATGCATCAAAACAAAAGGAACCAATTCCATGCCTACTGATACGCTTTTCCACTCGATCAAGGAGCCACACCCCCAACGCGCAGTTGAAACCCTTATCGGTCAGGGGACACGTTTTATCGAACTTCTGGATCAACTTCGCCTCGTGGCACAAGCTGATTGTCGCGTCCTACTTATTGGAGAAAAAGGCAGCGGGAAAGCCACATTAGCACGCCGCATTCATGACCAGAGTATTCGAGGACAATCTCCTTTCTACAGACTACACTGCGCAACCTTCCTCCCCAATAGTTCACAGCACCCTTTACAAATTTGGAACAAAGAGGAATGTTCGCCTTCGTCCGACCACAGGGAACGCCCTCTCGACTTAAACCGCGGCTGCACACTGTATCTTCATGAGGTTGGAGCACTGACGTCAGAAGCGCAAACTTGGCTTCTTCGCACTCTCTTAACCATAGAAATGGAATTGTTGAATCGACCAAATTATGACCGAGAAGACCAAATTCGGATTATTGCCGGAACATCGCAAGACTTACAGGTAGAAATGGCTAAAGGGCGATTTCGGACGGAACTGTTCTATCGCTTGAATGTGGTTCCCCTACACATTCCGCCTCTTCGTCATCGACCTGAAGACATCGAGGCATTCGTCTTACATTTTGTCAAAATGTATGCGAAAAAATACGACAAACACATTGATCAAATAAGCGACCAAACCTATCAGGTGCTCATGGACTATGGCTGGCCTGGGAATATTACAGAAATGCAGTACCTACTTGAAAAAGCGACGATCTTATCAAAAAATGGCATCGTTCATATTGAACAGATTGCCCATGACCCCCCAAATTTCCCCCTCCATTCCTAGAAGAGGTCTTCTTCTCATACAACAGCCTTGTGCGTTCGACTGACACAGAGTTGTGTCTTTCTAAAACCCTTTGCGATGCGAAAGGGAAGTGATAGATAGAGCTGACTCCAGGAGACGGACACGAAGCCATGTCTGTTCGAAAAATTTCTGCATGAAACGTGTGAACGCTGCGTCAAGGTAGGAGATGAAAAAGGAAAGAGGAAAAGTTTTAGAGCGTCTCTCGGATTTTCAATCCACGATACCCGCTTTCAAGCACTTTTTTGAAAAACCGAAGGACATCGGCTAGGTCAAACCAAAACCCACAATTGATACAACGCGCATGAATCCGCTGAGCGAGGGTGGCATAGTGACGTTCCACCAACATGGTTCCTTGGCATTTCAGACAAGTCATAATAACAACGTATTGCAGAACAATTCCCATGAAACTTGATATGAAGACACCCCATCAGCCTACATCAAAACCGGTAGTATCCGTCAACCCTGGCCAACTCTTCATCCTTCCCCTAGAGCCCACTCGGACAACTATCGGAGTCGATTTAAGATCACGGCAACACATCCTGCAAGCAGCCCCCCACCCAAAATGGTCAATGCCGTTGACAGGAGGCCTTCAAACGTCGTTGATGACGATGACCCATAGACAAGATCTCTGACCCCTCCCTGGACAAGGAGCACCGAGAACGTTGTCAGTGATCCCATTCCAAACCACCAAAGAAATGTTCGCACGTTTTCCTTTTATGGGATAATACGAGTATGACCTAAGATGAGATAATTGCGAAGATTCAGCTTGGATACATCTAAAGGGATATCTTAGAACTCTTGTTGAATGACCAACAGGGATACCGATGAAGAAAATGCGATCGGGGGCCAATTGACTTGAGACTCACAACACTTCCCATAACCACTTCTGCGGAAAACCCTCTCGGTCTGTGTCCCAACTTTGAGCTAATTATGGCCAATCAACGACGAGGCTATCTGAGACTGTAACGAAGGACCTAGAACCTGTCAAGAAAGAGGGATGGCTTACAACGCTTAAGACTGAGGCGTTGCCGATGCCTCAAGATTGCCTCGAGACTTGAGACCATGATGGAGAAAAATGGATACACTATTTGCAGAATTATTCGCGATGGCTAAGCCTGGCTGTTCGTTTCGTCCTGCCGCCACAACTAATGAGGTCAAGGCAAACGGTCCATAGGGAGTTGGATAATGCTTAGGGGGATAGTGAAAGGTTCCATCACCTTTTCCGAATAACAACGACATACTTCCCGACTGAATATTGACCACCGCCACATCAGACATCTTATCACCATCAAAATCATAGGCTAAGCCCTGATTTGGCCCGGCATCACCTCCGGAGTCTTTGCCTTCCTGAAATGTTCCGTCTCCGTTTCCAAGAAACACGGTAATCGTATTCATCTCGCCGTTGACGACTAATAAGTCCAGGTTTCGATCACTATTGAAATCGGCGAATGAAACCCCAAGTGGCCGCTTGCCTGTGCGATAATCTGTCGGCGATTCAAAGGTGCCATCACCGTTTCCTGGCCAGATAGACACGGCATGGCTCATTGGCCCTCCATTACTCACAGCCAAATCAAGGTGGTCATCCCCATTAAAGTCGGCCGTCTTCACAGAAGTGGGCGTATCGCCATATTCGTAGAGTGCTCCAAGTCGAAACTTCCCGGTCCCCATGCCCAACAGAACTTGGAGTTTATCATTCCGCAGAGCAACGACTAGGTCGGGCAACATATCCTCATTATAATCACCATACGCAATATCAACCGGTGTCCGGTGGACAGGATACTGTGCCCCACGAGTAAAGTTCCCATTCCCTTCACCAAGAAAGATCAAGACCTGATTGCTTCCTGAGCAGGCGACGGCTAAATCCACCCGTCGATCCATGTTGAAATCAACAATCGCTAAATTCCTTGGTTCCTGACACGCTTTCACCGTCCGTTGATCTTGAAAGCTTCCATCACCATTTCCCATCAAAATGGACAATGAGTTTTCTTGAATATTACTCGTAATGAGATCAGAATACCCATCGCCATTCAAATCGCCT
>BQIU01000051.1 GCA_021603905.1 Nitrospirales bacterium
CTGAGAAGAATTTTCGGAAACTGAATGCTCCGCACATAGTCGCGCAAGTTGCGAAAGGGCACCGCAAGACAGAAGGAGTTGACAGCCCCAATGAGAGGGTGGCCGCCTAACTTTTTACACACTATTTGACAACGGCTCGAGGAATGTGGAGTTCCGTCAAAAAATATTTGGGTTGAACAAGAACAGGAAGGAGTAAACTTGTTTTTACATATAGTAAATATCTAAGTGTCAATACCTAAACCATCAAGAAAGTAGGTTCACCTTTTGCGTCAAAACTCAGGACGCATAAATAACCATGCAGATCAAGAGGCATGTAAAAATGCATAATATCCAATCGGGATGACGTTATCTTCAAGAATGATACTAACAATACATTTCATAGGACATCATAATATTACTTTGAAAATTCAAAGCTATTAACTCTACGTCATATTCAGCGGATCATCGCGCCAGATGTCGAGTGCATTGTACAGTTTTTTAACTTTTCATTAAGCCCTATAGCCGTGTCAATAGACTTTCGTCCGTACGAAGTGTGCTATGACGTTCTGTGAGTGATGGGAAGAGGGCCAGAAGTTTTTGATTTCGCTATAGTTGTCTGAGAAGTGATTGTGTCAGAGGACATGTTGCTCAAGCACCTTGCTCACTCCCCGTTCATTTGATGCGTTTTTTGCGGTCGAGATGTTGCTCTCTGCCGGAGTTCGTCCCGGCGGCCGAGGCCCTTGTGTTTCGGCACTCGAGTCGATTCAACCTAGACTTCATGGAACTTCTCATGAGGCTTTGATAAAAATGTCATGCTTGGGATGTTCAAAGTTTTGAACGTGACACGAGGGCCCAAAACCAGTGACGCTCAGGCCAGACTCATCGGATGAGCTGAACACCTATAGTCGCTTCAAATGACTTTCGATGTTTGAGGCGTAATATTACGTTGTGGCAGTCTTAATAATGAACTGGAAATTAATTGGATTTGCTATAGTGGTGAGGCAGGCTAACTCGCTGCGCTCAAACAAGCCCCGCCCACGATGAGAGGTGTTCACTCAGAGTGGTCTGCAGGCGTCGGAGCAGAGGTCACGAGAAAAAGTTAAAAGACAATACCTTGTCAAAATTTGCTCCCATGCCCTCCCCTCATAAGAAAAAAACGGAGCGGGCACGGCATTTTAAGATTTTCATAGTCCTTGAGACTGATAAACGAAGAAAACTTTCGCATCGTTTTCAACGGATCATTTACAAAACGTTATCACAGGAAATTGGCTGAGGAAAATGGCAGATACACTAACCTGCAAGAACGGAATGGAGAACCTCGCTCACTTCGCCAAGTCTGAATGGTTTTGAAATTCTCCCGTGAAATCCATACTCTTGAAAATTCGAAAGAACTGGATCATTGGAATAACCACTCACCACAATAGCCTTGACAGACGGAGCCAATTTGAGCAATTTCTGAACAACAGTCCTACCACCCATCTCTCCAGGAATCGTGAGGTCAAGGATGACTGCATCAAACGGAGTATCGCACTTCAGAGCCTGAGTAAACAGTGCAAGTGCTTCTTCACCATTGGTTGCCGCTTGCTGAGTGTACCCACAGACCTCCAACATTTCACTCAAAACTTTTCGAATTGGGGCGTCGTCATCCATGATCAGAATGTTCCCCTGCCCAACACGTATTTGAGTGGTTTGTTTGTGCATCGCAATTTGACTTTCACGGGAAGCAGGTAAGAATATCGTAAATGTCGTACCAATGCCAATTTCTGAATCAACCATGACACTGCCACCATGATTATTCATAATAGAGTACGAGGTCGCCAGGCCCAGACCATGTCCACTTGGTTTTGTGGTGAAATACGGATCAAATATTTTACTCAAATGTTCTTTTTGAATACCAACACCTTGGTCCATAAATGAAACTTTCACCCAATGACCAACAGGAAGTTGTCCCCGGGTCCGACTGCTTTCTGCATCAATCGTGATGTTCTGACCAAGCACCGTGATGGTGCCTCCATCGGGCATGGCTTGCATCGCATTAATCACCAAATTTTGGACGACTTGACTCATTTGACTCACATCGACTTCGACAGTCCACAATTCCTTGGTGATATGAAACTCACATTTGACATTAGAGCCAGTCAACACAAATCGAGAATTTTCTTCAACAATTTGACTCAAAGACGCAGGTTTTCGAATGGGAGCTCCGCCCTTAGCAAATGTTAATAACTGTTGAGTTAAGTCTTGGGCACGCAAGGAGGCCATCTCCGCTTCATTCAGTCGTTGAAACAGCGGATTATCAGAAGCCATAAAAAACTTGGCTAGGGACAGTTGACCTAAAATTGCGGTCAGAAGATTATTAAAATCATGCGCAAGACCTCCAGCAAGTAATCCTAGAGAATCGAGTTTACTGACTCGTAACCGTTCTTCTTCAAATTTCTTTCGAATGGTCACATCTTCTGCCATGCCTGCAATTCGATAGATCTGCCCTTCTTGATTGTGAATGGGATAGGCACGATCGTGAATCCACCGAATTTCACCATCACACTGAAGAATTCGATATTCAATATCCAAGGTGCCTTCGACCAACTTCTGATAAAAACTTCGCTCGACCTTCATTCGGTCTTCAGGATGCACTGCCGCTATCCAGGCTTCTGGATTGAGATACAATTCTTGCGGAGAAGAACCCCAACAATTTTCATAAGCCGGACTGACATAAATAAATTGTTGCGAAACTGAATCGACTAGCCAGAAAACATCGGCAATGGACTCTGCCAGCTGACGAAATCGCTCTTCACTTTCCTGGAGAGAAACTTCCGCCAGCTTTTTCTCAGTTAAATCCCTCGTGACAATCAAAATACTATCGATACCGCCAGAAGTGATCCCCCATTCTGGTACTAACCGTGACTCAAAGAATTTTTCTCCTTCAGGGGAAGAAAAAGCAAACTCAATATACACCGTCGACTTCTCATAACAAACCCGACGTATTGATTTTTCCCATAACAAAGCAACGGTATCGGGTACACCCAACTCTACCGCGTTCTTGCCCAGGTACCATTCCGGGACAACCTCACGAGTCGTATCAAACCATTGGTTTAAATATAAGAACCTCCCACACGGATCGAGCCGTGCAATCATGTCCGGAAGGTGGTCTGTCAGTGTTCGAGCTTCACAGTCCCAACGCAACAATTCATCTTCGAGACGTTTCTTATCAGTAATATTGAGCATGACCCCTTGAAGGAGAAAAGATATACCATCAGGACCTCGTACAACTTTGCCCTCATCTCGAAACCATAACGCGTGGCCATCATGTGCTATCACACGATATTCTGCACAAAACGGCTCATGAGTTTGGTAAGTAGCCTGATGCTCAGACCGTACACGCTCACGATCTTCATGATGAATATGCTTTATGAACTGATCTGGATTGTTGACCCACTCCGACTGATGAATGCCAACAATCGACTCAAGCTGTGGACTAATGTAGCGAAAGGCAATTCCGCCTTGTTCCAAGATCGCCGTATAGGCAACAGCAGGAATGTGTTCGATGAGGAAACGATATTGATCATGTGTGGGGGTGGTCAGCTTATTCATAACAAAATGTACCCACGCGGGAGAAACTTATAGAAAGATAAAAGCGAAAGCCGTTTATGAATGACTTCACCGAATACGGATGCAATCGCCCCAAGATTCTCTCAAATATGCCAAGCAAGAATCTGCTTGCTTACGAAGTAGAAAACAGAGAGTTCCGTTGCTCAATACGCCGGCTTCTTCCTTTTGCGATCACAGGTAAACTCAGCAAGAAAAGTCTTTCATCAGTCTTCGAGCTATACACTTGAACGTACCCTGCATAGGTTTCCACAATATCACGAGCAATGGCGAGCCCTTGATCATCAAGGTCAGTCTTTTCTAAGCCTGAATAGGTGCTTTCTCCTGAATGAAATGAGGGCAATAGCACATCAAATATTGGTGTATCTTGGATATCGCAAAGCTCGACCTGGATCCATCTGTCGCCTGTGGAACTTGTGATCCCCTGAGTTTTAATGAAGAGTGCCTTCTCTAGATTATCACCATTCCCCACTCGATTAATATAATAGAGCAATAAGTTAAAGAGAACTTGCCGAATTTCCTGTCGATTAAAGATCATGGTGGGAATTTCAAGGTCAAGCGAAACTTCAATTTTCATATGTCGGAATTCAGGATTAAGCGTAATAAAGGAAACACATGAATCGATCAATTCATTGATATTTTCCTCGCCTTGATCGCCTGAATACTCATGACTTGCATATTCCCTGATTTCTTTTGTCAAACTTTCTATTCGCTGAACATCGGAAGAAATGACGTTCTGAAAACGGCTCAAAAACTCTTCATCTTTCCTTCGTAGTTGTGCTAACTGGACGAACGCTTTAATCGAAGATTGCGAGTTCGTCAGCTCTTGCGCTAATCCACCAGACATGGTTTCAAGCGACCGTAAACGATCCATGTGCCGAACAATGGCCTGTGAACGGATGACTTCCTCACGAAGAATGGCATTCTCAAGAGCCAATGCAGCCTCACGAACCAAGGTTGAAACAAAACCTAAGGCTTCGACTTCTTCAAGAGATTCTGGCGAACAGGGACTAATGAGGCAGAATCCCAGTAAACGATTTTTTCGAATAAATGGAAAACAGACGTCAGCACGCAATTGCTCTAAGTCTTTTAAGACTCGCTGTTTCCATTGATCAGGAAATGACAGCCTCAGTTCCTGACAAAAGACTCGAGCTTGAACGATCGCCAAATACCGCGGAAGATCATCCGTAATCGAAAAGGTCAGATTTGCCTTAGAATTACCATTAGAGCCAAAATCCGAAACTTGGATATATTTATTTTTTTCATCATTTAACACAAAAAGCATTGCTGTCTGAGCACGCATACCTCGGCTTAGCGTTCTAATAATTTCTTTCCCCAATAAGTCCATGTCCTGAAGAGTCGCAATATTAGTTGAAAACTGAGAAAGCGCTCTCATGCGAAAATCTTGCCCTTTGGCGGCTGTGCCAGAGAGAGAGCGACGAGCCCCTATTCTCATTTGATAGGCCCCTGCAACAGTCAATAAATGAACAAACAATTGGACCATGGAATAGCGGTAACTGATTGCTCCAAATACAGACTTCTGTGCCAAGAGCAAGACTGGATAAGCTGGTTGTGAAATCAACAGCAACACGGCGAGGTAACTCAACCCTTTTTCCACAAATGCGGTAAAATTCATGAGGTTATAACGAAGGAGCGTGTAGGCCACTAACGATACATGAAAGGTAAAGAGAATCGTCCCGTACGGAAGAACTTCGAACCCGTACCAAAGTGGGAAGTTTGTCGCTCCCCCGGCAAATCCAACTCCCGTTGCAATGGTCAAATAAAGGTATTGCTGACGGCGGAGCCTATCTCCAGTCGTATACGCATCCCACAAGAGATAATGCCCATAAATAACGACTCCAACCCACCAAACAAGAAATCCATGAAACAGGATACCCGGCACTGGCCAAAACGGAAAAAATTGATTGGCTTCAACATCTGCGACAAAGTATGGACTCATATTTGCCAGAAGGAAAATTACTCCGACAATATAATTTCCCTTCAAAATATTCCATTTACTGATATATTCATTTCGAAGAGTAAGAATATGATGGAGAAATGTGACAGGGATAAAAATGGCTCCAGCCATGAGGAAACGGATAAAAAATAACGCGAGATCTTTGGTCTCTGAAATTTGCCAGAAAAAATATCCAAAACTCCAAATGGCCGTGGTGAGCCCAAATAAACCATAGGTCCAATGTCTTGGATTTTGAGGAGCCCGGAAATACACCAACAAGGCTAACCCAGTTGCCGCTATTCCATTTAAAAGACCGCTAATGGCAAAAAAATTCACAGTGAGTTGGGTCTCCATGATCGTGCGCTACACTCAGGACCTTGTTTAGTTGAGAGATTACCAGACTTTGACAAGAACAGTACGTAAAATACACAAGAAGGTCAAGTCAGAACCAACGTCTATAAGGATGAGGCTAAAATATATATTTTCCTGTTCAACCCTCATCCTGAAGGTCATGACAGGTAGTAGCCTTGACGACTGGTAAAACGTGATTGGGTACTTACCTTGTAATGCTGGTCATATCATTCGGAAACAGACTCATTGAGTCATTATTTATTCGAGGAAAACGTGCGAAGAAGTTCTGGCAGTTGGGTAAAACTTTGAATGCTCTGCGCGGAGTGGCTGGATTTTCCCGTGCCATTTAATATGACGGCATGTAACCCTGCTTGGACAGCTCCTTCCCAATCATCATTCACACTGTCGCCGATATGCAAAGCTTCATGCGGCTCAACAACATGTTCATTTAGAGCAAAGTGAAAGATTTGTTTTGACGGTTTGACGGATTGCACGAGACTTGAAATAGTCACGGTATCAAAAAACGATCTGAGTGAAAGATCGTCAAGTATTTGAAAGAGTCTGGTATCGAAATTTGAAATAATACCTAATTCATAGCCAAGATCTTTTAATGTTTGGAGAACAGGGAACACTTCCGGGTCGGCCTTCCAATGTAAACCCGTACCAAACGCCTCATAGACTTCCTCAAAATAATCGTCAAATCGTTCAAACATTCCAACGCGGTAAAAGACGGCATGAACAATATCAAACCACCATAGACGTTCACATTGTTTTAACTTTTCAGGTTGTGAAACATGAAATATTGCTGGAGGCGCCTGTTGGAATGCCTGTGAAAAAGCTGACTGGATCGCTGACTTTAAATCCGGAGTCGGCTGGACGCCATAATTCTTGGCATACTGAAGATACACATCAGCTACAGACCCGTTAATATGTATGAGGGTTCCAGCAGCGTCAAAGAACACTACTTTTATAGGGGAATATGACATATTTTCAAAATTCAACCTTGAGGACCCATCTCCATGGATTCAACTAGGATGAGGTCTTAATTCTTAAAATATTTAAGAAAATTCGAACCAAATTACACGAATCGTCAATGGCTGCATTGGTGGAAAATTGAAAAATAGGATTGGATCGTTGGGTAGAAACCTGGAGCTACATGCAGACCAAGAATAGCTGGACGGAATTGAGAGAAAACAGCTTCTCGATTATTTAGCTTTCTTTGTTCTTTGATCCCGCTCTAAGGCTTTCAAGCGGTCTTTGTTTTTACGGTGTTTTTTCCGAAGATCACGATCTTTTTCTCGACCTCTAGGCATAAACTCCTCCTCCTTGTTTTTAGCATCAGGGACAATGTATACACGATCTATATCATAACTCCACAGCACCCAACAAGTACGACCTCTTGCTTGAAGCCCTCCTAAGTGCATGATAAGATCGGTTTTTCCAATTAAACCTCTGACGACACATGCCCCCACCACAACTTAATAAAACATACGCACCCCAGGAAGTTGAAAAACGCTGGGGCCAATATTGGATTGATAAAGGTCTTTTTACACCTAAAACAGATGGACCTGAACAATCTTATACTATCGTCATTCCTCCTCCCAACGTCACGGGCTCTCTCCATATCGGACATGCCCTGAATAGCACCCTCCAAGATATCTTGATTCGCTGGAAGCGTATGCAAGGATTTAAGGCTCTCTGGCTACCTGGGACCGATCATGCTGGGATTGCCACACAAAATGTCGTTGAACGCCAACTGATGGCTGCAGGTAGCTCACGAGAGCAAATAGGTCGTCAAGCATTCATTAAACGAGTATGGGATTGGAAGCAACAATCCGGCGATACCATTATCGAGCAACTCAAACAGTTGGGTGCGTCATGCGACTGGAGTCGTCAACGCTTCACGCTCGACGATGGACTATCGCAAGCTGTGAATGAAGTTTTCGTAACGCTTTACGAAGAAGGCCTCATCTATCGAGGAGAACGATTAATTAATTGGTGTCCACGATGTCTGACGGCACTATCAGATATTGAAGTCGAACATGAGACCATAAAGGGCAAACTCTACCATATTCACTATCCCGTTGCGCGAAAGCCGGATACCTTCCTCACCATTGCTACAACCCGGCCAGAAACAATGCTAGGAGACACGGCCGTTGCCGTTCATCCAGATGATCTACGCTACAATCATCTTATTGGACAGTCGATTCTATTACCACTGACCAATCGAACGATTCCGATTGTCGGTGACTCCATTCTTGTCGATCGTGAATTTGGAACAGGAGCCGTGAAAATCACGCCAGCCTCTGACTTCAATGATGAAGAAGCCGGCAAACGCCTGAACCTTCCATCAAAACCAATCTTTGATCACCATGCTCGAATCAATACGGAACTGTTCGAAAATGATGACATTGATCCACAACTCAAAGATCGTATTCACGGAAAAGGAGAACTCGAAGCTCGAAAGCTTATTGCCGAAGCCTTGGAAGAACGGGAATTACTTCAAAAAGTCGAAGACCACACAATGGCCATTGGCAAATGCTATAGATGCAAAACTGTGATCTTACCCTATCCCTCGCCCCAATGGTTTGTGAAAATTCAGCCACTCGCCGATCCAGCCATTCAGGCTGTTGAATCGGGAGACATTCGAATTATTCCAGATTCGTGGAAGGGCAATTACTTTGGGTGGATGCGGAATCTGAAAGATTGGTGCATCTCACGACAAATTTGGTGGGGACATCAAATTCCAGCATGGTATTGCAAAACATGTAATATCGACCACTTGCATTTCTCTAAAAAAGACCAAGAAAACCAGACCAACAATCAAAACAAACTTGAAACCTCAACCATGACAGGCTTTATCGCGCCTGAAGCCACTCCCATCATTTCAAGAACACCCCCAACCTCCTGTCCTCACTGTGGAGGCCACGAACTCCTGCAAGACCCAGATGTCCTGGACACATGGTTCTCTTCAGCTCTCTGGCCCTTCTCGACCCTCGGTTGGCCCAAAGAACATATCGATTTGAAAACGTTTTATCCGACCGCAACGTTAGTCACGGGACTCGACATTCTCTTCTTTTGGGTCGCCCGCATGATCATGATGGGACTCAAATTTACGAATGAAGTACCATTTCGTGATGTCTATATCCATGCTCTGGTCAGAGACGCGGAAGGTCAGAAAATGAGTAAATCAAAAGGCAACGTCATCAATCCATTAACCAAAATGCAGGAGTATGGCACTGATGCCTTGAGATTTACCTTAGCTTCAATGGCTTCGCCGGGACGCGACATCAAGCTTGCCGAAGGACGCATTGAGGGATATCGAAACTTTGTGACAAAAATATGGAATGCAGCTCGATTTATCGCGCTATATGGTGATGGGGAGTTGAAAGCTCTTCCAACTTCGCAGCGATCCTTTGCTGACCGTTGGATTCTTAGCCGCCTGAATCATACCATTCGTGACTGTACGAGATTTTTGGAAGAGTACAGATTTGACCAAGCCACATCGACGCTCTATCAATTTCTTTGGCACGAATACTGTGACTGGTATATCGAATTAGTGAAACCTGCTTTTCAGGATCCAAACTCTGAGCTGGCCCAAGCGACTCGTCATACACTCTACGAATCATTTGAAGTCATTCAACGGCTACTTCATCCGTTCATGCCATTTTTGAGCGAAGAACTATGGCAAGCTTTTCCACACTCGGGAACATCAATTGTCACTCAACCATTCCCGACAGCCGAAAAAGATTGGGATTCTCCAAAAATTGAAAAAGATTTTCAAATCTTTGAGCAATTTGTGGATGCATCGCGTACGAGCCGTGCCCTGCTCAACTGCTCACCGGTTCAATCCATGGTCTTCTGGGGAACGTCAACTGACCCAGAAGAGCTCCTAACACTCAACGAGCTGAAATCGAACCTTGAACACCTGACTCGTGGAACCGTGACCGTAACGGAAACCGATACCTGGTCAGCACAAAATATCCTACGCATTGTTTCAGGCTCCATCACGATTGGAAGCACAATCGATCAGGAAATCGACTTGCAACGTGCGTTAGACCGCATACGCAAACAGGTGCTTGAAAAAGAAAAAGAATCCAGCCGCCTCCAGGCTCGCCTTTCGTCAAAAAACTTCACAGACAAAGCCGAACCAGATGTGATTCTTGAATCGCAAACTCGGTTCAAGGCTCTTACCGATGAATTAGCCCTGTTGACAAGTAGTCAAAGACAACTCTCATCGATCCTCGGATAAGCTTCCCTGTGACTATGTCCGCGCAAAAAACACACGTTCGCTCACTGATCAAACTCGCATTGGAAGAAGATGCTGTCGACGACGACATTACGACCAAGATCCTGATCCCTGCACGCCTTCAAGCAAAAGCCACGATTATGGCCAAAGAAAAATTGGTCCTTGCAGGCTTAGATGTCGCGAAGCAAGTGTTTACACAAGTTGATCGATCATTGAAATTTAAGGCCTATCAGAAAGATGGAAGTGTTATAAAGGCAGGAACGATTTGCTGTATGATCTCGGGAAACGCCAGGTCGTTACTCAAAGCCGAGCGTGTCGCCTTAAACTTTCTACAACATTTATCGGGAATCGCGACACTCACACGCCAATTTTGCCTCGCGTTAACAACGTCTTCAACGAAAATTCTTGACACACGGAAAACGACCCCAGGATTGCGGTCTTTACAAAAACAGGCTGTGACCTTTGGCGGAGGACACAATCACCGACAATCCTTAAAAGATGGAATTCTCATCAAAGACAATCATTTGACCTTACTGTATTCCAAAAAAATCACACTGGATCAAGCTTGTCACCTGGCCAAAACACAAGCCCCCGCTCGCCTGAAAGTCTGTGTTGAAACCGAGACGTTGGATCAAGTAACAGCAGCGATACGAGGCAAAGCCGATATCATTCTTTTAGATAATATGCCTCCTCACATTCTCCGTCAGGCGATTCAGCTAATAGACGGGAGAGCCCTTACTGAAATATCGGGAGGAATCACTCTGGAAAATGTTCAAAGTATTGCAAGCGTTGGAGCGGACTTTATCTCCATCGGAGCCCTAACCCACTCAGCTCGGTCCATGGATCTAAGCTTATCTCTTAACCCGATTACACAATCACATCTCCGTCGACCACGCAATGGGTAGTTTGATGAACAATTCCCAGAAACACGCCGATATCTCCCCAGAGGTCCTTCAGTCGCTGCTTTCAACCAAGGAAATTGGTCGGCCCACGATTATTTACAATGAAGTTTCTTCAACTAATACATTAGGTTTCGAAGAAGCGCAACGCCAGGCTTCCCATGGCACTGTCATTCTTGCTGATTGCCAAACTGCGGGAAAAGGACGTCAGGGCCGTTTCTGGCACTCCCCTGCTGGAAAAAACCTCTACTTTTCAATCGTATTAACACAACCTGCCTATCAAGCCCATGCGTCATGGCTTCCCTTAGTGACAGGCATTGCCTTAGCTGAGACTCTTGAATTGATTTCTGGACTTTCAATCTCCCTTAAGTGGCCCAATGACATTATCATTCGTGATAAAAAGTTAGCTGGAATCCTCTGTGAAGCTAGGCAAAATGGAGATGGGGCTTGGGCCGCTGTCGTAGGAGTTGGCATTAACATACATAATAACCAAGGTGACTTTCCTGAAGAATTACAAGGCACCGCCACGTCTCTCAGACTAGAAAGTCACAGGCAATATGATCGCCTGCCCTTGTTAGCAGCATTTCTCAAAAATGTTGAGACCTACTACGAAAGATTATCTTCAGCAAATGTTGACGCCATACGAGCCGAATACATGAAACGATGCATCACATTGCGACGTTCAATTGAAATCCAGCTTCATTCCGGAAATCGGGTCGAAGGGGTAGCCGTCGATATTGGCAATGATGGTGAACTACGCATCATTCCTTCAGAGAGTCACGGAAACCAAACAATAATGGCCATACGGTCAGGCGATGTGATCCATGCCCGAAAACCCTCACAGCTTATTAAGAAGGCTACAATCTCAGATTAATTACGCCATTATTCAGAAACTAGAGAATCATGCTACTCGCCATTGATATAGGGAATAGTCATATTGTCGGAGGAATCTTCGATCATGAACACCTACGTGCCGCTTGGCGTTTAGCCACAGATCAAACTAAAACCACGGATGAATACGGAATTCTCTCACTTTCCCTGCTAGATTCCTATAGCATATCCACCTCTCAAATAACTGGCTGTATTATATCCAGTGTCGTACCACCCATCACTGTGGTCTTCGAGTCCATGGTCAAAACGTTTTTCAAGCAAAATCCAATTATTGTTTCATATAAAAGCCCTCTTGGCCTTTCCTTGCGATATCAACATCCCCAGGAAATCGGAACAGATCGACTGGTTAATGCCGCTGCAGCCTTTGAACGATACCAACGTGCGCTCATCATTGTGGATTTTGGGACCGCGACAACCTTTTGTACCGTCACGACATCAGGTGAATACCTAGGCGGGGCAATCGCTCCTGGCCTAAAAAGCTCAGCGGATTCGCTTCACCTTCAAACAGCCCAACTCCCAATTATCGATTTGGTCCGACCACCAATGGTTATTGGCACCGATACGATTACCAGTATGCAATCAGGTCTCATTTTTGGCTATTCAGGACTCGTCGATGAATTAGTACGAAGAATTCAAGAAGAAATTCGGGAAACCACCTACGTTATCGCTACAGGAGGCTTAGCTACAGTTATTTCTCAAATTTCCTCTACGATCGATGAAGTCCGACCAAATCTCACACTAGAAGGCTTGGAACTCCTTTATCGACGAACAATCTCCGCATAGTGAACACCGGCCATATCGTCAATTTTCTCTAAATTTTTGAAAAATGTAGGAAATTTCAGCCAGTGGGTTGACTTTAACTATTCCCATGACTATCTGGAGAACACACGATTTTGTACGGATGAAATTAGAGGAGAAAAGGCTGTTTATGAGCACAAGCGATCAACCCATTCAGGAAGATGCTCCCGAGAGCGAAGGGTTAACCCCCTGCTCTTCTTCTGAACAGAAGGAAGACATCGCTCAAGAAACCACATTACCCGATGATATTGAGACTCTTCGGCAAGACCTCAAGGCGAAAACTGAAGAAGCAGACACGGCTCACGATAAATACTTACGCTTAGCGGCAGAATTTGATAATTACAAAAGACGTTCACAGCGCGACCAAAGTGACGCGATTAAGTTTGCCAATGAAAAATTGATCAAAGATCTCCTGCCAACCCTAGACAACCTTGAACGTGCGATCCAAGCAGCACAGGAACAAAATTTAACTGGCCCCCTTCTGGAAGGCGTGATCTTAACCCATAAACAATTCCTCGAAACATTGACAAAACTTGGATTACAACAAATTACAAGCCCTGGAGAACCCTTTGATCCTTCTAAGCATCAGGCTGTCGCGCAAGTCGAATCAGACACGGCACAGCCCAATACGGTCATCGACGAATATCAAAAGGGTTATTTTTTACACGAACGCATTCTTCGCCCGGCGATGGTGACCGTCGCCAAATCACAATCTGATCAAGACACGAATACTAATAGCGAACAGAGCTGTACTGAAGGAGGATAAGAGCATGAGTAAGATCATTGGAATAGACTTGGGAACGACGAATTCTTGCGTCGCAGTGATGAGCGGTGGAGACCCTAACGTCATTGCCAATTCCGAGGGAGGCCGAACGACGCCATCAGTTGTCGCCGTCAACGATAAGGATGAACGCCTCGTCGGACAGATTGCCAAACGGCAAGCCATTACGAATCCCGAAAATACCATTTTTTCCGTCAAGCGACTGATGGGGCGAAAATTTAATTCACCGGAAGTCGCCGATGCGGTCAAACGCCTTCCCTACAGGATTGTTGAAGCGGAAAACGGTGACGTCGACGTTCAAATTCGTGGAAAACACCATAGCCCACCAGAAGTCTCTGCCATGATTCTTCAAAAAATGAAACAAACTGCAGAAGACTACCTCGGCGAGAAAGTTACAGACGCGGTCATTACCGTTCCAGCCTACTTTGATGATAGTCAAAGGCAAGCCACAAAGGATGCAGGACAAATTGCAGGCCTCAATGTTCTCCGCATTATCAATGAGCCAACAGCAGCATCTCTCGCCTATGGTCTTGATAAGAAAAAAGATGAGCGCATTGCCGTCTACGATTTAGGGGGTGGAACATTCGATGTCTCGATTCTTGAAATTGGCGATGGCGTCTTTGAAGTTAAATCCACAAACGGCGATACCTTTCTTGGTGGAGATGACTTTGACCTTCGAATTATTGACTGGCTTGTTGAAGAATTCAAAAAAGATCAGGGCATTGACCTACAAAAAGATCGAATGGCGCTTCAACGACTGAAAGAAGCGGCAGAACGGGCAAAAATTGAGTTATCGTCTTCGCAAGAAACGGAAGTCAATCTCCCCTTCATTACAGCCGATGCCAGCGGACCGAAACATCTTGTCCTGAAGCTGACACGGTCCAAGTTCGAACAGCTCGTTGATGATCTGATCACGCGTTCCATCGAACCATGTAAAAAGGCCCTTTCTGATGCTGGACTCTCTGCCAGTGAAATCAACGAAATCGTCCTCGTCGGTGGCATGACGAGAATGCCGAAAGTCATCGAACGGGTTAAAGAGTTTTTTGGCAAAGAACCACACAAAGGGGTCAACCCTGATGAAGTCGTGGCCATTGGAGCCGCCATCCAAGGTGGTGTGCTTAAAGGTGACGTGAAAGACGTCCTCCTGCTTGATGTCACTCCTCTTTCATTGGGCATTGAAACCTTAGGTGGAATTTTCACGAGACTGATTGACCGGAATACGACGATTCCGACAAAGAAAAGCCAAGTATTTTCCACGGCAGCTGATAACCAAACCGCCGTGACGATTCGCGTCTTTCAAGGTGAACGTGAAATGGCCAACGACAATAAATTGTTGGGACAATTTGACTTGGTCGGAATTCCATCTGCGCCTCGTGGTCTGCCCCAAATTGAGGTCACCTTTGACATTGATGCCAATGGGATCGTGCACGTGTCGGCTAAGGACATGGCGACACAAAAGGAACAGTCGATCAAGATCACGGCATCCAGCGGGCTGAGCAAGGAAGAAGTTGACCAACTCGTCAAGGATGCGCAAGCGCATACGGAAGAAGACAAGAAGAAACGAGAACTGGTTGAACTCAAAAACCAAGCTGACACCCTTATTTACAGCACAGAAAAGAACCTGTCTGAACATGGTGATAAAGTTGACGAGGAAGAAAAGTCTAAAATTACAACCGCGATTGCCGACTTAAGGGCTGCGTTGGATAGTGCCGACGCTGAGTTAGTTAAAACATCAATGCAAAACCTCACGACAGCCTCTCATAAACTCGCAGAGGAAATGTACAAAAAGGCTTCCGCCGATGCTGCCACCTCTGGCTCACCGGAAGGCCACACTGAGGACACGAATAGTGATGACACCTCTTCTTCAAATTCAGATGAGAAAATTGTTGACGCGGAATTTGAAGAAGTCGACAAAGAAGCAAAATAGAGTAGAATAAATGAGAGGGTGCATGCGACATATACATGATCAACATGCCGAGTACAACCATTTTGACATGGAGACAGCTCTGACATAATGGCACAAACTGGAAAACGTGATTATTATGAAGTCCTCGGTGTTGATCGAAGTGCTTCCGAAGACGACATCAAAAAGGCATTTCGAAAACTTGCCAGACAACATCACCCCGACCTTCAAAGCGATGCCACCAAAAAGAAGGCCGCAGAGGAATTGTTTAAAGAGGCCGGAGAAGCCTATGAAATCCTGAGTGACGCCGAACGACGAAAAAAGTACGACATGTTCGGACACTCAGGCGGACCACAAGGGTTTGGTGGAGCTGAGGGATTTGACTTTGGCCGTGGATTTGACGATGTATTCGGAGATATCTTTGAAGGGTTTTTTGGTGGTGGCCGAGGCCGGTCTCGAGCTGAATCCGGCACCGATCTTCAATACAATCTTGAACTCTCCTTCGAAGAAGCCGTTACCGGAAAAGAAGCTAAGTTAAAAATTCCAAGATGGGAAACGTGTGATACTTGCCATGGAACCGGGGCACAATCTGACAAATCAGTTAAAACGTGCTCAACATGTCGAGGTATTGGACAAATCCGGCTTCAGCAAGGATTTTTCACAATTAATCGACCATGTGGAGAGTGTCAAGGAACGGGGAAAATTATATCCGATCCATGTCGAGAATGTCGCGGGAAAAGACGCGTCTATCGGGAACGTACCTTGTCCGTCACGATTCCGGCCGGCATGGAAACCGGCATGCGGCTTCGATTAGCCCATGAAGGAGAGCATGGCTCCAACGGCGGTCCTCCAGGGGATTTGTATGTTGCCATTTCAGTTAAACCTCATCAGTTCTTCACAAGGAAAGGCAACGATGTCTTATATGACCTTCCTGTTCATTTTGTGACTGCCACTCTAGGGGGGAAAGTCGAAGTACCAACCTTGAAAGGCAGTACCATGGTCAAGATACCTGAGGGAACCCAACCTGATAAGGTTCTTCGGTTAAAAGGAATAGGCATTCCCAGCGTGAAAAACGGTCAACCTGGCGATCAACTGATTCGTGTCCAGGTGAAAATTCCAACAAAATTAACGCTCCGCGAACGAGAACTTCTTATGGCCTTTGCCCAAGAAAGTAATGTCTTAAATGAGCAGGGTGATGGGGAAGGCCTTTTTGACAAAGTCAAAAACTTATTTGAATAATAGCCGACGTCGGCATTTTCTTTATCCGGCGAATGTTCCCTATGCCGGTTTTTTTTGTCTCCTCCACAACAATCCAAAATCATCGTATCTCGCTAGCGGGCTCTCTCTATACGCACATCGTAAAAAGTTTACGAATCCGCCCAGGTCAGTCTATACAGGTTTGCGACGAACGACGCCAGCGACATTCTGTTGAAGTCACAGACATTACCAAACGCACTCTCTACGGTAATATTCAAGATACCGTCATTGGTCCTCCTCAAGAACAACCTACGATCACCCTTGCGCAATCGGTCTTAAAAGGCGAACACATGGCTTGGGTCATTCAAAAATCCACAGAGTTAGGCGTACATGCAATCATTCCCATTATTTCCGAACGGGTACAAAGCCGAATAGGGAAGAGTTCGATGACGTCCCATCAGGTACGATGGCAGCGAATAGCTCTAGAGGCGGCTCAACAGTCTGAGCGTTGGGATTTCCCAGCCATTCTTGAACCGCAACCATTTCACACATTTCTTCATGCATTATCCGAAACTCAAAACAACCTGATATTAGTTGAACGAGAAGAGCCTACAGTGATCAACACGGCGGCAGAGCACGATCAACCATTCTCAAATAATCAAAACGTTGTTCTCACAATCGGACCGGAAGGAGGCTGGAGTCAAGCGGAAATTCAAGACGCAGAAAATTCAGGAATGAGAAAGGTGACGCTCGGTAAAAAAATCCTTCGATCAGAAACCGCGGCCATAACAGGGATGGTCATGGTACAAGAACGCTTTAAACACGTGACGTTTACAACAATAGATGTTAAGGGGCCTTCTGCGTGAATTTTACAATAGTCCCTTGATCACCGACAGCCCAACCATTAATCTTGTCAGGAAAGGACAGGCCATATAGAGATACAGAGCTAACCGGCTCTGACTCAGTCCAGGTAAACCCAGCATCCTTCGTATAGAGAAGAATCCCACGTTCTCCGATAATCCAACCAGTGACCGCATCCATAAAGTAAATTTCTACTAGATCAGATGGTTTAATACAGGGAGCTCCGCATGGACGAGTTTGATCATTCCACGTCTTTCCTCCATTAATCGTTTGGAATATCGAGCCTTGTGTGCCGATGGTCCATCCAATGTTTTCATTGATAAACTCAACATCAAAAAACGTTGCCGGGCTCTGCTCGGTTGATTGAAGCTTCCAGTGTTTTCCGGCATCCTTCGTCACTAAAATGACGCCTAACGCCCCAACAGCCCATCCAACAGATTCATCAATAAACTTGATTCCAAAGAGGTCCGCAGTTGTATCGCTTCCTTGATCTTCCCAGTTTTCTCCACCATCATTGGTATAGAGAAGCGTCCCTCTCGCCCCGACAATCCAGCCCGTCTGCGGAGTGAGAAAGTGACTACCATATAGCGTGGCACTCGTCCCACTCACTTGTGGAACCCAGGTATTGCCGCCATTACTTGTATGAAGCACTGTTCCATTTTGCCCAAGTACCCACCCATGCTGATCATCCGCAAACGTTACGACAGTGAGCAGGACATTTGTTCGTCGAGGAAGAGCCGTCCAGGTCTGTCCCCCATCCTGAGTTCGCAAAAGTGTTCCCCCAGCTCCCACAGCCCACCCGGCTGCTTTATCTTTAAAGTAGGTGTCAAGAAGTGTCACTTTCGTTCCACTCTCTTGAATGCTCGCTGTGACAGGGTTTGTTGAGTCCGCATGGACAGAACTTGCAACAGACAAAAAAATCGCCACCAATACAAACAACAGTGCGTACATACGTTTCAAATTACCAACTCCCATGAACTCGTTCAGAATTAATCAGATAGATGATTATTAGGATTAAAGGCGCTAGGATCGGGTAAACCACGTTTTAAAATGGTAAATGGTCCAGCAACGGCCGAAACCCATTTCTTTGGCGTACAGCATTTCTTATTTTCCAAAATGTCCCACGAACCACGTTTGACGATCAATTCACCATTTAAAAGACTCAAATCAATTCCTTCAGGGTTTGTCACACCAAACGCTTGCCTGCGGGGCACACGCACTTGAATTTCTTTATCGCTCCAAGAAACGACTTGCGCGGCCAGCCCATTGAGAATCACTTCACTACGTGAAACATCTGCATCTAATCGATATATTTCCCAATCATGCCCTTTTTGATTGATGCTTAATTTTGTGGGTTCGGCAATTTTCAAAAAACTTCCAAACCCTGACCCCTTAATCGTGACAACCTCGTCTAATCCGGCTGACTTCGGAGAGTACGATGTCACCGTGGGCTCTACAACCGTAAATGTACCGGCAACAAGTTTCACGACATCGTGGGCTTCACAGCAGGTTCCATCTTGATGAGGAAGAGACGCTCCTCTCTTCACCACAACTTCGCCACTTTTTGCACTGTACGGTATCCACACGTCAATTTGGTTATCAAGCCATCGATGAATGACAGCCGGAACACCACCGATCTCAACACCATTTTCCCCTGGTTCAAAGTCAAAGGCATACGCGGTGTTCCCCCCTTCAGACAAGACGCCAAAATGCTGTCCCTTAATTGTCAGTAATGTGCCGATGGGCCCACGCAGAGGGCTCAGTTCAGAAACCTTACTCTTCTGAAGGGTGAAGTGAGCAACCTCTCGGGTGTCGCCTTGATTCGTTAATGTCACTGGACCGCTTTTCGCATTTAGCGGAACATGAATGACAATCGTACGATTGGTCCATTGCGCGATACCAGCTGGCTGACCACCAATCAACACTGAAGCATCTTCGGGTAATGTATCCCCGAAGTCTTGACCCGACAGGACAACTTTACTACCAACTGGACCTTCCGTCGGTTGAATAGAAATTTTGGGAATCACGGTTAACGGGACAGCATTACTCAGAATATAATCAACCGGAGCACAACAAGATCCATCTGGTAACGGATCAGATGAAGCTAAGCGAACCTCAACATTTCCAGTACTCGCATTGGCAGGAATGGCAACTTCGATTTTATTCTGACGCCATTTTTGAACTTGAGCTCGGATCCCATTGACCAACACTTGATTGACTCCAAACATCGTATTCGGATCACGCGAACCAGCAGTATTGCCAAAGTTTTCACCATGGATGACCAGGGTTGATCCAGCCTCAGCTTTTGCTGGCTCGAGTCGGCTAATCTGGATTTGCTGTACAGCAAAAGACCCAACAGCAATTTCGGCATCTCCATTAATGACCGTCACCTTACCGGTTTTCGTTTCAAGGGGAACTTTCACCATAATAAAGTCTGGCTCCCATTGTTGAACAAGAGCCGACACGCCATTAAACTCAACCCGATTTTTCTGTGTGGATTGAAAGTCTCCAAACTCCCCGCCACTGATTGTCACAGTCGTTCCCAATGGCCCGGATTCTGGATGAAGTTCCGCATAGATGATGTTGGGCAAAAAGGCAGAAACAATGAAGCCCGCTATAAAAAGAGCAAATTTATTGTTCATAACCAAAAACCCTTATGATGTTAAAATTAGAGTTCCGTAGAGGAAAATACTACGAAGAAATAAAAAAAACGATGAGACGCCTCCCTGGCCGAAGACTCGCGATACCTTATAACTTACACACACTTTTACGTGGTGAATATCTTGGAAGGACTATATCAAGCAGTCTTTTGGCGAGTCAAACAACGAAAGTGAAGCCGGACCGAACATCAATGGAGGTGATTACCACAACAGGTGAGAGTAAAAAATTGAAGCAGAAACTGACACAGTGTTTGAATACAAATCGTTAGTGATGAAATTTCCAAGAAATCATTGAGACATCAAATTATCACCTGAACAATCAATTCGAGTTCAACTGGTGCACAGAGTGGAAGCTCAGCCGCACCGACAGCAAGCCGCGCATGTCGCCCTGACTCTCCAAACACCTTCACTAAAAAATCGGATGCGCCATTAATCACCGCTGGCTGTTCAGAAAATCCAGTCGCCGATGCCACGTGCCCGGTCATTCGCACAATTTGTTTAACTCGATCCAGCGTACCAAGTTCTTGCTGAATGATTGCTAAAGCATTCAGCACCGCCGTCTGCGAAGCCTTAGATCCTTGCTCTGTATTCAACTCCTGACCAAGTTTCCCAGTTATCGTCAGCTTCCCATCGTGGAAAGGAAGGACCCCGCTCACAAAAAGCAAGTCGCCGGCTAAACAGGCTGGAACGTATGAGGCTAGAGGCTTAGGAGCCGACGGAAGAGCGATGCCAAGTTCTTGTAATTTCTCTTCAATGGTCATTGAGATAGGAACGAACCATCAAGAAGCTTGTTTACCCAGTTTTTTCTGATACTTTTCAACAGCACGGTTGTGCTCCGCCAACGTCACAGAAAATTGATGACTCCCATCGTTTTTGGAAACGAAGTACACATAGTCTGAGGGAGTCGGATACAACGCCGCGTGAATGGCCGCCTCACCTGGATTCGCAATAGGACCAGGAGGAAGACCACGAACTTGATAGGTATTATAGGGGCTATCGATAGACAAATCACGTTTTCGTATATTTCCGTCAAACGCCTCGATTGCATAGATGACGGTTGGATCACTTTGAAGCGGAATATTTTGCGCCAAACGGTTATGAAATACGCCTGCAACCATTGACCGCTCTCGAGACAACCCCGTCTCCTTTTCTACGACAGATGCCAAGGTTAAAACTTCCTGCACCGACATGTCCATTCCCTTAGCACGTGCCTGCATTGCTGGAGAAAACGCTTTCCAGAATCTGTGAACAAATATTCGAATCGTTTCTTCTTCAGGAGTCAAACGTGTCAGAAAATAGGTATCAGGAAATAAATAACCTTCTAAACTCTGAACCGTTAAATTCAGACTTTTGATAAAATTCGAATCGTGAGTTAATGCAAGAAACTTTGCTTGATCAACCAGGTCCTTTTTGGCAAGAATTTCAGCAATCTGACGTACAGTATACCCTTCAGGGATGGTCACGGCATGATAGTAGACCTTGCCTTCCTTTAATCGTGAAAGAATTTCTGTTGGTGTTAATCCAGCATGAAGCTCATATTCTCCAGGCTGAATTTTGCGATCGGCCCTCGTGAGTTTGCCCATGACCCGAAACCATTGCGCATTGGCAATGAGACGTTGTTCTTGTAAGGATTCGGCCACTTCTCCCAACGACATCCCTCGCTGAATATTTACGATTCGTGTCGTACTTGAATCTCCAGCTGGCCGATTGAGCATAAGAGTGCTGGCGAGAACTGCGAGGAAAAGAAGCAAAGCGATAAAGAAGAGTTTTTTCACACTAAGTCTTCAAGACATTCGCATAATGTTGTGTTTTATGCTGCCATACCCTGATTATTGTTGGTCATCCGACCCTTTGCGCCCTTCGCCTATCTTTGAAAACTGAAAAACTATTAAAAGTACGGACATGGTGCCGGGGAAAGATGGATAGAGATACTTTCGGTTTTTTGCCAAATAAATTAATGAACATTTGATGCATGTTTTCGATAAGACTATGACCTTCCATGTTCTTCAACAAATTCAAAGACCTTCGAAAGAGCTTGTTGGATCCCTTCCGGCTGACTTCCTCCTGCCTGAGCCATATCCGGACGACCTCCCCCAGAACCATCGACATGGGTCGCAATCGATTTGGCAACATCTCCTGCGTTGATGCGTTTCGTCACATCTTTGGTGACAATCACCAACAATGAAACCTTCTCATCCTTCGCCGAACCAAGAACTAATACACCACTGGGAACAGTATGACGAATTCTGTCAGAAAGCGCACGCAATTCCGGCATGGTCAACCCATCCACACGCTGCGTCTGAACCTGAATGTCATGAATCATGCGGGAGTCAATAGATGCATCATCTAACTCTTTGGCGACAAATTTCATTTTTAGTTGTTCAAGCTCACGTTCCATATCTTTTAACGTTGCAAGAGTTTTTTGTGTTTTGGAAATCAAATCGTGAGGGCTGACTTTCATCAATGCCGAAAGTTCACGTACTTGTTCATCAATCTGTTTTGTGTGCTGTAATGCACCAGCACCGGTGAGTGCCTCAATCCGACGAACGCCCGCAGAAATCCCCCCTTCCGAGATAATTCGAAAGATGCCGATTTCTCCCGTCTGCGTACAATGTGTTCCTCCGCATAACTCTTTACTAAAGGACCCGACTCCGACCACACGGACTTCCGTTCCGTATTTATCGCCAAAAAACGCGAGGGCTCCCTCATCAATCGCGTCCTGAATGCCCATGACATTAGTCTGGACGATTGTGTTTGATCGTATTTGCTCATTTACTAACAATTCAATGTCATCGATATCTCGATGAGACAATGACTTGAAATGTGCAAAGTCGAATCGTAAACGATTCGGGGCCACAAGCGATCCGTACTGTTTGACATGCGGACCTAACAGTTCACGCAACGCGGCATGGAGAAGATGCGTCGCCGTATGATTTCTCGCAGCGTCGTTCCGTGTAGCAATATTCACCTTTGCACTCACAGGGTCACCGACACGAAGACTTCCTTCAACAATTTGACCTTGATGCAAGAAAAATCCCATGTCCGTTTTCGACGTCGATTGGATCTGAACTCGGCCATGCGGGCCTGTCAACACACCCTGGTCGCCGACTTGTCCACCGCCTTCCGGGTAAAACGGAGAAGTTTCTAGAACAAGCTCAACCTGATCACCTTGGACCGTATCCTGAACCAATTGTTCGTCCCGAAGAATGGCTTGGACGGCTCCCTCTCCTTCATACGATTGATAACCAACAAACGTTGTTGGAAAGACTAATGTCTTCAGTTCTTTCAGATACGGCTTCACCTCGGAAGTTGTAAAGGCTGTCGCCTTTCTCGCACGTTCACGCTGTGCATTCAGCGCGCGCTGGTATCCTTCATGATCTAACTCTAAATTTTCTTCACGAGCTGCATCCTCGACGAGATCTAATGGAAATCCATAGGTATCGTAAAGCTTAAATATTGTTTCCCCTTCCAACGTACTCAGGCCCTGCGTTTTGGCCTCGTTCACGAGGCGATCAAGAATAGGGGTACCTTGCTCTAATGTTCCAATAAATCGCTCTTCTTCACGCTGAACAACTTCCACAACAATGGATGAACTCTGTTCAAGAGAGGGGTAGGCTGCCTTCATTTCTTGAACGACCCGTTCAGTGAGTTCATACAAAAATGGTTCCGTACATCCTAAGAGACGGCCGTACCGAGAAGCCCGCCGGAGAATCCGTCGCAACACATAGCCCCGGCCTTCATTCGATGGCAAAATGCCATCGACAATGAGAAAGGTCATGGCACGTAAATGATCGGCAATCACACGCATCGATCGGTCTGAGCCTGGATCCGTACCGTATGTTTTCTTCGTTCGCTCTCCAATCGCCTTCAAGAGGGGTCGAAAGAGATCAGTATCAAAATTAGAAGTGACTGCCTGATTTACCGCCGCTAAACGCTCAAGCCCCATCCCGGTATCAATACTGGGCTTTGGAAGCGGATGGAGAGTTCCAGAGGCATCTCGATCATATTGCATGAAAACGAGATTCCATATCTCAAGATACCGGTCGCAATCACAACCCACTCCACAGGTCGATCGACCACACCCCAAGGCTTCACCTTGATCGATATGAATCTCAGAACATGGACCACAAGGTCCGGTGTCTCCCATCTGCCAAAAATTATCTTTTTCTCCAAGCCGAATAATGCGAGAAGACGGCACCGCCATACGGTGTTGCCAGATGTCGAAGGCCTCATCATCTTCGCGATAGACTGTGACCCAAAGACGCTCAGTCGGTAACCCGACAACTTTGGTCAAATATTCCCACCCAAAGACAATCGCTTCCTCCTTGAAATAGTCACCAAAGGAGAAATTACCAAGCATTTCAAAAAACGTATGATGCCGATTCGTATACCCAACATTCTCCAAGTCGTTATGTTTGCCACCAGCACGCATACATTTTTGTATGCTGGCCGCTCTGGTATAGGCGCGTGTTTCTTCACCAAGGAACACACGCTTAAACTGGTTCATTCCTGCGTTGGTGAATAAGAGCGTCGGATCGGCTTGAGGGATGAGAGGAGCACTGGGAACGGAGATATGCCCGTACTCTGAAAAGTAATCAAGGAAGGATTGCCGAAGTTCATGTGCAGAAAAATTCATGAATTAACAGACGCACAATGGATAATCGCTAAGATCCAAATAATGAACACTTCTTACGCAATGGAGTTTAGCCTTTGCTCCCCACAACTTTTTTTCCGACAACTTTTGGTTCTGATACTGTTTGTTCAGGGTTCTCGGTCTTGGAAACAAGACCTGCTGCCTCTCGTATCTGCTTTTCAATGTCTTTTGCAATATCAGGATTAGATTTTAGAAACGTTTTGACCGCCTCTCGTCCCTGCCCTAAGCGTTCTTCCTTATAGGAATACCATGCACCGGCCTTGTCAACAATTCGGCGGTCAACACCCAAATCGACAAGTTCGCCAACTTTCGAAATCCCTTCTGCGAACATAATATCGAATTCGGCTTGTTTAAATGGCGGCGCTGTTTTATTTTTGACCACCTTGACACGAACGCGATTACCCATGACGTCTTGGCCTTCTTTAATCGATTCGATACGTCGAATGTCCAGACGGACAGAAGAATAAAATTTCAACGCATTTCCCCCTGTCGTGGTTTCTGGATTTCCAAACATCACGCCGATTTTCATTCGTATTTGATTGATGAAAATGATGGTCGCATGCGATTTGGAAATCGCCCCCGTCAACTTCCGAAGAGCCTGCGACATGAGACGGGCCTGCAGACCCATATGAGAATCCCCCATTTCTCCTTCTATTTCTGCACGTGGCACTAACGCGGCCACCGAGTCGACGACAATGACATCTAACGCTCCGCTTCGTACCAAGGTTTCAGTAATTTCTAACGCTTGCTCTCCGGTATCCGGTTGAGCCACGAGTAAGTCATCCGTTTCAACCCCTAACTTCTTGGCGTACGCAATATCGAGCGCATGCTCAGCATCGATAAAGGCCGCCGCCCCTCCCGCCTTTTGAGCTTGCGCAATCACATGCAAACACAACGTGGTTTTCCCAGAAGACTCAGGCCCAAAGATCTCTACGACACGCCCTCGCGGTAGTCCTCCAACTCCCAGGGCTAAATCCAGTCCTAGCGATCCAGTCGGAATTGCGGGAATATCGGCCTGAACCTCGGCGCCTCCGAGCTTCATAATCGCCCCCTTCCCAAATGACTTCTCAATTTGAGTCAGAGCGAGATCAAGCGCACGCTTTTTCCCATCTTTTTCGGTAGTCTGGTTACTCATTCGTGGTCCTTTGGTAAATTATCGTCGTGTTGGTTTAGGTTTACGTAGAGATCTTTATCATACCGAACCTCGCAGAAGAGGTAAATGGGGTTTCCCTCACATTATTTAGAACCCAATTGTCTGGCTAGCTCTCTCTCACTAGAAAATTGAAATCTCAGTTTCAAATATTTTGTCGTTCATCAACCCGCAATTTCGTGTATCACAGCCCCCCATTTATATCTCATAAATCAACAAGAAAAGAACGAAAGAGACGTAAGCAGAAAAATTAAACTTTTAGAAGAGGATTTAACAGATATCAATTGAAGCAACACATAGACTTACACCACAATGGGTTCGAAATGTCGAATTTATTACGTCTTTTAGAATTACCCTTAAATGATTGATTTTCAAGATTTTCATCTTTCGTTTCTGACAGATTCTGATAAAGCCGTCAAGTTTTCTTACTTTAGACTCAACTTCCAGTGTAACGTTCATATTTATCATCTTTGAAAGCAACAGAACACAATTACTTATTACCGAACACAATCTACCTCCAAGTACTCTCAACCCTCTCAACTTTCGTCACGTCAAGGAAACCGCATGAGAGTCGGCACAGAAGTTGCGGCATTCAGAATGAGTGAAGAGGACATGGAGAAAAATACTTCCTGCTTCTATTTCTTTTTTATTTAAATCTTCTATTACGGAGGAAAAACAATTCATGAAACGTTTCATAACACTATTTTTAACCATAGGGCTTCTAATTGGTACGATCAGTCAGGTTCAAGCTGCTTCAATCACAACCACATTTACATCGAACAATGGACAGTCTGGCAACATGTTCAATATTACAACTTTTGGAAACACGTTAACGGTAAACTCTATGGAGCTTAATTTAGATTCCGAAACTACCAATTCCATAAGCGTGTACACAAGAAATGGAACATTTATGGGATTTGAAAACAATGCATCCGCTTGGACTCTCGTTTCCCACACCTCGGGTGTGACCTCTGCAGGTGTTAATATTCCGACTTTTATGGATGTAACCGATTTTAGCCTACTTGCAAACTCAGTAACCGGAATCTACGTGACAACGGGTGGGCCTACGAACATTAATTACACCAACGGGAACAATACATTTGCCAATGCAGACCTTCAACTAAACCTTGGTGTCGGAAACGCAGACTTATTTGGCACCGTATTTGATCCGCGAACCTGGAATGGCACAATTAATTATACTGTGCAGAATGGTAGTCCTGTAGGAGCCGTTCCCGAACCAGGCACAATTTCTTTGATGGGCAGCGGACTGGTAGGACTTGCCCTTTGGCGAACTCGCAAAAGAACGGAAATAAAGAAATAACGAACGGCCAGCCATCCCACGTTTAAAAGAAAGCTTGATACCAAGAGGTACCAAGCTTTCTTTTTTAAGGTAAGGCAGACACTGTACCTTGGCATCTCCAGAGGCAAATGACCACAAGAACTTTTGAGGTACGCTATACGTTGAGCCAAACAAAATCGATTGAGAGCCACATTGTCAAACACCATTTTTACACAAAACATGATATTTCAAAAAAAACATTCCACTTCCTCGAGTGTTTGATAATAGGGAGGCTATAAGATGCATAATGGTGATAGGAGATGTATTTCGACGGACTTTTCTTCAATACAGTAGCCAGGATTTTGGGATAAAACCAAAGCAGTCACCAATTTGTACATCAAGTTGATTCATATTATTTTAATGGCAAAAAGCCAACGTACACAGATCGCCTCTACAATACATGCAACACAGAATTTCTTTTAAAAAAATCCATCGAAGAGCCCCGTGGCCTTCTCACGATTATTGGGCGCAGGGTTACTTATTGCCCAACACTTCAAACGCATCGACCTTGAGTTTCGCTACACCGTCCTCCTGTAAAACCCAAAGCTCTTTTGTAATCACGCCGTGCGCTTTGTTCATTTCCCATTTCGATGTGATGACAGCGGCCTTCGCATTGATAACCTCGAGCGTCGGGTTATCGTAGCCCACCCCTGTATACCCCTGCGAAATCAACTTTCCCCAAAACGACTGAATATTTTTACGCCCGGTAAAGGTTCCAAAAGGTTCCACGATCATGATGGCATTTTCTTCATAGGCGCTCGCACATCCTACGGCATCACCACTATTAAACGCCTTACCCCACGCCGCACTGGCATTCTGCACGGCGTTGACTAACGTATCCCGTTGTTTCTTCGTCACATTTACCGCGTTGTGCTGCGGGTTCTTGAACATCTCTCCATGTCCTGGAACAATCCAGTCTGCCTGCTGCAACACCATTTGACGAGATTTTTTGAGGCCATCGGGATCTTCTGCTAATGGATCCTCCTGAGGTTCCAGATCAGGCCCCCACCACAAATGCGTGAAGGCATACGTACCTTCCGTCGTTTCCACCAGCAAACTTGCGTCCTCATCTGTGTGGCCAGGGGTGCGAACGACCTTGATTCCAGGAGCCAATTCATAGTTGTCGGGATGATCTTCCCAAAGGTCATCCTTATATGATGCCCAAAAGTCAACAATCACGGCCTCAGGGAATAGCCCCAAGTGTGTTGTGTGGTCTGGATGGTGGTGACTGATAAACACATGCGTCACATCTTTCGGGACAATGTTTAATGAATGAAGGGTGACGAGTACTTCGCCCCAAACCTTGGGCGCCGCCATTCCTGGGTCGACGATGAGCACAATATCTTCCCCTTGCACAACCGAGATCGTACTTGCCACTTTACGCGCACCATCTGTTTGGGCACCAGGGAGAAATCCACGACCGTCAATTGGCTGTACATAGCCGGAAGTCAACACAGTCACACGATTATCAATACTTTCGGCATAGGCCGAAACACCACTCACCGTCCATAAGCCAGCAAACACTATCGCACTAATCATTTTCATAAGGCCCATCTCCTTGGATATTGAGAACACTTGAACGAATACCAGGTAAAATGCCTTAGCCGTTTCAGTCATACCGAAACAATAAAGCGCTCACTTGTACTAATGTTGCTATCCAATACGTGAGAGAAAACGTCAATCATTGTCAGTACAGTCAAGCGGGTATAATCTTCCCATGTTTGAGGCGTAGTATTACGCTGCTAGGCGACCTGTAATAAACACTTCAGAGGCTAACAGATCTCACCAGTGGATACCCCATCAATCCTGTGAGAGGCATACAACAATCGTCGCCGAGGCAACCTTTCCTCATAAACTGGAAATTAATTGGATTCGCTATAGATCGCGAATGTTTAAACATTCTTCTTTCCGAATGGCAATTCACACAAGAGCGAATAGATGGCTCCATGGGATGTGAGTCGACTTTGAAATAAACAGAGTCGATCGACGATGACATTGCCGAACACCCATTCTTGTTTAAGGAGATCGGATGATTCGATGATCCGCCCAATTTCACGAGTGTTGGATTTGATCCGAGAAAGCGTCAGATGAGGATGATAAGGTCTGCTCTCCTGCGCATAGCCGAGAGGACTCAGCGCCGACTCGACACATGACACCAGGACTTCCAAATGATCAACTTCACCGAACACACCTGCCCACAGGACTCTCGGTCTTTGCAACGACGGAAACCCTCCAATACCTTTAATTCTCAGCGAAAATTGTGCTGTGTCCTCAACGACTTCCCGAAGAGCTTCTTGAAGAACCGCCACGTGCCCTGGTTCAATATCACCAAGAAATTTGACTGTCAGATGCATAGAGTCGGGACGCACCCACTTGACGGTGAGAATCGAAGCAGCGTGATCTTGAAATTGATCAAGCGCTTCGCAAATCTCTGAATTTAGACTAATGGCAAGAAACACACGAATGGACATGGGAGAGACCTATGACTTGAAAAAACGCAAAAGATACAAACGGAGGATATTTAGAGCAGCTTGAGACGCTCGCATTTTGACATCCTGTCGATCACCATAGAATTGAAAAGGCTTTACATGGGTCCCATAGGGTCCATCAATTCCAATAAAGACAAGTCCGACGGGTTTGCTCGCCGTCCCTCCACCTGGACCAGCAATCCCTGTGACACTTAACCCCACATCCGTTTGACTTTTCCTGCGTGCGCCAATCGCCATAGCTTGAGCAACTGATGCACTCACGGCTCCATGACGATTCAGCAGTTTCCTAGGAACTTCCAAAAGATCTTGTTTGGCTTGGTTGCTATAACACACAAACGATCGATCGAGATATGCGGAACTTCCTGCAATCTGGGTCAGACGGTGTCCAATGAGTCCGCCAGTACAAGATTCGGCTAACGCTAAGGATAGCGATGCAGATTTGAGTTGCTGTCCCACGACATCTTCCATTGTCTGTTCGTCTTCTCCATACATGCTGTCCCCAAGAGTTTGACGAATCAAGGAAACAAGTGATTCGAATTCAGAAAATTTCTGATTTGTCGATCGACCCGATCCCTGAGGGATCCAAGCTCGGAGAACCACGGTAACACCCAAGACCGAGGCAAGTAGGCTCAGTTCGACTGACTGGGATTGCCGAATGATTGGGTGAAGCCGATCATCAACCTGCAACTCCGTGAGTCCAACGGTAAAGAACATCTTCTGCTGCAACCGGGTTGATTGTGAAACACATGATGCTAAACGTGGAACCACTTGGGTTTCGAATATGGCTTGGGCCTCTTTTGAAACGCCTGGAAGTGCCATGATCACGGATCGCTTCCATTCAAGAAGAAATCCTGGAGCAGAACCAACAGGGTTTTCAAGCATCTCCGCTCCGACGGGAAGAAACGCCTGACGAGAAACCACGTTGGTTAACGGTCGTCCATGCGCGGCATACCGTGTCTTTAATACCGTAAAGGCCTTTAGGCGCCGTCGCAACTTCCGACCTGTCACGGCGGCCACGGCTTCCCGTGTACAATCATCGACCGTCGAACCAAGGCCTCCTGTAACGATCACCACATTGGCACGACGAACTGCAGTGGTGATGGCCAGCGCAATGTTCTTTTCACTATCACCGACAAGCGTCTTCCACTCTACTGCAATACCACATTTTGCCAGACCTTCAGCTAAAAAGATGGAGTTCGACTCGAGCCGACCGCCATGCAGGAATTCTGATCCAATCGCGATGATTTCGGCCCTTGAGTTATTAAGAGACACGATATACCTTTCTCACAAAATCCTGTTAATTTTGTTAAACAAATTAAAGAGAACAACTTTGTTAGTTTATGGAATTTCAGAAAAATCCAAGTCAAAGCGAACTTCGCCGCCTTCTCCAGGAAAAACTGAAATCGTTGTCGGGAGCAAGGGATTGATGAGGTCATAGGAAAAAGAGGCCACCACTTTCGCTCGATATGCCGGATCCTTGGGCCAAACGTCACTTCGATGAGCTTGCGCATCAAATCTAATCTTCGTTGGTTTAATTAGACGTTCCCCCTGTTTAAGGACCATATAACTGTCCTTTCCAAACTCAGGAAATGATCCGAACACGGTCACACTCACTTGGAGTGCTGAATCTCTGCTGACTCTAGCAATATCCTGTTCTGTCGGAGATGCTGATCGGAACGCATAGTGTGCAGAGAGAACCGCAAGTCCTCCAAGTTTTGTCATGATAAACCCATGCGGTTGCAAAGTCTCTGCTGAGCCAAACCGCCAGTAGAGTTGGGACGGAGGAGTTTTCGACCGTACCGCAGCCTTCCCCTTGAAGATCGCGCTTTGAATTTGCTCGTGCGTTGGGTTTACGACGATGCCATAAGAATCTTCATTGGCCGCGAGTATCGCCACAAGAAGTATCAAAAGCTGAAGGAGATTCCTTATAAGCATCAACATAAGAACAGTAAAACGACCATACGATGCGGATAACAAATCCCTAATAAACTGTCAATTGAAAACCTTTCAATCAATAGTAAAGAAAAACTTTAACTTCATAAGGTTTCACATAAATCAATTTTCGAGCATACCGGCTTGTTCTTGAATTCATATTTTCTATGAAAATCCCTCAAAACGTAGAGAAATATTGACAAATTTACAAGAGAGGTGCTAGATAGGCTTTGTCTTTAGTAAAAATAGTTTTTCACACCAATCCTGACATCGGAGTCGGAGGAATTCTCATGGCTAGTCCAGAACCCGCCAAGCGTCAATATGTAAATTTTGCCTACTACAAAGTTGATCCACAGTGGCGTCGTCTTCCAAAAGATGAGCGAGATGCGGGTAAACAAGCATTCATTCGAACAATCGAAGAGTATGCAGGAAAAGTTATCGT
>BQIU01000052.1 GCA_021603905.1 Nitrospirales bacterium
GCACGCGAAAAAAAGTGTGATTGAAAATAACTTACGAGAAGCTGCCAAAGCCGGTATCTGGAACCATGTGATGGCGTTCTACGGATTTCCCGGCGAGACTCGTGAAGAAGCGGAAGACACGCGACAGTTTCTTCTCGACAACAAACGGTATATTCATTCAACGGAATTGTTTTATTTCGTTGCCTATCGCCATACTCCTATGGTCCGTGATCCTGAAAAATTTGGCATCACGATTCACAAGCAAGAAGAATACGATATCCCCTTAGATTATTATTACACCCTCAATGACCCCGAAGGGGGAGTGAGCTGTATTGATGCGATGCAGCTGTGTGAAGAGTTCTACCAAAATGACTTCGAACCCTGGGCAGTTCGAGTCAACGCCCGGGAGCATGTCTTTCTGTATATTTCAAAATACGGTTCCAACTATCTTCCTCAAATCTATGCGACGAAAGCCGGCCGTGAGATTCAGCGAACTGATGGAGTGCAGGGCCTGATTACCTGGCCGATGGCCAATGCGGATTCAGCTGAAAAAGATGGTGATGCTGGGATGAGCCGGGTGGTAAGTCATGCGACGCCCTAACGTCGATAATGCCTCTATGGTCCGGATATTTCGTCGTTGTGTAGCCAATCTTTGAGGACTTGGTACGCCGAGTGAATTTCTTTCGTTTTCTCTTCTCCTTTTTTATACATTACCATATATTTCTTAGGATTATTTGTGAGGCTGGCATAGCGGTTCGGATGCCAGGTGTGCAGCAGTTTCCGGTATCGTTCGTTCAGCCGATCTTGGCTTACGGGTTGTGGAAGTTCAAAAAGCTCTAAGGCTTGTTGAATGCTTAACGTATTCATTGTTGATTCTCCAAAGAAATCCTCTCAAAGTACTTCTTCGTCTGTCAATATAAGAAGGCCGTCTTCTTTCCCTAGAAACACGAACCAGTTTCCTGCCTCTATGGAAGCCCGATATACATTCATAAGAATCCAACACGAAAAACTTTGCTGCGTAGACTGGAATTCTGTATGATGCCTCAATACAATAACACGCATTCCATGTTATTCATGAACGTATAGAGGAATTGTCCCTCGATTCTTCTTTGTCCAAGATGGACTCAACGACTCGCTACCTGCCTTTCTATCAAGCTGATGTCTTTACGGACGTGCCCTTTGGCGGCAATCCTGTCGCGGTGTTTACTCAGGCCATCGATCTATCAAATAGAGAATTTCAACAGATTGCCAGAGAGATGAATCTTTCTGAGACGGTGTTTGTCTTACCGCCGAGTCAGTCTGAGGCGAATTTTAAACTTCGCATTTTTACTCCAACACATGAAATTCCATTTGCTGGTCATCCTATCCTGGGGACCTGCTTTGTCTTGGGAATGCAACGGGAACTTGCCATCGAAGAACCGATTACACGCATACACTACGAATGCAATATCGGGGTCTTTCCTGCCGAACTCTATGTCCTCAAAGGAGCCATTGATCGCGTTGTGATGTCGCAGCCTGCGCCACAATTTCTTGAAGTGGTTGAAAAAGTCGAAGACCAGTTTGATATCGCCCAGGCACTTGGTCTCAAGAATACTTCAGTCAACCATAGCCAGTTTCCCATTGAAGTCGTCTCGACCGGCTTGCCGGTTCTTATTGTCCCGATTCGATCGTTAACCGCGGTCAAATCGATCGTTCCTGATCATAATGCGATCATTGATATTTGTGAACGTTTTGGGACAAACGGCATCATGACCTACAGCACGATGACCGTTGATGACGCCTCGACGGTCCATACGCGGATGTTTGCCTCACCAATTGGAATTGATGAAGATCCGGCAACGGGAAGTGCGAGCGGCGCGCTAGGAGCCTATCTGGTGAAAAATGGTGTAGTCGAAGTAGGCCCCACGACAGAAATTATCGCAGAGCAAGGGTATGAAATCGATCGACCTTCACGCATCATCATTCAGGTTTTTTCTGATGATGATATGATTCAAGCCGTCAAAGTCGGCGGACAAGTGGTCATGGTGGCTGAAGGAAAAATAATGTATTGATTGTTGTCAAAGTAAATCATGCAATAAATCCTAATTGACTACTTTCGCATTTCGCCGACAATGTGCCCCATTTCTGAGAGGAGCAGTTCTTCCATGGCAAGCTGTACAACCCCTTTTGAGCGGGGACTGCAAAAATCACCTTCTCGTGATACAGGCCGGCTGTCGCCCGGCTTATAGTCGTTTCAGTTATACCGAAACGATACAGTCCAACTTGTACGTTGAGCTGGAGCGTATTTGTATTCGCTATAATCCAAGCGGGTATAACCTTCCGCATGTCTGAGGTGAGTAATCGCGCAAGGTTAGTTGATTGGCCTCAGCTGGAACTTATTTGGATTCGCTATAACTTGGCTGGCGAGCTTATTTCTTTGTAGCTCCATCATTGAAAAATCTCTTCAAAGTCATCACGGCGTTTTTCAATTGGAGCCGCGGCCTTATGCCAAAGCCCTAGGGGCCCGAGCGAAAACCGACCGAGTCGATGCCACGTTGCTCGCTCGGATGATCGCTCAAGAGCATTCCGGGTTGCGCGCCTACAGGCCCCCAACCGCCCAGCAGCGGCAGGTGGATCGGTTGATTCGCCGTCGGGCCAAAATTGTTCGATTGAAGAATGCCCTGAAGTTGACGATGGCCAATCTTGAGGGTTGTACAAGTGAGGTCAACGCCGTGGTCCGGCAGCTGGAGGCCTTACTGGCCAAGTTGGATGCGACGATGGCCGCCGTGGCGGCCCAGTCCCCACCCCATCAGCATGCCCAACAACGAGTTGAGACTATTGTGGGTGTCGGCCCGTTGGTGGGGATGAGCCTCACCAATACCTTAAAGCGGGTGCGGTTCCGCAATGCCGATGCCTTTGTCGCCTTTACCGGATTAGCCCCACGAGCCAAGGACTCAGGGCAGAAGAGCGGACGCCGGCGCTTGTCCAAACGAGGCCCGGCCGAATTGCGCCGCTTACTCTTTAATGCGGCCATGGCTGCCGTCAAAACCAAAGTCTGGAAACCCATCTATGACTCGTATCGCATCCAAGGGGGGAGATCAACGGCCATCTTAGTGATTATCGCTCGGAAAATTGCCCGAGCGGCTTGGTCCATTCACCGCTATCAGACCACATTTAACCCGGCCCGCCTCACACGAGGCTTGACATAAACCATAGAATCTCAAACAAGCCCGCCCAATGAGAGGCGTTCACTCAACGGACTCTAGCGAAACCTCATCTCTGCTCACGGCATACACATGTCCGGTAGAACGCAAGAACACACATCGACCCTATAAAAGAGTCGTGGCACGGCTAGAGCCTGCAGGCGTTGGCGCATAGGTACTGAGAAAAAATTAAAAGACTATACTTAACGAAGTTTTCTAGAATCTGACCTGTCCCGATCATGGGAATTAGGCGAACTCTTGAGGACATTAGGTTCTGCATCATCCCTGAAAGTAGTGGTTAGAGGAATGAAAGTGAGCTTCTGAGTGATCCGGTCATTCAATTCCTCATTATTAAGCGAAAAAGAAAGGAAAGATAGGGAAATATGAAAAAAATGAAGCGTAAACTTTTCTGATCTGGTAAAGTTCATACGTGAATGCAGCTCGTTTAATTTCATGATGGCAAAAAAGACTCTTATTGCTTGCACAGAATATCATGGATGTTCACAAACGATACTGCGGCTTTCGCGTTTTCTGATAAGATGAGTCCTACGGTATTTCGACAGCAGGGTATCGATTCTTTTTCTTTTCACGTGAAGAATCGCGACAACATGTTCATGTCATCTGTAGTGACGGAGAAGCAAAGTTTTGGTTAGAGCCCCAACTCGAATTGGCGAGAAATTATGGTCTATCACGTTCACAACTGAGAGAAATTGAAGAAATTATTGAGGAACATCAAGATGAACTCAAGAACTCGTGGAACACCCATTTCAGAAGTTGAAATTACCAATGTTTCTGCTCATGGTTTTTGGCTTTTAGTTTCGGACCGAGAACTATTCCTCTCGTATGATGATTTTCCATGGTTTAAGGACGTCCCCATAGGGAGCATTCTCAATGTCGAGCAACCTACGGCAGGCCATTTTTATTGGCCAGATCTCGACATTGATTTGGGCTTGGAGTCAATAGAGCATCCCGAACGATTCCCTCTAAAAGCCATGCCCTAGTAGGTAGTTCAGCTGTCTGCTAAAGGAACATTCTCTTCTTACGTTCGATTCTCTTCCTCGATCATCACGAACAGCACAATCCTCTTTTCCTACCATTCAGCTTCGTGTGAGGGCGAGTGTCGTTTAAATAAAAAACATTTGGGAAGTTGATATTTTTGGCCTTGACTCTTCTTCGAGGTCAAGTTTTGTCAGGGAGAGGGAGTGGCAACTCATTTTCGCATTTCGCCGACAATGTGCCCCATTTCTGGGAGGATCAGTTCTTCCATGGCAAGCTGTACAGCCCCTTTTGAGCCGGGGACTGAAAAAATCACCTTCCCGTGATACAGTCCAGCCGTCGCTCGGCTCAGTATGGCCGGTGAGCCAATTTCTTTGTAACTCAAGTAGCGAAAAATCTCACCGAATCCGTCAAGTCGTTTTTCAAGTAACTCATCAATAGCTTCAAAGGTGGCATCTCGTCGTGAGATGCCAGTTCCGCCGTTGATGATGACGGTTTCTATCGAATCATTCGAGGCTGCCTCGCTTAATAAGCGTCTGATTTCTTCCGGTTCGTCTTTGATGATCGTATATGAACTCACACGATGGCGGCGTTGGTTGAGTAGTTGCTGAATAAGTTGACCACTCGTATCCGTTTCTGGAGTACGAGTGTCGCTACAGGTAATGACCATGCATCCAATCTCGTGAGGCCCCTGGTCTTTATGTTCAATGTGAGACGGGTTTTCCGAATGACCGGGTGTCGATGAACTGTGGGTGTGGGAATGATCAGCCATGGCTATCCTAAACGATCACCCCCAGACGGCATCCGGCTTTAAGTCAGCTACAGGCGTTCCACCTTTAATATGCTCATCGAGAATTTTTGCGACATCAGTTTCTTTAACTTGTGAATACCAGGTTCCATCTGGGTAGACGACGACAGTTGGACCTTGTTCACAAGGTCCAAGGCATGTTGATCCTGTCACCAACACCTCACCAGGTTGCACCCCGCGTTCGATCAATCCCATATTTAAGGCCATGAGGAGATTCTGAGATCCAGCGGCACCACATGACGGTTTAGGATGGCCTGGGGGACGGGAGTTTGTACAGACTAAGATATGATATTTAGGTTTCGGCATAAGGGATTCTCCTATATTTGGAACAATGACTTAGGACTACGTGAATGGGTACATTCCTCTGAAGTGCTGGGCGATCGAAAACTGTATCGCCCTAGGCTGGCTGTTAGCGAGGGCGAAAGATTTGCCACATTTCTAGGCATTCATCCGGGAGCTTCCAATGCCGGACTCCCGTAAGGATCCAATCTAAATAATGTTCTTTAGCCTTAAATTTCCCTATGACCTGTGCAGAATGAGTGATGACTAGTTCTTTCTGCTCATCTTCTTTAACGACATTCACTTCTAAATGCCGAAATGCGCCTTCAGGAAGGTCACCTTCAAATTTATCGAGTTCTGTAAGGTCTTCTTCTGTAATATCAAAGACGGCTCCCCATACGCGTTCACCTTGAGAAGGCATGATGGTGGCTAATCCGCAGCGCCATTGAGAAGACCATCGAGAAAATTGAATCGTGTGGTCCGGCAGATAGGCATGATAAAGCCACTTGTGCTCCGGAGCTCGACGTTTTAGCTGAACAGGATTCAGATTGTCTGCATATACAAAAAATTTCATGATGTGTCAGTCGCAAGTCTAGTGAATATTACTGTGCGTCTACTATTACCACAGTGCCTTCTAGAATTGTCAAGAATATATAGATTTCTCGGAATTTTTTCAGGAGATTGGGAGGTTAGTCCACTGAATAGGTACTGCCAGGAGGAAAATCTGCCGACGATGAAAAAGTACGGATTTGTGAAACCCTAAACCTGTATAGGAGAAAAAAACTTAGGATTTGAGCTTGAGAATTAAGCTTTCATGTTCCTGATCAAGCTGCCATTCAAAGTTATTCAGAAAGTTTAGCCCTAAGAGACCGCTAATATTTCTCTGTGATAAGTTTGAGAAATCCAGAATGGCAACTTGCAAGTTATTGAGTTCTGCCTCTCCTGATCGAATCGTTTGGACGTGAGTGAGCCAGGCGGTAGTGGTTCCATTGGCTGTTTCGGCCGAAATCGGAGGGTAGCGTGGATCAGCGGTCAGTCCCATGTCAAAAGCTAAGTTCTCGGATAGACTGGTCACGGTAGCGCCAGTGTCGACGATCAGGTTGGCAGAGTATAGCCCATTGAGTTCAACGGAAATGATCCATCCTCCTCCATTTTTTTTGAGTGGAATAACGACATCTCCTTCAAAATCATTCGTCAATGTCGTTGGTTGTTTTTTGGAATTGGACAGCGCAGCCACAACGGTATCGACATCAAGATTCTGTAACGTCTCAGGTCCCCATCCCCATTGTTTCAAGACATAGTGCTGGCCTAATACAAGAATGGCGAAAACGATAGCCCAGCGAATTAAGGGAGTATTCATCGGTTACATATTCGGTAGGATCATTTGAATTCTGTCGAGGTCAGGACTGATTCATGAAAGTGACGGTAAATATACCGTTCTCCTAGGCTGATCAATTCCAGTGCTTGATTTCTTCGATAGGGAACTCTCTTGCCTACTCTACGCGAGTGATGTAAGCACTTAGTTCCGTAAACGATAAAATGTCTCGAAGGTCTTATTCTGGAAATTCGTAAAAATTGCCTAGAATAAAGGAAATTCTTGCCTGGTATATTCGTGTCTTTCTTGTTATTCGCAAGTCCTGTTGAATCTTCTTCAATATTCCCAGTTTCTCATCCTTGGCATAAAGCTTGAACCAGATTTTATCGAACGGCATCAGTCTGTGAAGATGGGGTTTTTTCATGACGGTGCTCTTGAGCGATGAAACACAGAATAAGTCATCCATAAATTTCAATGAATAATTCGGCAAGTTTGTTGTGTTTTTTCATGAAGAAAAACGAGAGCGTCAGAAAAGTAAGACGCGTGCCTGGAGTGAATGATCGCGGCTCAGTTTTAGTCGAGTTTTCTCTTATTGCTGTCAGCCTATCCTTGTTGATTGCTCTGGTTGTTGATGTGGCACGAATGGTCTTTGTCTCTCAACTGTTGCAAGAGACAGTCAGAGTCGCCGCTCGAGAGCTTGCCCTGTTTCCATTGTCTCCAGTCATGACGTTTGAACAAGCGCTACAACACCCGCAAGTGAAGAGTCGAATATATGACCCAGCCGCGTTAGTCATTGAGGTCGATCATTTTACAGACTCGTATCGACTGGAAAAGTTTTTAGATGGATTGCCAATTGTTAATCGTATGCTTCGTCCCTTAATGAAGGTTGAACACATCATGCTCGACGGAAGTACACGAAAGGTTCTTCGTTTTCCAGGAATTGTCGTGCAAGATCGTAAACGGCAAACTGATTTGAATTCCTGGTCTGTGAGTGTGCCATACCAAGGAATGTCAGGGGTACTATCTGTGAGTGTGCCATACCAAGGAATGTCAGGGGTACTAAATGGTAAACACATCAATTGGAAGCCGGTCTTGGAGGAGGTCAGAGGAAATCCCGAAGATCCGAACTCTGGATCATTTAGCTTGGGGCCATCTCAACAGGGAGCACTTGCAGGGCTCGTAGCTTTACGAATCAATTATCCGTTTCAGCCACTGTTGATGAATTGGCTCCCCCAATCTGTCCTGCCAGACTCTGTGAACATTTCGTCCGAAGGGAACTTCTCTTTTTCATCTGATCGTCCTGAGCCCAGTGAACGACAAATGGGAGGACCGTCTTTGACCAATACACCAAATCGTGACAGTTTCCGCTCAAGTGTCCATGGCACATTGAAGGAGTATCCGCATGTTCTCTCTGCTCAAGCCGTTTTTCGGCGAGAAGTGTTTCAGTAATTATCTATTTATGTGAAGAGTGTTCAGAAAGATGCGTCAGGCCATGAACAGTTATCAATCAGTAGCCATGAAGACGACGAATTTATGATTTTTCTCATCATTACAGTTTTGGCTTGGGGCATTCTGAGTGTTGGCATGTTGGGAGTGGAGTGGGGATATAGCGCATGGGCACAAGCTCGTTTATACACGACAGCTCAATTTTTAGCTCTCGACTCATTTTCCAAGTCTCAAAATCGAAAACAGGAAGAAGCGATTATCGGAATGATCATGGGACCACATTCATCGACAAAAGTGGAAGAAATCTTTTCTCGCCCAGGAGTTACTGAGATTCGACTCGCCAAGGATTTTGGATGGCCGTTACCGTCCTTGTTGAGAGGGAATTCTGTTCATCAACCATCTTCCGTTTTGGGAGTTGCCAGTTCAGCAACGGCGAAATTGCTTCCAGCTAGGCAGGTTGGCTTACCGCAATCAGGTCATCTTGCGCTACTCGGTGCCTTGCCTTGTGCTTTAGATAAAGAGGCTTGGGAAACCATGTCTGAACAGAACCCGGTCGCTGTGCTGGTCAATGCATCGGGAGAAATCCTTATTCATGGAAAGCCCATTGGCCACTTTGGTCAGCTCCTGACACATATTGGACAGGCTGTGTCTGATCCCCAGCTATTCAAACCTCTGCAAGTACGTCTCGATGGATATGTTCCAATTTTTTCAAAAATAGGAAAGATCAATCGTGTGGTAGGGTTTGGACGTGTTCAAATTTACGGCACCTATCCCCATGTGTGGCTTCGCAAGCAAGTGATCATGACCAGGAGTCACAATGCATCGACACAGTTAACGGGTGAGCGACCAAGCTTAAGTCAACAAGATCTTGCTCAGGTTTTTTCGGTGAATCGCAAACTCAAGGGAGCTGTCCTTGCTCCAACTCTCATCTAAGAGGAATCAGTATGGATCAGAATATACAGATTTTAGTCGTTGGTGAAGATAAAGGACTTCAGGGAGAATTTGAGGCTGCCCTGCAAGGTGTGAGTCATCGTCATTGCATTACGTCCTATGCATCTGATTATCGGCGCGCTGAAGAAATGGCATTGAATCGGCAGCCAAATTTAATTTGTGTTGATATGGAAAAAGACTTTGATGATCTCAAGAGATTTACTCATGAGATTCATCAGATGCTCCCAGAAACGACAGTGGCTGCGATGTATCGGCCGGATCAATTTAGCGGTGAGCGCTCAGAGAGTGCGGTGGTGATCGATGGGGTTCGCGCAAAAATTCAAGATTTTTTACGACATCCATTGTCGAGTACAGAACTGAGGCAATTGCTTGATCGTCTGTATACTCCTCGGATCGCGACACCCGCATCTTCCGGGAAGTTAGTTTCTTTTGTGAGTAATAAAGGGGGCGTTGGGAAGTCTACGTTAGCCGTCAATGCGGCCTGCCTTCTTGCGACACGCCATCCAGGCCGAGTCTTGTTGATCGATGCCTCTCTTCAACTTGGTGTGTGTTCCGTCATGCTCGACTTGCTCCCCACGACATCGTTGGTCGATGCTGTGAGAGAGAAAGACCGTTTAGATGAAACCTTACTTCGTCAATTAACGATAAGTCACACCTGTGGGCTTCAAGTCTTAGCGGCTCCAAGTGATGCTCTGGAGGGTTCGGAGATTGATGACGAAGCCATCTATCGCATACTGAATTTTGCACGTCGTGCATTTGACTATGTCATTATCGACACGTTCCCCATTCTCGATAGTACGGTCTTATCAGTTCTCGATCTTTCTGACCTGGTTTACATCGTGATGCAGGGAACGGCACCCAACGTGATTGCGACGTCCAAGTTTCTCCCTATTTTGGAAGGACTTGGGGTTGGGAGAGAAAAGCAGCGGCTTCTTCTGAATCAAAATTATCGATCATTTACCGGCAATCTGAGTCCTGCGGACATTGAAGAGCGATTAACGCGGCAATTTGATGGTGTATTTCCGTACCAAAAAGGAATTTTAGCGGCGGCCAATGCCGGAGTTCCTTATAGTCTTGGCGGGTCAACTCGATTTGGATTTTCCCGAAGCCTGATGCAGCTTACTGCTGAGATCGAACTGTTGGGTACTTCCGCGACTAGGTTTCGGCTCAAAACCCACACTGAATCAACATGGCAGCAACTTGGAGAGTTTCTTGGGAGATGGCGGCGTGGATAAGCCTGAAGACGAAAAGGTTATGGACGCAAGGCAATTCTATCGAGAGCGCCTTAATCGATCATGTACCGCTGGCCTTGCCGCACGAATTCGCACAACACGAAGAAGTCCTTCAACGAGTTTTCTCGGCGAAGTACCTGAAAAAGAGAGAAGAGTCATACAGCGACCTCAGGCTAACTACATTACCATTAAATCAATGCTGCAAGAACGTATGTTGCTGGAAATTGGTGAGCAAAACCTCTATGGCGGAAGCAGTCAAGACGTGACACATGCCATTCAAGAATTTACAGCGCGCATTCTGACCCAAGAACACATTCCGCTTAATGAGGAGGAGCGTCGTAGTCTTGCCGATGAATTAACAGAAGAAACGATTGGATTGGGTCCATTGGCCCCCTTGTTAACAGATCCTGCGGTCACCGACATTCTTGTGAATAGTCCTGAACATGTCTATGTCGAACGATTTGGTCGACTTGAACGGACGGAAGTTAAATTTTTGAATCGCGAGCATATTGCCAGAGTGATTGAGCGAATTGCCGCACAGATGGGGCGACGCATTGATGCATCATGGCCCATGGCCGACTTACGTCTCACTGACGGAACTCGGGTCAATGCGACCTTACCTCCAGTCTCGACTGACAGTCCGACATTATCCATACGACGATTTGGTCGACAGCGGTTACGAAAGCGCGATCTGTTGATGTTGGAAATGATGTCCTCCGACATGGCCTTGTTTTTAGACTTTGCGGTTCGCGCGAAACGAAATATTCTCATATCTGGTGGAACGGGAGCGGGGAAATCGACCTTGCTTGGTGCCATGGTGGAATCTATTCCTGCCTGTGAACGAATCGTCACCATTGAAGACACGGTGGAGTTGAACCTCGATCAAGAACATGTCGTTCGTTTGGAAAATCGACCGGCCAACGTCGAAGGGCGAGGGAAAATCAGCACACGGGATCTGTTGATTAATACACTTCGCATGCGGCCCGACCGTATTATTGTCGGTGAAGTTCGCGGAGATGAGGCAGTCGATATGTTGCAAGCTTTAAATACTGGTCATGAAGGCAGTATGAGTACCATTCATGCAAATTCGCCTCCTGACGCCTTGTCACGTTTGGAGACGATGGTCATGATGGCTGGTTCAGATTTGCCATCTTTTGCGATTCGAGAGCAAATCATTTCAGCCATTCATTTGGTTGTTCATGTTCGACGTTTTGAAGATGGCTTGCGACGTGTGGAGGGAATTTCCGAAGTTGTCGGTCGCGAAGGTACGAACATTCTCATGCAAAATATTTTTCATTATCAACGCCCTGGTGTCCAAAATCCAGGCGGACAGGGATACTTTATTTCCAGTGGGGTTGTTCCCAAGATGCTATCCCACTTTGAGGAATTAGGCCTGGTTGTTCCTCATTCGTTATTTGAGTTGAATCATCATCATGCAGTGGTATGAAATCAGCCTTCTTTTCGTCTTTCTTGGATTGACGTGCATCGCAAGCTATGCCTGGCGGGATATTCGAATCAGACGGCGCTATGTCCGGCGTTTGGATGGTTTCTTCTCTTCCATTCGTAAACCACTTCATCAACGACGAATTCGTACGTTTCCCACACGATATCGATTTATACCACTCGTCATGGGTGGAGCCGCTATGGTGCTATTAATGGGGGGGGAGGTTCCGCTTCCGTTTGCCTGTGCTGCTGCGCTGCTAACAGGAGTCGTGAGTTATTTAATTGAGACTCATTTTATTCAACGGCAATCGAATGAAATCGAACTACAATTAGCTGATTCCATTGATCTCATCCTCAGTCTTTTACAAAGCGGCATGACTTTACCCAAAGCATTAGAAATGGCCATGCACGAGACAGGACATCCATTTAAACATTACCTTGCCGATATGGTGGGACGGATTCGTTTAGGCGATGATCCGTCTACGGTGATTCAGCAACTGGCCAAACAAATCCCTCTGGAAACATTTCAATTATTTTCCTCGATCCTTTCGGTTCAATGGTGGAGTGGGGGGAGTTTGGCGACGACACTTGTGAATGTCAGTGCGGTCGTGCGAAGTCGAATAGAATTAGATCAACGAATCAGAACGCAAAGCGTTGAATCGCAACTGTCCGTCCTCTCAATTCTACTGATCACCTATGGGCTTTCGTTTATGATGTGGCATGTCAATCCCACGAGCATGGAGACGTTTTTATTCTCAACTATCGGATCGTATCTTGGAGCTGGGGCCATCATTGCCCAGACTATCGGGATCATATGGATTTCTAAGTTAAGTGAAATCAAGTTTTAAGACCAAGCGATGATTCACGCGAGTATCATTCTTACGCTCTCATTGAGTGCCCTGATCTGTGTCATGGGCATTCTTTCCTTGTATCGTCGTCAACAAAGTTTAAAGCGGATCGTTGAGTTTTCCGAGTCGTTGAGAGGCGAAGACCTCACAAGTCCAAGAGAACGCCGAAGTTGGCTCAGGCGATGGCTTATCTTGTCTGGGTTTCGTCATTCTTCGGCACCTTTCCTGTTTCTCAGTTCCATGGTGCTCTCGACCTGGATAGGACTTGCCATTCTCTTGACGTTGTACTATTTCGAAATCATGAATGCATTCACACAATTATTTACGAAAGTGCCAGGGAGTTTCGGTTGGGGGTTAGAGGTCATGGTATCGGCTCTTCCATGGATTCTGTTTTGTCTGGTCGGAGGAAGTCCGATTTTTGTCGTCAGAGGTATACGCCAAAAACGTGTGAGTGATGTTGAACAAGATCTACCACTTTTTCTTGATCTTCTTTCGACATTAGCTGAAGCTGGCATGAGTTTTGACTTGGCCCTGGCGAAGATTTTGAGCTCACAACCATCCGGACGTTCACTCACCAAGGAATTTCGTATTTTTCAGCGAGAAATTTCATTAGGAATTTCTCGATTGCAGTGTTTCCGACGACTGTCTCAGCGTCTGGCTGTGCCTTCCGTTTCTCATTTCACTTCTGCCATCATCCAGAGCGAACAACTGGGGGCCAGTGTAGCGCAAACTCTACGTCGTCAAGCCAATGAGCTGCGACACCGCCGCCAGGAAAATGCGATGCATCATGCTCAAGGGTTGTCAGTGAAGCTCGTATTTCCTTTGGTCCTGTGTTTTTTGCCTGGTATCTTTCTGACCACATTAGGGCCAACCATTTATCAATTAGTGCAGATTCTCGGTGGTGTGCTGGGGTCGTTTTAATTCTTACCCTACCGTTGAGCTCCTCTGATATTCTTCATTCTTCATATGGTCGAACCCGTGCTTATCCTGTTCATCTTTTTTGCAATTGACTTGCAACAACTTGACAGAAAATTGAGGCTTTGCTAAATTTCGCGCGCTATGAAATTGTATCCTACTTGCTTTCGGCCTTCCCTATTACGAAAGATTTCAATTTTCCTTGGGGTGGTGTTCCTCTGTTTGCTGCCCTTCTCCGGTGCACTCGAGATTCACCATGTCTTTGCTGAAGTTGATCATGATGGTCATGAACATTCGGATTTTGACTTATGCCAGTGGGTGCAGCAACATGCGAATGGGTTATTCGTATACGAACGGCCATTGTCTGAAGTCTTACCTCTTGACATCACCTATACACATGCTGATTCTGATTCAGTCATTCCTTCCTTTTTTCTGCCGTCTTGTCAGTCTCCACGACCGCCACCATTCTCATAACTCAGATCTTTTCCTAGTAACACTGGTCTATCCAAGCATGCACAGAACTCTCTGAAGACGAGTTCGCATGACTGACCCATGTTTGGCCGATGACCATCACTCAGGTACAGAATGATGAGAAAGGATGAAGAAATGCGTCGGAGATACCCCTATCGACTAAGGTCTATGTTCGGATTGATGTTCTGCTCCATAGTCTTGTGTAGTTTCTCGATGCCGGGAGCGGGTCTGGCCGATTCAGCCAGTTCACAGTGGAGCCGCATCGATCACCCTACCTTAGGAACTCAAGAAAGTTTTTCTTCCTATGATGACAACATACAGATCACAAAAACGTTGCGTGATACACCTGTGTCCCGGGCAAGCGATACCCAGACAGACGATTCTGACATCACTGAGCCACCAGCCCATTCCGCTCTTGAGGAACGCCTTCCAGGTGCGGAGATTACCTCAGATCCTAAAGATTTGAAGCCGCGTACCGGTGGCATGCCCATGGAAGTGCCGTTGGAACTTGATCAACCCTCGGAGCAACGAGAAGCTGCGATACTCAAACGGCAAACGTTGTTGAATCGATTCAATCCTGCGATTGGTCTCGTGGTTGAAACCATTTTCGGCTATACTCAGCGTCGTCAACGTTTTGTTGATGGGGATGGGGATCACGCCGGCAGTACTGTTGGAACCCGTCTTCCCGCGAATGTTTCTTCTGCCCTGCGAACGATCGAATTATTTGCTTCGGCTGAAGTCGATCCCTTTGCCCGTGCCTATTTGATTGCATCCGGACATGCCGAAGGGATCAATGCTCGTGGAAGTGAAGAGTTTGGAAAGGCCTTTTTTGAAATTGAAGAAGCCGCTATTCAATCGACGAGTCTTCCATACAATCTCTCTGTGCGAGGAGGACGGTTCTTTTCAGATTGGGGCTTTCTTGGTCGGCGTCATGCCCATGATCTTCCTCAAATCGATGTTCCGCCTTCGTTGGCACAAATTTTTGGAAATGGAAATCGAACTGATGGGATTGAGTTGTCGTGGTTGGTCCCGGTGCCGTTTTACCTTCAAATCAACACTGGATATGGTTTTAATTTTGGTCTTCCAGGTGAAGGGCCCTTAGCCGGCCTTCAACGACAGGTGATCCATGGCAGTGTCTTGTTTGGCTCGATTCGTACTTATTTCGATCTCAATGATGATCACAATATTGAATTCGGGTTTTCAGGTCTCTTTACACCACAGTCTCGTGTGCCGGGGGCGGTGGATGAGGCGTTGCTTGCGGTCAGTGATGATGATCCCATCGATCGGCATACACTGAATGTTGATTTTCACTATCGCTGGTATCCATTAGGACGCGGGCTTCGGCAAAGTTTCGCACTTCACGGAGAGATTCTCTATGATTTTGGCCAAGGGCGACGCGATGTGTTCGGCAACACGGTTTCCCGTGGAGCCTGGGGCGGGTATACCTATCTTGAATATCGATATAGTAAACGATGGCGACCAGGGTTTCGATTTGACTATCATCAGCTACCAAGTGAACCGGCGTTAGTTACAAATCCTCTCACCGGGTTGGCAGGGACGACGGTCAATACGTCAGGAAAACGTACAGAAGCCATGACACTTTCGCCGTATATCACCTTTTATCCCAGTGAATTTCAACGGTTCGTGTTGCAATTCAATCATTCGAATTATGGGAATACATTGGGTCCCAATAATCAAGTGCTTTTTCAATGGCAAGTGGTGATAGGCAGTCATCAACATGGATTTACGGAAAGAGAGTAATGCACGTATGAGAGATGTCCTTGGAGGTTTTGCGAGAATAACTTTTATGGTGAGCCTCGTCCTTGTGAATCTTGGCATGGCAGGACGACCGCCGATAGATCAAGGCGGGCGTCTTCAGATAGTCACATCCATTCCCGATCTTGCCGATTTGACATCAAGAATTGGCGGGGAACATGTGAGCGCGGAAAGTCTGGCCAAGGGCCTGGAGGATCCTCATGGTGTTCCGATCAAACCTAGTTTTCTTCCTAAACTCAATCAAGCCGATGTCTTAGTGGTGATGGGATTACAAAACGAACATTCCTGGTTGGCGGCATTGATTGATGTGGCGCGTAATCCCAATATTCTCCCTGGAAATCCAGGCTATATTGATAGTTCTGTGCACATCTCACCTAAACAAATTCCAACGGTCCTTTCCCGACGTGAAGGAGATCTTCATCCTCAGGGAAATCCGCACTTTAATTTAGACCCGTTTAATGCAAAGTTCATGGCCCAAGCCATTGCTGAAGGTTTGGCGCGAATCTATCCACCTGGACAAGCTCTTTTTCAACAGAATTTGAAGCGCTTTGAACAGGAAATTGATGATCAGATACAGAAATGGATGACACTCGCGGCTCCGCTTCAAGGCGTGCCTTTTGTTTCATATCATCAGGACACAATTTACTTTGCGGAGCGGTTTGGACTGAAGGAAGTGGGACACATTGAAATCCGGCCAGGGATTGAACCAACGCAACGCCATCTTGCGAAATTAGTGGAAACAATGAAAGCCAGCAACGTCCAACTCGTTCTACGGGAACCCTACTTTAGCGATCAGCTTCCTAACTGGGTCGCTGAACAAACCGGAGCTCATGTCGCGAAGTTTTTGATCATGGTCGGAGGGAGTCCAGAGGTACAAACGTATGAAGATTTAATTGCATTTAACCTCCAGTCCATTTTAAACGCCGTACAACTGTCTCAACGCTCATTGCAGAATTAGTCGACGTGATGTCTACACTGCTGACCCTTCAACATGCCAGTATCGGCTACCCCGAAAGAATAGTGCTCCGAGATGTTGCCCTGGTGATATCGCCTGGGGCTTCTTTGGCACTCTTGGGTTCCAATGGGTCGGGGAAGACCACGTTTTTAAAAACCGTGGCAGGCATCGTCCCGCTCTTAAAAGGACAACTTCTTCTCAGTCGAACGTCCAATGGTCAAACCGTGCGAGTTGGTTATATTCCCCAACGCGCAATGCTAAATGGACTCTTTCAATTGAAAGCCAAAGAGGTGATTGAGATGGGCACCTATGGCACCCTTAGGCCCTGGCAAGGACTTGGACCAGCTGAGCGTGACCGGGTGGATTGGAGTCTACGGGAAGTTGAAATGTTTCATTGTCGGAATGACCCGTATGCATTCCTGTCGGGCGGACAACAACAACGAATATTGATTGCCCGCGCATTGGCGTCCAATCCGGATATTTTGTTATTGGATGAACCGCTTGCCAGTTTAGATCAACAATCGATCCAATCCATGCTGACGTTATTCACCAAATTACAAGCAGACGTCAATCTGGCATTGATTTGGGCAGATCACGCACTGCCCACGCTTGGTGGCGTACTTGGGGAGGCACTCGTTATCGAACAGGAAACGCTAATGCGGAAACCCTTTACCGCTCTTGCCCCGCACACCCGCACGGCAATCGGGAGTCAGTAGGAGACCTCCATTGAACGATGTCCTGCAGATTTTTGATCCTGCTTATGTGTTGCGAAACGCCTTGTATGGTGGTCTTCTCTGTGGAATGGTCCTCCCCATTATTGGAGGGCTGATGTATGTTCGTCGCATGGTGTTTCTCGGTGTTGCCTTACCAACGCTTTCTGCGGCAGGAATTGCGATGGCCATTTTTTGGCATGCGACATTTCATCCGGATACGCAACACAGCGATTTCGGCCTGGCCCTCCTTGGTTCAACAATTTTGACAACGGGAACCTTAAGCCTATTAGCCGTGTTAGAGAGGAATGGCCGGGGAGTGGTCGAGGGACGCATTGGTGTTCTTTATGTCTTGGCAGGAGCCCTAACCATCTTACTCTTAGCATCAGACCGGATTCCCGAGGCAGGGGCGCTTAATGCTTTGAAAGGACAGATTATTGCCATTTCTGATGCCGACTTACAGCTCTTGGTCGTCTGTTTTACCGTCATGGCGGTTCTCTTGTGGGGTTTTCGAAAAGAACTGCTCTTGGTCTCTGTTGATCGGGATTTAGCTATATCTCTTGGGAAACAGGTGTGGGTTTGGGATATGCTGCTCTATGGAATTGTGGGGATCACGATTTCATTAGGCGTGCTTGTTGTAGGACCATTAGTCACGTTTGGATTTCTATTGCTCCCACCCATGATTGCGATGCATGTGAAGCTTGGAATATGGCTTGCGCCTGTTGTGGCTGCTGTCATTGGAATGGCGATGGCCTTTGGAGGGTTTCTGGTCTCGTATCAGCTTGATTGGCCGACAGGTCCAACTAACGTGGTCATTGGATGTGTTCTTCTCGGATTTATGAGCGTAGGACAATGGTGCCTGAAAAAATACCGGAAACCCAAAGTCATCAGCTCTCACTAATTCGGAGTGCCATGCTTCTTTTCACTGCTCCTGTTGTTGGTCGAATCTTTTATTCAATTCTCTCAGTGTCTTATTCTGCTCGTCGAGTTGTTGTTGAAGTTCTTTAATCTCATTTCGTAAATTCTGCTTTTCCCGACTATTGGGATCTTGAACTTTAAACTCGCGTTGCAGACGGAGTTCAGGTTGAGACGTCCGCTCTTGGTGTTTTTTTCTAGCGCCCAGAACAGTGAGGTCAACGACAACGACACCAATTGAATCTTGGGAGAATATTTCCTGAGTGTTGGCGGATTGTTTCAGCGCGGCATCCGGAGAAAATTTTAATTCCCAATGTCGTATGTGTGTTGGAGAAAAACTTGCTTTGGACGAGAGCTTACTTTGACGACGATCAGCTTGAAATGTATGCAGGGCAATTCGTAAAAAATTCTTTGAAACATACAGACTCCCGCTGGTGGCTTGAGGTCCTGAGGGTTTTTGGTTCGTCAGTTGAAACCACACATATTCTTCAGGGGTCGCTTGAGCAAGCGCGTCAATGAGCCAAGGCATTAAAAATTGTATCTCTTGTTCGGTCAAAACTGGCAATTCCTCCTCTTCGCCACTGACGAGAGTCGCCAACAAGGGTTTTTCTTCCAGAACATGCAGCCCTCGAAAAGTCTCCGTCAACAGAGTAATTTCGATGAAGGTAGGATGAGAAGCTTTGACCGCAGTATCGGGAAAGGTTTTGAGGAGCACCTGGCCTTGAGGGCTTTCATGGATAGGAGTCTCGACTTGAGGGGTAGCAAGGCAAGCCGGCAACGTTCCAACTATTCCACAAATACTACAGAACGCAAAGAAAAAATAGATTTGAGATTTCATTGTTAGTTCAAAAAACTTCTGGGAAAACTTTTCTTCGAATATCGTTTCTTCATATAAAAGTCAACTTACTGTTGTACTGATAATCCTGAATCCTAGAAAGGAAATCTATTCATTTTATTAAGTTGGGTAACGGCTAGAGCTGGTTCACCGTTTCGGTTGCTGACTAACAATCCTGCAATTCTGACATCGAGTCGTGTCTATCTTACATTCTTTTCGTTTGATCTTTTTGAATGCTTTTCAGAACATGCGTTCAATACTATTCGATATCATATTCAGGCTCATCGTTGAGAAGTGCATGTTCATGAGACCATTACTTGTTCACTTGGAGAACTGTAAGTCTTATCTGTTGTCGCATTTCTTGAAGGAGTCGCATGATCAATGGTCGGCCAAGATTAGGATAAGGAATCAGATATTTAAGTCTCTATTGGTTGCTGAAATATATTGATGGAATGAATTACGTTAAAATAAGTAATGTTTTATATCCAAACGTAAAACACTAATTAATTTTCATGAATCGTCATTTTTACTGGCAGCAGCAAGTATAGTGGTGGCATCTAGCCTGGTATGCAATATGTTGAACGTACATCGAACATCGCCAGTTCTCAATGGTCTGGCTCTGTGCCAGGTTTTTGTCTTCTGGCATCGTGATCATCGAACGTTTCGCATTGTCCTATCATATCTCTCACCATTGACTCTAGCAGCCAATCGGAGTAAAAAATATAGGGAGACCAGACAGAGCACCCTTGATAATAGGACGGTACTTTCTTTGGTGATAATGTATTATTTATAGAAAGAAATCATTTTAACAATTTTTCATGAGAAGTATTGGAATTTTGTAATGGGCTGGAAAACAACAGAAACCCCACTCAACCTTATTCATATTCTTCCTTCTGACGGAGAAAAGTCTAAACCCAAATTGCCGTATGACAATGCTCAATCTTTGAGAATTCAAGTTGGGGATGAAGCCCCCTCTGTGAGTGTAAAGTTTTTTGCTAAATTGATTGCGGCTGTTCGAAGCGGGGGCAAGCAAATAGGTGAATGGCTTCACATGAGCATTTCACTATGTCAACGTGGAGGTCAAAGCGTATTTCGTGGTTTGACTTCGTGTGTCCTCGGTCTATTTGGTCTTCTCAAGAGCGGAGTGGGAGCCAGTGTTGCCGTCGTCACTCGTTCAGCGAACAGTGCTCGAGAGAATACTGAGAAAATTAGTGATACAATTTGGAAGATGTATACAAAAAAACGAAACGCCGCGATACCTGAGCCACGTATTGTCTCGGCCACCATCGAATCTCCAACAAGCATGGCACCAGCCCCCAAGTTGGAACGTGACGAGTTATTGTGGGAAGTCCATGCTCTCCGTGATCAACTCACAGCTCAACGAAGAGAATTTACTCGCGTGAATACACAAATCGGTGAGTTAAAAGCTTTAGCCTTATCACAGCAACAAGTGCTTTTGCATCTCGGGAAAGAGCTTGAATCCATAGAGTCCAAAACCGTACGTAATGAAAAAGCTGCGCCTAAAAAAGTCAAGCCACGGTCATCTAAAGCTGCTAAATCCAAACCCTTTCCTTCTGCCTCCCAGTCACCAAGAGAAACTTCCATAAGGTTCGATCCGCCTCGATAATCTTTTGACTCAACGCATTTTCAGCGCAGACTCTTACGTGCTCAATATTTTATTTGAGCCTTTACCGCTTCAAGCAAAGGCTCTAGGCCTCATTAAGAATCCTATTCGATTTACGATTACTTAAGAAAATTTTAAAAGTTCCGAAACGCACCGAAAGCATAAACTGTGCCGGTTTTAGATTTAAATCGGATAGGTGGCCTGCGCCGAGACGCCAAGGATTGTTGAATGAATAAACCTTTGACTCGTTCACAATTTCGCAATCATCTGTTAGGCGTCATGGATCAAAAAGATCATTGGGCTTGGGGGAATTTCTCTGGTCCGACAATCACGAAATTCCAGCTAAAGCTTCATTATCAACAAGAATTTGGCGTGTATGTCCGTGACTTTCCAGTATTCCTTGCTCGTATTTACGGACAAAATCCACCCCCTGATGTTCGTGCCATGCTGGCTGAAAACATTTATGAAGAAGATACTGGACGATTGTCATTAGGACGGTCACATCCTGAACTCTTTATGAAAATGATGAAGGGATTACAGTATCCCTCAAAAGATTTTTTAGATGTTGCCTTGCTTCCCGCCAGCCGTCAGTATCGTCTTTGGCTTGAGCGTGTGTCAGTTTATCGCGATTGGAACGTTGGCGCGGCGGTGTTGACGATATTTGTTGAAGGCAGTAAGAATGATCGACAAGAAATACGATCAGCGGCAAAACCCATGACACGAAAACGTCTTGAGTCAATTGTCCGGAAACATCCGTTGGTCTGTTATCACGGTATATCCCCTGATTGTATGGATCTGACAAGAGCCCATCAAATGGTCGAAAATGGACATCGGCACGATGCGTATAAAATGGTGCTCACACATGCAGTGACACGATCCCAGCAAGATACCATTTTATCAGCCATGAAGAAGACACTGCGGTTGTGGCTCAAATACCGTGAAAGTGTCGCAAACGCCTGTGGGCTGACGCGTCTTCATGGAATTGGTGTCTGACCTGCTTCATTCTCTAGTCTTCCGCCTCGAACGAATCGGTTATATTTGAGGCGAATCTGGCCGTAGATCTCGACTTACACTTCCCTCCTACTCCTCATGTGATTCCTTTCACTCTCTTTCAAATCTCTCGTATCATTATGGAACGCGATATTCCAACGACCTCATCCCTTCGTGTTTCAGGCTGTCTTGATCAATACAACAGATTCATTAACAACGTGAGTGAAAATGATACGTAGAATCACAGCCTTATTGATTACTTGATTCGTTTCAGCATGCGCTCAAGACGGTAAATCTGCCACTTGACTTTCATCGTGAGATGTTTATAATTGCAAGAGGTTTGCAATTAGAGAGGTGACGTATCAAGAAATCAACCATTGATGAAGATCTGCGGGCAGCCGGACATCGATTAACTCGAACTCGTCGTGCCGTCTTGGAGATTCTTGAACGAACGAAATATCCCTTGAGCGCCTCTGAGCTCTATGAACGGTTGACGAAAAATAAGGTTGCCATCGATCTGGTGACGGTCTATCGAACACTCAGCGTGTTACGCGAGCTAGGGGTTGTTGCTCAGATCGAACTGCATAAAGAAGGGCAAGCTCGATTTGAAATTCGTCATGGACGTGAGCATCACCATCACATTCGTTGCCAAACATGTGGGAAAATTGCTGATTTGTTGCTATGTCCTCTGAAAAAGTTAACCGCATTTATTGAAAAAGAAACACAATTTGTCGTGAATGAACATACGTTGGAATTCAGTGGCTTCTGTCCAAAATGCCAATAATTCTATGAAAACCTTTGGCCCAACACTTTCAAAAGCCGGATCAATCGCCTCGTTAGTCTGTGCAGTTCATTGTGCCCTCACACCGTTAGCCTTGTTAGCGCTTCCAGTGATTGCGGCTCATTCATGGGACGGCTTAGATCTACTCTTGGGCGGGTTTTTGGCTGATACCACTGAATGGTTTTTTGTCGGTATCATTGGTGTCTTGGCTGGGTTTGGGCTATTAGCGACCTATCCATTACATCGAGACATACGACCAGCTTATATGACGGCTCTGGGGCTCTTCTTACTCGTCGCGGCACATGTCTGGATGGTCCCAAGCAGTTTTGGAGAAATTGCGCTTGATGTGTTGGGGGCATCGCTAATTGCCTTTGCAGGATTTTGGAATCGTCGTCTTTGCCATTGCCTTGGCTGTCACACGCATGAACATGCATCTGAGCCATCAACTCCCACGTTTGAGCAAGCCATTGATCCTTCACTAGGAAAGTAGTCCGTTTTCACTTTGCTTTGTAATATTTGTCGTTGTGGTGATCCATGGAATTGGGTGTTAGCCATTCCAAGGAAAAGAGCTGGAAGACCATAACCTCTACGAATACTTGAGTTATTCAAAAAAGCCTCAGGAAAGTCCTTGAGGGATGCCGAGAAAATTGGCGAAGAGCCTAAGACATTATGTTCATTCTACTGGCTCGTGGAGAGAACTACGCTAGGGCAATCCGCAGATATCATGGGTGTCTTGTTTTGGGCCGTATCTATTTATAGGGATACCGTGTTTTCTTTGGAAGCGCGTTCGAGGCCTTCTTGTAATTCATGAATGAGGGTTTCTGTTTCGCTCCAGCCCAAACAAGCATCAGTGATGGAGACGCCATAGGCTAATTTCTTCCCTTTTTCCCACTTCTGATTGCCCGGGTTCAGGTGACTTTCTATCAGGAGACCCATGATCGCTTCTTGGCCTAGGCAAATTTGCTGAAGAACGTTCCGCGCAACATTAGTTTGACGCGTATGGTCTTTTTCTGAGTTCCCATGGGAGCAATCCACCATGATTGGTCTCTGAATTTTTTCATTTTCAAGTGCATCAGCAGCTTGTTCGATGTCGGCTGCTTGATAATTCACCTTTCCTCCGCCACCACGAAGAACAATATGCCGATCTTGATTTCCATTGGTTTTGATGATCGAAGTCACTCCGTCGACATTGATGCCAATGAAACTTTGCGGATGACGTGCCGCAATCATGGCATTCAGCGCCACTTGAAGACCACCGTCGGTTCCATTCTTAAATCCCACAGGCATCGATAATCCACTGGCCATCTCTCGATGAGTTTGACTTTCAGTCGTTCGGGCTCCAATTGCCGACCAGCTGATCAGATCAGAAAGATACTGCGGGGTAACCGGATCAAGGAATTCTGTGCCACAGGGAATACCCATGTCATTGATATTGAGCAGAATGGTTCGTGCTAACTGAAACCCCGCATCAATATCGCAGCTGGTGTCTAGGTGAGGGTCATTAATCAAGCCTTTCCATCCCACAGTCGTCCGAGGTTTTTCAAAATACGTTCTCATGACAATAACAAGATGCTCTCGAGTTTTTTCCACGAGGCCTTTTAACCGCTCTGCGTATTCATAGGCCGCTTGCGGATCATGGATGGAGCAGGGACCAACAATCACAAGGAGACGGTGCCGATCATGCCCATTGAGAATGGCTTGAATGGCCTGACGTGTCTGACGAACGAGTATTTCCGCAGACTCGGGTAAAGGGAGTTTCTCTTTTACCTCCCGAGGAGTCATCAAGGTTCCAATATCAATAATATTGCGGTTATCAATTCGTTCAGTCATGATAAATTCCTAACGTTATAACGATAAAATGAGAGTCGAACGTTTATAACTCCTAGACTCTATATGCTGGCCTATCATGAACGAGTCGGAGTTAGGCGTTCAGTGATTCTGGCATAACCTAGTAAATGATACTTAATAACTGAATAGTTTCATTGTAATTTAGTTATGTGCTGTTCGCAAGTAATCAAAAATATTGATGAGCGGTTTAGAACGCTGAGACCAGTCAGGGGGAGCGACGGTTCGGAAATGAGAAGGAACTTACACTACGGTATTAATAAGTTTTGCCTGTTGAGAGGTATACCACTGAAGAAGGTCCAGGCGTGCGACATCAGATTCTGATTGGAATCGAAATTGTAAACCAATATGAAGCTCAGAGGTTGGATCAATCCATTCAATCTTCGCGAAAAGTTTTGAAGTATGAGAAGATCCTGGGAGCTGACACGTTAAGATGACCTGCATGCTGCTTACGGAAGGCCACGCATTGGCTGCAGCCGTTAATTGACAGCCCGATGGACAGAGATCGCTAATGGTGACTGGAAGGACAGCTAAAACTTTTGATTGGTCAGTCATAGGACGGACCGTTCCGGATAAATCCACTGCGAGCCGTGGATATACTCTCGCTGCTTGATGAATGATGTCCTTCGGAGGCTTGAGCCGAAGCGATTGTGAATGTATGGATATTTCTTGGACCGTTGTTTCAAATTGATACGTATCACCATCAAGGAGCGAGCGCCCTTTGACGGCAGCCCCGACAGCCAGATCAGCAAGTTGTGTATCTTGAGGCAGCGCACAGAGTAGGGAATGGTCCATCCCAAGTCCTAACAGTTGCGAGCGAAGGATCATTGACGTGGATTCACCGGGAAATGTGAGCCAGAGTGTATTGGAACTCGAGGATAAGAGGGTTCGTTGTTGACGACTCATAGCTTAGCCGTATCTTCTCATGACGATGCGAATCCAAGTAGAACCATATTGACTGACACCGCTCGATCTCAGAGGCTTCTGTTCGAAGTATATTGAGTTAGTTCTTGGTCATTCCTAGGCGCATACTCGTTAAAAAGAAATATCTTCCCACGAAGCAACGACCAGCTCGTGTTCAAGATAGAGCAACAGAGGTTGGGCACTCATCTGTACTATTCGGTTTGTTAAGAGAAAAAGCTAAAGAAGGCTTAGATGATGTCTTGTTTGAGCGATGTTTATGACGAATGTTGGAAAATAGTGAAGGCTGGAAGTGGTGAGAGAGAAACTCTAAAAATTAAGGCAACTTACGTGTGTTATGGAGGATGGTATCGTGAATAATCCGATCGGCAATGTCTTCAGTCGAAATATGATAGTCGCCTGATTCTAAAGATTTTTTGACCTTCTTCACCCTTTCTTCTCGAATGTCAGGACTCTGCTTTATCGCATTGACAAGGTTATCATACTCTTCCTGATCGGAAGATAGGCGAAGCACATCCTGAGTAGTGGGTTGGAAGTTTGATGAGCGAGACTCGGAAAGTCCTTTGCTACTCTTGTTAACGAAGGGTGGGGGTTGGTTCACATTATTGTCACGAGAGTAAGGATTTGTGTTAATAGGATCAAAGGACATGATGACCTCCTTCAACAAAACCGTATTCTTTAGTATAAATAAAACTCAGAGAAATGGAAATAGACAGATTTGGTCACGATACTGAAGGCTTCAAACGTAGGACAGGGTAAAGACAATGGCAGAAATAATGGTGCCCGCACAGATTACCTCCCTGACAACCTTAGACCCCGGTGAAGTTCGTATCATCGAATTAGCACTCCCTAAACAGTGGGAGGTCGAAGGGATTGAATATCCTGTGTACGATACGATGCGTCCAGGGACCGCGTTCCTGACAAAGCCCTGGGGGACTCGAACGGAAAAGCGGCGGCGGCGGATGTACACACGCTCTAATGCCAATGTTGATTCCGAACATTGCTTGGAGACCATCATCAACTTTACCCATACTGAGCGGTCTGATACGTCAGCCTGGTGGCAAACCGATGAATGTGTCGAATGGCAACAGTCTGCCCAGCCACTGGATGTCAAGGTGGAGTGGAATCAGGATCGGACAGCCTTACAAATTTACGAAAACAGTCAACAGTGTCACGCCACGAATTTACGCTTAGAACCTGACGGTGAATGGGAATCCATGAAATTTCTCGCCTTGGCGTTTTCTACCGGGATCACTCCCTTTCTTTCCTATCTCCGATATATGAAACACAGAAATTTCGGGCGCTCCGATACGCTTTCCGGTTCATTTCTGAGACTGATCGTCAGTGTTCGATCACCTCAGCAGTTAATGGCACATGATGAACTTCTCTCCCTTGAGCGCCTATTCCCTGATAATTTCCAGTACCACCCAGTATTGACACGGAATTGGCCTCAAGACTGGCCGTATACACAGGGACGAATTATGCAAGAAAAGCAGACAGGTATGGATGGCAGAGCGATTGATCTCAGTCCGCTCTTAGCCGTCGTCCCTGATATCCAGCAGTACCATGTACGATTTTGTGGGAATAAAGCGGCTCGTGATCAGCTTCAGGAAGGGTTTCAACAATATAGCCTTGAACCTCGCAGCATTCGAGCCGAGGTGTGGTAAACGATCCATTTTTTTTACGACCGTCAGCGTGACGTATTTGTCAAAAGGAATGAGAAAGTTGCCTAAGCTGATTGAGAATTTTTGAGGACCAAGGGGGTAGGAATTTCTGGACGGCGTATCAGACGAACCACAGGTTTTCCGAGAAATGCATGATGTCCACAAATAAGGCAATGTAAACTCAAGGTTGCCAAGAGTTCTTGCTGTAGTTGTTCAAGATGAACCGTCCGTGAGCCGCATCGTGGGCACCGTGGGTGTTTCGATGCTGAACGTGAAGGGGCAGGAATGGAGGGTTTTGTGGTTTTAAGCGTATTCCGTTTCATAGTCATAGGCTTTCGTGGGTTCGATAGAGGGTTTTTGATAGGGAGTTTCGCTATGGATTTACTCTTCATCACTACGTTGAAGTAACAAGTTCTGTGCCAGCCCTCATTGATGTCTAAACTTCACAGAACGTGATGTATCGTAAGGAAAGTTAAAGAAATATGCTGGAGGAAAGAGTCAGGCAGGCAAGTCTTTCCCATTACCCTGAGGAGAAAATAGCCTATAGAGTCGGAATAATAGCCTGAAAAATTAGTGTGTCCGAGGTTGGGGGGACTGAGGGGGTGAAGAGGGTTTTGCAAGAATCGCTGCGGCTCGTGAAGCTAAATTGTCTGCTTCGGGATAACGTTTTGCTTCTCGAAGCAAGTCGGCATACTTTTCAAGAATGATGACCACATCCCGATGATTGGGACCACTCAATTCCTCCTTCATCTGTAAGGCTTTTTTATATTGCATCTCAGCCTTGGTGTATTGCTTTTGTGAACGATAATACGATGCAAGACTATAGAGGCTGCTGAGTAGCAAGGGATTCCCTTTCCCTAAGTTTTCCGCATGTTCAACGGTCTGAAGGAGTTGGGTCTCAACATTTGATTGAGTGGGAGAGGTCGTCCGTTCTCTGGAAGTTTCGGGTGTCGGGAAGCGTGGAGAATGTTGAGAGCAGGCCTGAATCAATAAGCTCATAAGGACGATTCCTACAAGTAAGCTAAAGCGGAAGTATTGCGCTAATGACATGTAAGATTGATCAAGCACAGGTTTCGCTCTTTTTAATATCCGTGGTCAAATTTCAGGAAATTGTAGAGTGGATGTATGTGAATAACAAGTCAACGTGAGAATTGCGACGCAATGACTAGAAAATGAGGAGGTAGAATTGTGCCACTTGTGTGGTGTTCGATTTCAGGACATGGGTTTGGACATGCGGCGCAACTGGTTCCCGTACTCAATGAGTTAGGACGCCAGCATTCACAGGTGCGAGTTCTCTTACGCACGACGACGCCAGCGGCATTTTTTCAAGAAACACTTTCCATACCCTGGGAGTGGTCGCATTCACAGCAGGACATTGGTTGTATACAACATGGTCCGCTGAGTATTGATGTTGAGCAAACCTGGAATGCCTATGCTCAGTTTCACGACGGGTGGAAAGCCCGTGTTATGGATGAAGTCCAAGCGATGCACAAGGCAAAGCCTGATCTCGTTATTTCAAATATTTCACATTTGGGTATCGCCGCCGGTGTGGAGGCAGGTTATCCCACAGTAGGGTTTGGCTCCTTATCGTGGGATCAGGTCTTGGCTGAGTATCTCGTCCCTGGCTGTTTGGAGCACGAAACCGTTGTGGCGCATATTCGTCAGGCATATCAAGGTGTCAGCTTGATGATACGACCGAATCCCGGCATTCGCATGGTCGCCTTTCCAGAAGTGCAGGACGTCGGCCCTGTGCTGTTACCATCCGTCGAACCGGAAACATCAATACGGCGTATGCTGAACATGGACTCAGGCGAGCGTTTAGTCCTCATTGCCTTTGGCGGAATTCCCTTGTCCTCAGTACCGCTTGAGCAGATCGATGCACTAGAGGGGTATCGGTTTCTGGTGAGTGGAGCCTTGGACTGTCGCGGCTATCAACGGATTGGGTCTACAAGTGAGGTCGGGCTTCCATTTCGACGAATTTTGGCTGACTCAGACATTGTGATGACCAAGCCGGGATATGCGACGATTGTGGAAACTGTACGACTCGGAATGCCAATTGTGTATGTCAGGCGACACAATTTTGCCGATGAGCAACCACTTGTTGACTTTACTCATCGTTATGGACGGGCTCAAGAGCTATCAGTCAATGAATTTGAATCCGGTCAGTGGGGAAGTGTGTTAGGGCACGTTCAGTCGATTCCACTTCCCAAAGAATCCATGCCTCCTGAAGGAACAAAGCTGGCCGTTGATCATTTGTTGAAATTCTTGGAATAAGAGAATGTGAAGAAATTCCATGTTAGTGGATCGATGTGCGGTCAGGAATCAAGGAAGGGTAGGGGGTGACCGTGATTGCTTCAAGGTTATTTTCGAAATGATAGTCATGAGCCATTCGATCCTTCCAAAAGATGCCGATAACTTCAACCTGATGATCCATCGCAATAGGGCTACTGCCTTGTGTCCGATCATGTCGGCCAAAGACGACAAGCGATGCGGTTTCATGCTGTAACACAAAAACGAAATCAAAGAAGAGTTTTGTCTCGTCAAGATGCATTTCTGGTTGCTTCACGATGCCACGTACCCTCACCACTTTTCGATGAAAGTGTTCAGAAAACTTCAAGAGAGTTTCAATTTCGACAACCTCTGACTCGGTCTCTGCTGAGGGATTGACCGTTAAAGATGGAGTGTGTGCACGAAGTTGTGTGACTTTCAAATTGCGATGCACAGTGTCGGGAGATTGAGGAAAATATTGAAAAGACTTGTAAGAAGGAAATGCTGAGGGCATCTGGGTTAGCTCTGAAAGACAACTGACAAGCATGCTAGGGCTTTGGATTATCAGAAGGCTGAAAAGTAAAAGGAGGAAGCTCATGTGTATCGAGAGACAATAGCTAGAAACTCAAGAGTGTATCGTTATGCTATTAATTAAAGTTCAACTTTAGTATTCTGCGTTATTCATAAGATGATTCAATGAGATTGCTGTCCTGTTTATTGGTAAGAGTAGAGTAATTAAATAGTCATAACACATTGAAATTAATAGAAAGTTGAATCCATTTCGCCAGATTGGGTATCATATTATAGATATGACACGCCAAGAACGCTATCAACAACGCCACAAAGCTGCAGGCCTCTGCATCTATTGCCCTCGCAAAGCCATCAGTGGATGGTTTTGCGCTCATCATCTACGAAAGCGCCGAACATCGATGCGAGTTCAAAATGGGAATCGTCCCTGGCATCCAGGGGGTCCTGGTCGTCCTCCCCTCACACGAAGAGCGCATTAATCTTCTGCTATATTCACTTCTCTTTTCGCCTTCCAGTTCGTTCTTATGATACGTTCACACCAGATACATTCGCGATGAATTGCTTATCTCCGGAAGTATGAACCATACGACGCGACATTCATGAATAAAAGAAATCTCAAGTATGACGTTAAGGAGTCTTGCATTGCCACGTCTTGATTTTTATGCCGTTCTGGAAGTTGAGCCAGACTCATCGGATGACTACATCAAGAAGGCCTACAGAAAGCTGGCCCTTCGCTACCATCCTGATCACAATCAAGGGAAGCCCGACGCTGAGATCAAGATTCGTGAGATTAATGCCGCCTATGAAGTCTTGAATGATCCTGAGAGTCGGAAAGCCTATGATCGCATACGCTTTGGCGGGTACCGCCAGCAAGTAGATGGATTTGGAAAGTCAGAGGATACGACGCCTGATCCAGGCGTGGCCTTCGAGGCCATGGAACAGACCTTGCGCGATGAAGCCAAAAAAGATGTCTTTTCAGTTCTGATAAAGGATCAGGTGCGTATTAAAGAGGAGCTGTCGATTATTCGCGAACGTGTTGTGGCGAAACAGGGATATGATACGTTTCAGGAAGCGCTTGTTCTCCAGAGAGCGCGTGAAGTCATTCACACCTTTATTTCGCAAGATCTTCTGGATCGGCGCGAGCAATTAGTCGATGTGGCACATCAGATGCTCCTCTCGCAAGGAGTTTGCGCAAGTCATCATGATAAAGATGTTATTGCGTTAAGAAAACAACTCGATAAATATTACGATGAAGGGTGGGCTCAAGGTTATCTTCACGCCTGTGAATTGTTTTATGTCAGACGATAGCTTAATATTTAAGGTTAGCGACGTTGTCTTAGTATTAATGGGACAGGCGATGAACGTGATGACGAAATAACTAAAGAACCCTCTGCAAAAGTCCTCTGAATTGAGGGGGTTGGTCTCTCGAATAGTTTTTTGAGGTGGGCTTCTTGTTTCAGGTCCTCGTTTTGTTTCCCTTCACCTCCCGTTTCGGGGCTTGTTGACGCCGTTTAGCCTGGGACTCCCCTTGATTAGGCGGTCTGAGCCAGAACTCGCCGGCAGAAAAATAGGTTTGACAGGGCACACAGCCGGGTGAACTGCGCCGCGTTTTTGGCGAGGCCTTTATACCGGAGCTTGCGGTGTCCCCAGAGGTGCTTGATCACCCGGAAGGGATGCTCCACCTTCGCACGAATACTTGAATGCCGGCGATGGCGTTTCTTTTGCGACGAGGACAAGGGATGGTTACGGTAGCCTTTATCTGAGAGGCCATAATAGAAGCCGTCTGCTCGGGCTTGGCGTTTGTCCGCTTGCTTGGTATAGGCACTGTCGCCGAACAGCGCCTGTTCATCGCCGTGTTGTAACTCCTCCAGCATCTGCCCGTCATGCACTTTGGCCGTGGTAAACTCGGTCGAATGAATAAGCGGCTGCCCTTGGGCCTGCACCCCAATATGCCCTTTGGCCCCGAAATGCCACGTATTGTTCTTGCGCGTCGAACTCATCTCGGGGTCTCGTTCCTGGCGGCTGTTTTGCTTGCTCACGGGGGCGGCCAGCAAGGTCGCGTCCACAATCGTCCCCGCTTTCAGCACAAGGCCATGGGAGTCTAAGTGGGCATTCACAGCAGCGAGGATCTGTTGCGAGAGCCCATGTGCTTCCAAGAGATGCCGAAACCGGCAGATGCTACTCTCATCCGGAATCACGCCTCCGAAACAGTCAAAGCCCAGGAAGGTCTGGAAGCTG
>BQIU01000053.1 GCA_021603905.1 Nitrospirales bacterium
TAAGTTTACTGGTCAGTCCAGAGGCTTCGGTTTTGTGGAAATGAGTACAAAGGAAGAGGCTGAGGCGGCCATTGCGGCGCTGAACTCGACTGAACTAGGAGGCCGAACCCTGACCGTGAATGAAGCGAAACCCCAAACTCCGCGAACTGGAGGGGGCGATTTTGGTGGGGGCGGATTCGACCAAAAACGCCGAAGCCGATTCTAAGAAAATTCATCTCCCATTTCACAACCTGGCTCAAACGGAGAAGCCACCTCGAAGTCGTGGCTTCTCCATCACTGATTTCGTTTTCCTCTCAAAGGCCTTAACCCTAATCTGAACAGAGAAAGTGCGTCGGTCAGATATATGACCACGGACAGAATCTCAGAATTCTAGTCTGACGAATAGACTCTTCATCAGTATCTCTGTGGATCGTATAATCATAGCCCTCAGACGAATTTCCTCAAGGGATTCTCATGGAGAACCCATTGGAGGTTTATGACTTCTTGTTTTCACCTTCTTCGTTTGGAGAAAGGGATCCTATGCAATGAAGAACACGAAGCGATGATGCGATTTTCATAATTCATCACGAGAATGAAATAAAATGGGACAACAAAAAGAGAACAGAATAACACTCACTGAGCATTAGGAAGCAAAAAACCTACATCCAAACGGAAACGTATCAGTCCCAATTCGAAAGTCCTTTGACAGCCTTTGGGACTCACGGATCCAGCACGAAAACCAAAATTCTCTGTTGAGAGATGAAATTTGGCGCTAAGTTTACTGATATCTGACCTTGTGTTTCGAGAGGCAACGCGAACGTGCCAAGCACACGACACGCAATGACCATGGGGCAGAAATACACACGCAAAACGACGTTGTGGAATAAACGGGGTAGAAGCCTGTGTCTGAATTCTTGTATGGGACTAGAAGAAATGATAAGCGAAGGATCGAAGTATTTCGCGATCTAAATGTCGATAAGCAGTCGACTGGCAAGGTCGATCAGACCATGAGGAAAAGTTGCACAAACTTGTATCAACGTCTCTTATCGATTCAGGAAATATCTACGACTGTCTTGGTTCCAATTCAATAATTCCTTTACGAATGGCGAGAATCGCCGCTTGTGTACGATCATACACATGGAGTTTGTGAAAGATATTTCTAACGTGGTTTTTTACCGTTTTCTCACTGAGATCTAAGACGTTCGCGATTTCTTTGTTTGTTTTTCCATCGGCAACCAGTCGAAGCACGGTAATTTCACGTTCAGTCAGATCGTGTTCAAGAATACCCTTCTTTCGACCTTTCCCTTCAGATAAGAGTGAAAATTCCGCAAGAATTTTACTGGCAACTGAGGGGTGGATGAGTGACTCTCCACTTGAAATCGTCCGAATGGCCGCCACGATTTGCGCTGAGTCACTGTCTTTCAGTAAATAGCCAGTGGCTCCAGCTCGAACAAGATCAAAGATATACTGCTGTTCTTCATACATGGTCAATGCAATAACCCCGATATGAGGAAACTCCCGTTTAATGATGCGTGTGGCCTCCACCCCTGTCATCCCAGGCATACTCACATCCATCAATATGACGTCTGGCAGTAATGAACGAGCCTTTTCAACGGCTTCTCCACCGTCCTGGGCTTCCCCAACAACATCGATATCATCTTTAGTCTCGAGAATGGCACAAAGCCCCTCTCGTACAACACGATGATCGTCCGTAATTAAGACTTTTGTTCTTTTAGCCATGTGCGAGTTTCTCCTTTGATCCTATCGGAATGTGAATCGTCACGCTCGTTCCTTTTCCTAATTGAGACTCCCAATGCACTTTTCCAGACAACATCCTAGCGCGTTCCACCATCCCTTGTAACCCAAAATGATCCCATTTGGCAGGATTGTTGGATTCCAGTTCTATATCAAACCCCGTGCCGTCATCCGTGATCGAAGTGGATAGAAACCCTTTTTTCGCTGTAACATCAACATGCACGTGTGAAGCCTTGGCATGCTTGGCCACATTATGCAAGGCTTCTTGAACCATACGAAACACAAACACCTTGGTCTTTGGATCCAATCGAGAATGCGCACCCGTCGAAGAAAAGGCCGTACCAATTTTGTACTCTGCTTCAAATGACTTCATATAGTTTGAGAGAGACGAAACCAGATCGAGATTATCATAATGACCCGGTCGCAGATTATAGACGACTTCACGTGCTTCTTGAATGGCCCCTTTTAATTGACCTTTTGTTTGATCCAACAACGTCAAACATTTAACCGGTTCTTGTTGAACAAGTTCCCGACAACGTTCAAGCTTGAGATTGGACCCGACTAGCGTTTGCACTAAGCCATCATGAATTTCACATGCAATACGGGTCCGTTCATCATTCACGGCTCCTTCCGATTCTTCTTTCACGTAGAGCTGAAATAGTGACTGATAACGAGTCAACGTTGTTTCAATCTCTGCGGTCGCGCGAATGCGAGCTTCAATCAATTGCCACATAAACTTAGCACTCGATCCACCGATGATCGACAAATGAGGCGCATGAATCCTGAAGAGGGCTTTTTCTACCTCTGGATTTCCAGTGACATCGATCACGAGATCAATCTCTTTACTTTTTAGAAAATCTTTATAATTTTGTGTAACAGGAATCTTCAAACGTTTCGCGAGTCGAATCCCACGTGTTCCGGAACGTGTCTCTGCCAGTCCAACGACTCGCACTAATGGATCTTCTGCAAAAATCTCAATTAAGGCGGTTCCACCTTTTCCACCACCAATGATCGCCACACGTGTGACGGCAATCGTTGCCTTAGGCTTTCTTACCGATTTACCCTTCGGGGATGGCTTCGGTTTGGTTGGTTGTCGAGGCATGGGAGGAGAATTGTGAAGGGAAGAATCTCGAAGATCAAAATTATACGGAGTAACCGAACGTTGCTTAGGCTTCCAAAGAAATCAGAACGGTCCATGATTACATATCGTAACCCTTTCGAAATTATGACACACGCTTTTCTTGCGCAAGAAGTTTGATGGTATCCATGAACTGATCAATATCCTTGAACTCTCGATACACCGACGCAAATCGAACATAGGCAACCGGATCAAGGTCTCGAAGCTCACGAATCACTTCCTCCCCCACATCACGGCTCGGGATTTCTGTTTCGCCTTTATCTTGGATCCGTTTCTCAATACGATCAACCGACGCCCCGAGAGCACTAATACTCACAGGACGCTTCTCGCACGCCTTTTTAAGACCGGAGAGGATTTTCGTACGATCAAAGGGCTCACGTCGATTATCTTTCTTGACCACCATCGGCATGCTCTCTTCGATTCGCTCATAGGTCGTATAGCGGCGGCGGCATGAAAGACATTCCCGGCGACGGCGAATGATTTCGCCTTCTCGTGCTGTACGAGAATCAATCACCTTATCATCGAGCTGGTCACAGAATGGGCACTTCACCCGAACACGGTCCTGTCGTTGAATGTACCCTTAGACGGGTTGATAGGAATGAAAAATGGGAAATTGAGCACACATGGCTTTCACTTCTTTTTTCACACGCCGCTGCGTCTTGGCATCGTGAACGTGTTGAAGCACTTGATCCATCAGATCAACCATCGCTTTCATTTCGGCCTCGCCCATACCGCGCGTCGAGACCACGGGAGTACCAATTCGTATCCCGCTCGCGACAGCAGGCGGCTTTTCATCATATGGAATAGCATTTTTATTGACGACGATTCCTGCCGAATCCAGCCCTGCTTCAGCATCTTTTCCTGAGACGCCTTTCGGCGTGAGGTTGAGCAGAAACAAGTGATTGTCAGTGCCTCCGGATACGACACGATAGCCTCGCTCAAGAAACCCTTCAGCGAGCGTCTTCGCATTGGCCACAACCTGCCGTTGATAGGCGGTAAAAGCTGGAGACAGCGCCTCCTGAAATGCTACAGCCTTGGCAGCCACGACATGCATCAGTGGGCCACCTTGCAATCCCGGAAAAATGATTTTATCGACCGCCTTGGCATGTTCAGCTTTACACATAATCATGCCTGATCGAGGACCACGCAACGTCTTGTGAGTCGTTGTAGTGACAAAATCTGCATACGGCACCGGATTAGGGTGCAGACCTGCAGCAATTAAGCCGGCAATATGCGCAATATCAACGAGCAGATAGGCTCCAACAGCTTGGGCGATTTCTCGAAAACGAGAAAAGTCTAAGACACGCGAATAGGCGCTGGCTCCCACGACGAGCATTCGAGGCTGACATTCTTCTGCAATTCGTTGAACCTCATCATAATCAATACGTTCGGTTTCACGATTGACGCCATAGGAATACGATTGAAACAGCTTTCCAGAAAAATTCACTTTATGCCCATGAGTCAAATGTCCGCCATGCGCCAAGTCCATGCCTAAGATCACATCACCAGGCTTTAAGACTGACAGGTATGCAGCCATGTTTGCCGATGAGCCAGAATGAGGCTGCACGTTGACATGTTCACAACCAAACAGCTTCTTCGCACGTTCAATGGCTAACTGTTCAACCGTATCGACATGCTCACAGCCACCATAATAGCGTCGACCAGGGTAGCCTTCGGCATATTTATTCGTCATCAAGCAGCCTTGAGCGCCGAGAACAGCTGGACTGGCGTAATTTTCTGAGGCAATCAGCACCAGCTTTTCACGCTGACGTTTTTCTTCAGCTCGAATGGCCGAATAGACATCAGGGTCCGTCTCCTGAATCGCTTTCAATGTACCCACGGGATGACGCATGAATCTTTACTCCCCTTCAGACGTTTCTTCGTGTGAAACAGCTTCGCTTGTCTCACTCGAGGCCTGCGCTTCAACCGATGACTCCTCATCGCCTTTCTTGACGACGGTCACGGAAAACTCCGGCGCGAGATCACGATGCAATTTAACGGGAATTGAAAATGTTCCAAGTTCCTTAATGGGCTGAGCGAGTTGAATTTTACGCCGATCAATCTCAATACCTTCTTTAACAAGTTGCTCAGCAATGTCTTTTGACGTGACCGATCCAAACAATTTATCGTCTTTTCCTGTTTGAACCTCAAACGATAATGCGACCTTGGAAATTTTCTGGCCTAATTCCTCAAGGCCTTGAAGCTCTTTTTTCGTTTGATGGGAAGCTTCCCGCTTCAAATGTTCAAAGGTTTTGAGATTTCGAGGGTTGGCTAGAACAGCCTTACTTCGAGGGATGAGAAAATTTCTGGCATATCCGTCTGCAACCGTGAGAAGGTCACCGACATAGCCAAGACCGTCAACATTTTCCTTGAGAATCACTTTCATGCACCTAACTCCTTCCACTGTTGTCTGGCACAAGCGCTGTATGACCAATCAATCATTGAATTCACCTGTCGTCTTTATTCGAACTTTTTCACGAGGGACCTCACATTAAGGTCATACGCCATTTGCTCTTCCGATCATCGGCGACGAAGACCCACCGATCATGCACACCTTAACCATTTGGAGAATCAAATTACGTGGGGGAACCGTTCTTAAAGAAGATTGATCATAAAGTCGGGTCCAGAAAAAGTCAATTTCCCTCGAAAATACCGGACCTTACTTCATGAAACGTTTATGCCTAGACACTTGAGAAATAGCTACTCTACAATGGGCAAGAAAAGACAATATATATGTTTATGAAACGTTTGTTTGTCGAAGGGTTTGGCATGTATATGCCATTTCAAACAGCACACCCTCTCATGTTGTTAGTGAGAAAAGGACTCAACCCTCGATTCTACTTGAGTTCTTTCATCCCCTCTCTCTTCATTCTGTTGACTATACCGACCTTAGCCTATGGGTTTGATGTCTTACGCCCCATCGATACCAAGGGACTAACCACATTAAATGTTCGACTCAGCAGTAAAGCCATTCATCCCCCACGAGAATTCGTCGTCACGACTCACAATTTGCCCGATATCACAATCGCCAAGCCGATGGTGGGGCCACCGTCCAAATCAGCAATTTTAGAAAACGATCAACGTCATCGTATGGTCGTCCTGACTTCGGAAGAAAGCGGCAATATCACAGTCTACGTATTAGACAATATTGACTTAGCGCCATATCTGCAGACGCTACGAGCACTGACTGCCAATCGCGGATGTGCTCACGATCGCATGACCATCACGGGAGGCCTCGGCTGTGTCGCCATCTCCTTAAAAGAAATCATTGAAGCGGAGATTCTCCCATAGGCCCAGCATGAAACTTCAATCACTTCTCAGCCATTACGCCAATCAATTACAGGAAGAGCGAGACCTGGCCATGACCCTTGGCCTTGATGCTCCCATCGAGATCTTAAAGGCCAGACATCTTCAGACCGTCGGAAGTTTGCATCTGTATGCTATCGAATGTGCAAATGAGCAAAATCTTCTGCAGGACATCCCATTTACCATATTACCCTCGAATGACTGTGAGCCGACTGAAGGTATCGTACTGGGTCGGCTCAATGGTGAGATGATTATCCAAACCGTCGAGGCCTTCGGGGACACCATACATCACGGCATGTTAATTCCTGATACCTCAGGCTACCTGGAAACCGCATGTACACGGCTCAACGACATGGCTGGCAAACCCGAATCATTCACCTTGGGACCAGCTGAACGACTCGTTCCCTGGCTTGACCCTGACGAGACGACATATGATGCCAACGCAAGAACGCATGGTGCCACTTCGGTTTTGACGACAATATGGAATGATGATGAAGCGGCTCGTCAAGCCAGCTTGAGCACGCTTCTCGTCGAGCAAGCCAAACTGAACAAACGTATCTTATTGATCAGTCCGGATCACGAATCACTTGACCGTCTGGCCGGAACCATGGCCAAAAAGCTTCAAAATGCCGCCTTGCCCTATAAAAGCCTTCTCACTCGGTATGAAATTCCAATCCTGCAAACCATGCATGGACTGGCACTTCAAGAAATCGGGTTTGAGGCTCATATGCATCAGTTTTATGCCAAGGCGAATTCCCACAAAGTGGCCCTCAGGAAAAAATATGACCGGTTTCGAGAACTGACGCCCATTTTGTCATATAAACGGGACAAACAAAAAGATTTGAATGAGGTCAAACTCCTCGAGTGGCGTCTCTTAACTTCACTCAGCGAATGGCAGGGAAAGATCAAATCCCTTGATAAAACGGTCGCAGACTATGAAGCCATTCCCATCTGGAAACGCCTGGCTATGCAAGCAGCGGGTAAAAACATTGAAACACTTAAAGAGTACCGCATCATCTATGTCGAAAAAACGCAAGAACTGATGCGAGAAATAGAAATTGCCCAGCAACGCATTCGAGAATTGATTCCCGAAGCGGCCATCCCCAAAGATATGCGTCCGGAATATGATGAATTGAAAGAGGACATAAGTAAGCTTGGAGGAACAAAAAAAATTCGAGAGATGCTGGCCGCCGGAGAGGGAACCAATCGCCAAGCCTTTATCCAAAATAAGCGCATTGTGGCCACTACAGCTAGCCGTGTCTTAACCGATCCCCTGTTCAAACGCGTCCGTTTCGATGTGGCCATGATCGACAATGCCCCTCGAATTCCAGCTCCATGTTTACTGGGGGCATCCGGACTGATTCGAGAACGTATTATTCTGAGTGGTAACAGCCATGAGTTACAAGCTTGGACCAACAAAGAGACGGCTCATGCGTTAGGTATGTGGCCGCAAGACCTGTTCGGTCTCTCCTCCAGGGATCAGGTACAAGGAACTCAGGTTGGATAGCTTATTGCTCACAGTTCATTCAATAAAACGAGAAATCTCAAGAACCTTTTTTGATCTTGACCCGTTTCCCGTAAAAGACGATAATCATTTCTCATGTGCCGAAGTGGCGGAACGGCAGACGCACCAGATTCAGGGTCTGGCGCCCTCCGGGGTGTGCGGGTTCAAATCCCGCCTTCGGCACCAAACTTTTCCCCGGTGATATCAGAAGCATCTTCGTGTTCTACTCCGTCCTAATCTAAATCAATAAGTCCCAGTGCTGGTTCACCACCGATGATGTTACTCAGATGCTGGACCTTTAAGTTCAATCGTGTTCCCTTCAGGATCTTGAATGTAAATTGAAGGTCCATTCCCTTCAGCCCCATATCGAGTCTCAAGTTTGCTACCCACCACACTGTGTTGGGTGAGATGCTCTCGAATGGCCTCTTCATCAAACAATTCGAGTCTGACACAGAAGTGATCCATGTTTCGGCCCTCTTTCTCAGGTGCTGCCCCGCCCTTTCGCCCAATCTCGCTGTCAACTGCGACAATATCAATCAAGGCCTCGCCCGCCCTCAGTTGCACAATCCCAATATCCGGAGACAATCGCCTCTCAACTGTGCACCCTAAAACATTACAGTAAAACGTCACCAATGTTTCTGCATCTCGGGCACGTATGACGACGTGGTCTAACCTCCTGATCTGAATCATGCGTTGTCTCCTTTATGCCTAGCAAAGGCAATATTATCTAGACAATAGGTAAACTTCAAATACAGTCCGGCAAACAATAACCGACACCACAAACTTCTTTCTGAGCATTGCCGGAACTGGTTATTTCTATCAGACAAAAAACCCTATATAATTAAAAATATCATACAATTTTCTGTGTAAACTTGAGTCTATCGTTAGAGAGGCTGCGCTCTTCCAGTATGGAAAACTTGCTTGAAAACGACCACAACAAGCCCGGGTCTCAAAACCCCAAACGTATCTATCTCATTGACGATGACCCAGCTGCGCGGTTCCTCCTTCGACTCTTTCTTGAACACCAAGGCCATCAATGCTTTGAAGCAGAACAGGGATCTCCAGCCCTGACATTCCTCAAAGAAGGACATCTTGTCGATCTGATCCTCACCGACAATCAAATGCCGCATATGAGCGGCCTAGAATTTTTAGAAAAATTACCAGAAACCTTGTCGTCTCCGCCTCCCGTCATCATCTACACCGGCCAATTCAGTGAAGACTTAAAACATCAAGCCCTTCAACTTGGAGCCTATGCGGTTCTCAGCAAACCCTATACATTCCCTGAAATCTTAGAGACGATTAATCAGGCATTAGCCTCATCTTAATCCCCACTCATCACGAACGTCATCATAACCAGGACGCACTTCTCACCTGAACAACTTCCGCCTCACCATGCTGAGCTCTTGACAATTAAGGGCAGGTTGGGACAATGACCCCATTCATATGATATCGCTTTTCTTACTGGCTTCATATATACGGTTCATTGAAACATGTTTTGGATCAAAACAGTGGAAGTGAAGCTTGAGAATGAGATGAAGAAAATTGTCTTAGAACGGCCTTCGCTCTTTGGGCCTCGACGTCGGGTTAAATTTATTGAAACCACACTTCCTGCAATGATTCGCTCAGCAGACACCAACGTCATTAGTGTCACGCATCGACGCAGAGGATGGCGCTTTCGACTTAAATATCCCCTACAAACGACTTACTATAAGAGAAACCCAATGGGGAAGTGGATTCAAATTGGGAAAGTCTATCCCTAAGCAGGGAGTTTGTCTTAGGGTCTAGACTCTTGTATATTTTGACTGCACGTGACGAATAATGGATGGGAACACAAGAAACCATAATATTGAGTTGTGCCAGGCATAGATCTGCCATTCGTCCTTTCAGTTTCGTCAAGCACCAATACGCAGATCAGACACCACAAGACTCCAAATACCTTGAGTAAATACATCACCTACTTCACGAAATGCTCATGGATCGGCCTGATTCTATTGCTCCTACTTTCAGGGTGCACCACACGATCATTATCCCCGAAGGAAACTCAGCAACTGACAACCAAAACCTACCCGGCACTTTCACCTGAAACCATCATTCCAGCAGTATCTGATTTATTTTTTTTAGTTGATGACCAAGCCTATCAACAAACACAAACTCAGGATCGTCTGATTGCCACAAGAAATCATGGTCTCAACATCGGACTCACCTTCGTAGAAGCCCAAGATACCTGGACAGTCGAAACCCAGAAAACGCGTCAAGGCACAACAGTATCATTAAACGTAACGAGTCAAGAAACATGGATTACGGGAACAACTGAAGTCGAACGACCAGAGGGACCAGCCACGTACACACAATTTTGGAATCGTTTAGATTTTTTACTTGGACAATCGACCAACTGGATGACATGCAACAACCTCACAAATGAATACCTGGAAGACCGAACCTGGGGCGATACCTGGTGGCTATGCAGTGGGGTCAAAGACCGAACTCCCCCTGAACTCATTGAAGGCACGTGGAAAACGAGCGAAGGATTTTCGCTCTCATCCGAAGACAATAAACACTGCGCACAGGAAGTGCGCGAGGAAAAATACGGAATAGCTCAGACTCCACGCCAACGAGAAGTTTATCGAACGCTTTGCCTTGAAAACCTTGGATACGAAAACACCAACGACCCTTCTGACCAACCTTCCTCAGAAACACCGTTCCCAGATGAACCCTTTCCTGATGAACCATTTGATGATCGGTTAAATCCCAATCTACCAGGCAGACCAATGCCTCATTTACAACAAGACCAGGAACAATGGCCCTCGACTCCTCATCCTCAATACCCCACAAACTAATCCCGCACTCGCCATAAAATCGTTTCGATTTCTACATGAACTATGTTATGGTAAAAATATCTTATTGATTTTCTTCTTTTATGATAATCGCTTCAGAGAGTTCCCTGCCCATTTCATCTACCACGCACTTATCTCCAATGAATTCTTATGACTCCAACAACCCAGACCTGTAGTTTTGGATCATACCATTACTAACTTTCGGGCATTCCTTCATACGTGTAACATTGAATGAGCCTCAGGCAAGAGGTAGCGTATGGTGAGATCCGCGTCAAACGTCAAGGAGTGAACACTGCCATGAATGGTTCCGGCACTCTCGTGTACACATCAAGATTCACTGGCACCATCTGGATCGGCATCATCCTGATATTAGGCCTGCTTTTGACCGGATGTTCGAGATCAGCTTGGATGAAACCGGATGGCCGTGAAGTTTCCCCATATGAACAATTGACTTGCGCCGAAGAAGTCAGAGAAATGCCTGGAAACCATGCACTCAACCACGACGAATTACAACCAAAGATTGAATCCTGCATGGAGGGAAAGGGCTATCACCGGCGCCCCTGGTGGCTGCTCAACGATTTGCACTGGAATATTTAATTTCCCTCGAAAATTCAACGCAAACGTGAGGCCTTCTATCGGCTAGATCCGTCCCTCCTTTTCTCACGCCTCACATCTTTTCCCTCCTCAGACTAAGACCTGTCGCTTCCAAAGAGCAGACTCTGATATGGTCAGGGATTGTTCAGAAATCACCACTATTCAACATCATTCGCCAAAGGCATGCCTACAGTCGTTATACATCTATAAAAGGGGGAGATCATTATGTTCGCAACTCATCCTTCGCGCAATTCCATTATCAGATGGATTTTTATAGGCCTGGTTTTTTTACCAAGCCTCGCGTATTCCGAAGTCATTCAGGGATTTAGAGATCTCAAATTTGGCATGACAGAACAGGATGTCCAGGCATTAGAGCACTGCACAACTTCATCAGAATGCCTGTACGAACTGGCTGGAAAAAACCGTTACTTACAGCCGGGTTATTCATTACAAACCATCAACGCGCATGCACCCCAAAAGCTCTCAAAAATTTCCATTGACATGGGAAGATTTACGAATGAGTTGTATGAAGAACTCCAAATTCGCTTACAGGATCAATACCAAGTCACCTATGATTTACAAAACAGTGAGATCGAAGCCTTTCAAAACGAACAATCCTCTAAGCTCACCTCCGCCTTCGAAAATGGCCAAGTCCTCCTACAGGTAAGCAGACGAAAATTTGGAGTCGTCCTCCTCAGCGTCATTTACCAAAATACAGACTTGGCGGATAAATTCCTCAAAAACCATCCCACATCGCCAAAACCATAATGGCCGTAGGCATCTGTCTTATTCACGCACGTAACACAGGGGGGTTGATACTTTCTGGCACTGACGTCCCGAGCTCTGTTCACGAAACATAAGACAAGATATGACATCCGGCAGTCTTGAAGTTTTATGAGTCACCTGATCGTAAGGCTGAGCCTTTTATCATTGAAGTGTCTTCCCGAAGCTTGAGCTTCCATCTTTTCCAAATCAGAAAAAGTGCTGGAATAACAAGTAATGTCAAAATCGTGGAGGAGACCATTCCCCCGATCATCGGGGCCGCGATGCGCTTCATCACATCAGCCCCAGTTCCCTGAGACCACATAATCGGGAGCAAACCCAACATGATAGCTGAGGCCGTCATCATTTTCGGACGGACCCGTAATACGGCCCCTTCGAGGATCGCTTCCCGAAGATCCTGAAGAGTGTGGAGCTGGTTTTTCTGTTGGCGGCGGGCACAAGCTTCATCCAGAAAGATGATCATAATGATTCCTGTTTCCACCGCGACTCCAGCCAATGCAATCATCCCGATCCACACGGCAATACTGAGATCATAATTCAAAAAATGCACATACCAGATTGCTCCCACCAGTGAGAAGGGAATAGTCAGCAAAACGAGAAGGCAGTGTGGGATCGAACAAAAATTGACGTAGAGTAGGAAAAATATCAAAAAGAGAGTAAGCGGGACCACAATTTTGAGTTGTTCCTGTGCCCGTTCCAGATAGGCGTATTGCCCCGCCCATTGAAGCGAATAACCGGGAGGCAGTTTCACCTCCTGCTGAACCAGTTCCTTGGCCTTCTGGACATAGGTGCCGAGGTCCTGGCCAGCAACATCGACAAACACGATGCTGGCCAAAGAACCATTTTCATCCCGCACAGATGGCGGTCCCATGGAGGTGGAAATGCGGGACAATTGGGCCAGAGGAATATGTTCACCGTTTGGCGCGGACACGAGGATGCGTTTAAGCGCGTCCACATCCTGTCGCAGATCACGCGGATATCGCACATTGATGGGATAGCGTTCCCTGCCTTCGACTGTCCAGGCAATGTTCTTCCCTCCGATTGCGGATTCGATCACATCCTGCACATCTCCAACAGTAAGACCATAACGAGATGCCGCCACCCGGTCGACGTCGATATCCAGGTAATATCCTCCCGTGACTCGTTCGGCATATGCACTGCGAGTGCCCTTCAATGGTTGAAGCAGGCTTTCGATTTGCATGCCGATGTTTTCCAGTTCATCTAATTGCGGCCCTAGAATGCGAATGCCTAGACTGGTTCGAATGCCGGTTGCGAGCATCTCCGTCCTCGTTTGAATCGGCATCCACCAGATATTCGGCATACCTGGGAATTTCACTTTTTGATCCATTTCGGCAATGAGCTTGTCCCACGTCATGCCGGACCGCCAGTCATCCTCAGGTTTCAGGGTAACGATGGTCTCAGCCATGTTTAATGGAGCCGGATCAGTCGCCGTGCGGGCCCGGCCCATTTTCCCCATGACCTGGTCCACTTCAGGGAATTCTTTCAACAGCCGATCCTGGGTTTGAAGAATTTTGGAGGCTTGCTGAATGGACATTCCTGGAATGCTGGTCGGCATAAACAGTATCGTCCCTTCATTGAGCGGGGGCATGAATTCTGAGCCTATTCGGTTGTAGAGAGGAATGACGGCAATCATCGCGATCACGGCTAAGACAACCACCAACCATCGGACGCGCAACACCCCTTTCAATACCGGGGTATACGCCCATACAAGAACCCGGTTGAGAGGATTCTGCCGTTCCGGCTTAATCCGTCCACGAATGAACCATCGCATGAATAAGGGGGCCAAGCCGATGGACACGAAGGCGGCAAAAAACATCGCGAACGATTTCGTGTAGGCCAGCGGCTTGAACAACCGTCCTTCCTGTTCTTCCAGTGTAAAAATAGGAAGAAAGGAGACGGTGATAATCAACAAAGAAAAAAAGAGCGGCCTCCCAACCTCCCGAGCAGCTTGAATAATGACGTCATCCCGCGAACCGGAACGGCCGTGTTGCTCCCATTCCTCTAATCGACGGTGAGCATTTTCCACCATCACGATGACGGCATCCACCATGGCACCGATCGCGATCGCAATCCCTGCAAGAGACATGACGTTTGACGTGACGCCCATGTAATACATGGCAATAAAGGATTAGAGAATCGCCACGGGCAGCAACAGGATGGGAACCAGCGCTGAGCGCAGATGAAACAAGAACACAAGGCTGATCACGCTCACGACGAGGGTGATTTCGAGCAATTTTTCTTCCAGGGTGGCGATCGCGCGAAGGATCAGACTGGATCGATCATACACGGGAACGATCCGAATGCCCTCGGGAATAGAGGGACCGATTTCCTTCAGTTTTTCTTTGACGCGTTGAATGACTTCCAGAGCATTTTCGCCATAACGCATGACCACGATGCCCCCGACCGTTTCTCCTTGTCCATTTAATTCCAGAAGGCCTCGCCTGAGATCAGGACCGAGAGTGACCGTTGCCACTTCGTGAACCGTGATGGGTGTGCCCTTGCCGTCCGTCCCAAGGGAAACATTTCGAAGGTCGTCAAGCGATTGGACATACCCCCGACCACGTACCATATACTCGCGTTCACTTGCCTCAATTACTCGGCCGCCCACTTCATTATTGCTGCGGCGGATTGCCCGAATGATCTCCGGCAGACCGATACCGTATCCTTGCAATTTCACGGGATCGACTTGAACTTGATACTGCTTGACAAACCCTCCTATGGACGCCACCTCTGCCACTCCCGGCACACTTTGCAGCCAATAGCGAAGATACCAATCCTGGAATGATCGCAGATCGGCTAAACTATGGGTATCGCTGTCATCCACGAGGGCATACTGAAAGACCCAGCCCACTCCCGTGGCATCGGGGCCAAGAGCAGGTGAAACGTCCTCTGGGAGTTTTCCTGCAAGTCCCTGCATATATTCCACAACCCGGCTTCTGGCCCAATACATGTCGGTGCCGTCTTGAAACACAATGTAGACAAACGACAACCCCAGAAAGGATTGTCCACGAACATATTTGATGCGTGGGGCGCCCAACATGGACGTGACGATAGGATACGTGATTTGATCTTCAACGAGGTCGGGGCTGCGGCCCGGCCACTCCGTCAAGACGATCACTTGCACATCGGAAAGATCAGGCAGGGCATCCAGGGGCGTGTGATAGACCGCCCAGATTCCCCACCCCATCAGAAACAGGGTGACGATCCCCACCAGGAATCCATTACGAGCGCTCCAGTCAATAATCCGTTCAATCATGGTAAATGACTCACATGCCCGACATGCCGGACATCTTTCCTCCTACCATCACAGAAAAGGGTTCCTTGATCTCGGGTGTCCCCAAACGTTGAACCTCGATCGTGAGATCCCATTGTCCGGCCATTCCAAGATTCACCTTCGCCTCATACCTTCCTGGCTCTCCACCTGCCATGGGAACAGTGGCGGGAATCATCCCTGGCATTGGCATGGTATAGGTTAATTGGACTTTGGCGTCGGAGACCGGTTTGTTATTGTTGTCGGTTATTGTGACGTGAACTCGGTTATCTCCCATGCGTGCTGGTGTTGGATCCGTGGAAAAGACCAGCGTGAGACCGCCGGCTGTCTTTTTCTTTGTGGCAGTTGTCTCCATTTGTGACCTATTCTTATCCTGCCCCATTTCACCCATTTTCATGCCGCCCATGTCCATCTGCCCCATTTGGGCCTGCTCCATTTTGACCCCGCCCATACCTAGTGACCCCATCATATTCGTACTCGCCGCGAGCGTGCTTTCCGAATCGAGCAGAAATGTGCCGGATGTCACAATTCGCTCATCTTTTTGAAGGCCTTCAACCACTTCATAATATGCTCCGACTTTCGGTCCCAGCGTCACCTCGCGTGGCTCAAACATGCCTTCTCCTCGAGCCACAAACACCACTTTCCTCGTTCCGGAGTCCAGGACGGCTTTCTCCGGCACAGCGAGGGCGTTTCCACGAGTCACCTGAATGCGGACCGTCCCATACATCTCAGGTTTCAGTCGCAGATTGGGATTCTGAAACACGAGACGAACCTTTACGGTGCGAGTTTGCTGGTTCAGATAGGGATAGATGTATGTAATCTTTCCATGAAAGTTTTCTCCGGGATGGGCATCGAGGATCAGCGTTCCCGATTGGCCTACTTCAATAAACGGCACCTCATATTCAAAAACGTCCGCCAGCACCCATACGGTCGATAGATCGGCAATGGAGTACACGGTCAGTTCAGGTTTGACATACATGCCCTTAAACACTTTCTTGTCCACAATGAATCCCGTTGCCGGGGAGTAAATGGTGATATAGGTTTGGGGTGTGCCACGGCGAGCCAATTCCTCAATTTGCTTATCGGTAATCGTCCACAACCGGAGCCGGTCGCGAGCAGCCTCTACTAATTGATCCCCCTGTTCTCGAGCTTCCAACAGTGGGCTGTGTTGAATGTCTTCTTTCGCGCGTAATGCCAGGAGATATTCCTCTTGAGTGGACACGAGCTCCTGACTATACAGCGTAAATAATGGTTGACCTTTCCTAACGAATTGTCCCGTATAATCCACAAAAAGATCCTCCACCCATCCCGCCATCCGGAGATTGACATGAGTAATGCGCTGCTCGTCATACTCCACTCGCCCAACCGCTCGGACAACAGTCTGGAGCGCCTGCCTGTCAACCACGGCTGTTTTCACGCCAATCAGCTGTTGGCGTGCCGGGTTCACCATGGCATAGGCTTGGTTCGTTCCCATTTCTGAGGAAAAAGGCCTGTTCATGTTTCCCTTGTTATCACTGGAGCGTACTGTTTGACCGTCTCGTTCTGTAGATTTGGCGATCAATGGTTGGATGGTATTCCATATGGTTTCTTGAAACACAAAGATGACAATGACCAAAGCCCCGATGAAGGTTCCCACTATCAGCCAGTGGCGTTGTCGTGAAGTGATGTTTCGCATCTTCTACCTCTCGCTAAAGATCTTTACCCACCACCTGCTCGAGTTGCGCCATTTGTTGTTCCCGATTTGCGAGTGTCCGAAAATATTCAAGTTGATAGCTCAGCAATGCTCGCTCGGCATCGATTAAGTCAAAAAAATCCGATCGATCTGTTCGGTAGCCGGCATACGCCGCCTGAAGCGCTTGCTTTGCTTGTGGCAGCACCGTGGTGGAGAAAAGGGTGATAACTTGCTGCGTCGCCTGAATTTGCGCCACTAAATCCTTAATCTGAAATTGAGTGAGGTTCTCAAGGGTTTTTTTTCTGGCCCGGGCTGCGGCCACCAGTGCGGTCGCCTCACGAACCCCCGCGTCGTACTTGGATTTGGTCCAGAAGGAAAATGGAATATTGAGCATGACATTTCCTCCGAATCCATTATCGGCCTGGAAATTTTGCCAGCGTTGCAGTTCGACTCGAAGGTGGGGATAGTACCGTAACTTCGCCAATTGGGTGGCCGATTGAAATTGATCCACGGCTAAATCAGCTTCTTGAATTTCCGGACGCACCAGAAGGGCTTCCTCCAGGAGAGTTTCAAGAGAATACGTTAAGGGCTGAATATCGGGAGTGCGTGGAATGCCGAGAACAGCCAGAGGAGCCCGATCGAGGAGGGTATTCACATGAGCCTGAGCTGTCTCTCGACGTTGTTCTAAGATTGGCAAATGTTGAAAGAGTTTCGAGAGTTCCACTTGAGCTCTCAGAACGTCTACTTGGGAACCTTTGCCGACTTTAAATTTGGCATTGGCAATTTTGAAAAATTCCCTCAACAACTTGACTTGTGCATGGTGGACGGCCACCGCCTTATGGGTATAAAACAACTCATAGTAAGCCATCGTAACGGATGAAGTGATTTCCAGAACTTTAGCGGCCAATCGTTGTTCTGATTGTGCCGCCTCATGAATGGCTACGTCTTCTTGTTGAGACAACAGGCCTGGTACCGGAAAACGCTGGGTTAATCCGTAAATGGTGGTATCCGTTTTGGTGATATTCAACGATTCTGGAGTATTCCATAACTGAATTTTCACTTCTGGATCATCCAACACCCTCGCTTGGGGAACGCGTTCCTTCATGGCCAAGACCTGCTGTCGAACTGCAGCCACCTCGGGATTGTTCTGAAGAGCCTCCTGAATCAGTGGTTGTAATTCCACAATCGTGGTTTGTCGTTCAGGCATGTCTGCCCTAGCCACATCAAGCGATCCTACCCAGAGGATGTTAAGGACAACCAAGGCCCCACATAATCTTGATATTGGTTTCATATGATTCTCCAAACCGAACCGAGTCTCCTTCCCTTTACGGAATCTACGAGGGAGGGAAACTCAGGTTCGTCAATCTGTTCTGACAACAGAAAGATTGGTTTGAGCTGTCTTAATTCAACAATTGACTGGGATTAAGAAAAGGCAGGGAAGGTATCAAATACGAAAGACGGAAATCTGGACAAGGATATCCCTTGAGGGCAGGAGATCGCCTCGCTCAGGTACAGAGAGGAATGGACTGATTGTCACTGGTTCAAAAAATGTGGGAGCAATGCTCGAGGGAAGAACAAAATGAGAAAGTCCTGAAGAAGAAAGATCTGGTCCGGATTGGACTGCCAGAGATTTAAACCCTTTACAGAACTGAGAAGCAGGCTCTTCCCCGGCTTGGAACAATCACTCCCCTCGCTGACTTTCATGCCACTGTAAATCGGAATCAAACAAGCATAGGCATTAAAGCTAAACGAAAGAAAGAGAATGACAAGAAATAGAGTGAACAATTTGAGGAGTAAGCGCATACCTGATATCTTAATAGGAAAACTATTTTTAAGGCAAGAAACATTGAGAGTAAATCAATATGACAGCCGAAATTCTTGCCTGGCCTCACGGAGCACCAGGATTGCCGACCGACAAAATATCGCAGCCACCAGTAATCCCATCGCGATGTCCGGCCATGCCGAGCCAGTGAGACTGACACCCAGAGCCGCGAGCAGCACGCCGGCATTGCCAATCACATCGTTTCGAGAGCAGACCCAAGAGGACCGCATATTGATGTCATCTTGCCGATGTCGCCAAAGCAATAGCAGACAAAACACATTGGCGAGAAGCGCAAGTGTCCCGAACACACCCATCACCTCGGCAACCGGCACTAATCCTTGTAGAATCTTGATCACCACCTGCACAAAGACACCGAGACCAAATAGGGCCATGATCATGCCCTTTAAGACGGCCGCACGAACTTGCCAAACCGACCCTCGTCCAATGACATAGAGGCTGAATCCGTACACAATGGCATCACCTAACATATCGACCGAATCAGCAAGAAGAGCGGTCGAATGTGACAGAATCCCCGCCCCGGCCTCAAGGAAAAACATGATGACATTGACCCAGAAGACAATGCGAAAGACGCGGCGTTGCTGGTCTGAGACCTTTCTGACGGAACAGCATTCATCCATGAAATTCATCGTATCATGAAGTTCTTATCACAACCAGGTCATACGGACCCACGACCTACCATCTTTCATTCAGGTCAAAACCAGGGTTTGTATTGGTTTCGCATGTCTTCAAACTTTGATATCTTCATGCAGTTCCATAGCTAACACGTTCGATTTCGTGAAGGGAAATGCGAACTGCAACAAGGATTTGCCATGGCGGTAAATTTCAAAAGTCAAAAATTTACCCGAAGTCGCCGATTATGGCTCGGAGCTTCATTGGTGATTCCTTGTGTAGCCGCGGCCACTATTGGATTTTGGTTGCTCGAGGATGCAGCGGACATTTGGAAATTCTCAACACTTGCTTTTACGGCTGGGATTCTCAGTTTAGCTGCAGCAGAAGACATGATGAAGGAAGCGCATGAAGCGAGTGAAGATGTTCCCTGGTCAGCAGCGTGTTTTATTGCCGGCTTTGCGCTACTCTCTTCCTATTTTGACATGTCGGAATCATGAATCCTTAAGGAAAGGTGTTAGGAACCTTTTAGTTGGTTTTTTTCGGAACATCCTACCGTCGCCATTTGGTGAAATCACAATGATGGTTCCCCGCATAATGGGATGCAACCGGCAATAATAGGGATAGGTTCCAGGTTGAAAAAACGAAAGCGTGTAACTCATGCCAGGAGGTACCGGATCTGAGTCAAAGGCACACGCTTCTCTGGTTACACATCCATCGTGAGTCGCGCTATGGACGGTGGCCGTTTAATTATTCCACTGGATAGAGAATCCAGCCGGAATGGTGGCAACCATGGAAGCATAGTAAGGAGCTGGCTGTTCCATCGTAATGTAGTATGTTCTCGATCCATCCGTTGCCAAAGCCTCTTCGAGAAGAAGAATCACACAAAAACCTGCTTTGGCTAAATCAAATTTCATCGGCTGCATCCTCCAAAAATGACTGGTAATGGTAAGGAAATTCTCAGTTTAGTTGACGCGCCTGCTGAATTGGCGGACAGGGCATGGTCCCGTAGGAACAGAACACACAACAATCTCCGTTCTTGGGCCGAAGGATCGCTTGGCATCCCTGGCACTCGTACAAGATTCGGCAGGAATCTGGTGACATCGTTTCAGTTGTTTGAAACCCACACTCGGGGCAGCGTATGGTTGAGAGCAATTGCCTGATTCTTCTCATTCGCTCTTCCCTCTTTTTTGAGCAATGCATTGTTGTGATGAATAAACACCATATCCAATGAGGCCAATAGAGAACGCCAAAGATGGGAGAACCACATAGTCAAGGTAGCCTGTCCACGCCCCCAGTCCAGCTAGGCCTAGAAGAATGACGGCCAGGGGCGTGATACAACAAATGAAAGAGGTAATCGCTCCTACGATTCCCGTCGTGATCCATCGATTTGCTGCCTTGCTTTTTGAGAGATTTTTGTCCATCATGAAATGTTTCTCCACTTAGGACCGCTTGCTTATTCTGGCCGTTCTTAAGCATGCTCACTGGGTCCGCTGCCAACGCAGCACTCCGCCATTTGACCATCCACCACCACGGCAGGAACCGCACGAATGCTAAGCTGCATAGCGCGGCTTGAAACAGCGTAATTTTTCATGTCTAGGACGGTAACCTCGCATTCGGGATACGCAAGTCGGTTGACCAGAACAATCGTGTCTTCACAGACCGGACGCCCTCGTACTGAAAATCTCTCTGTTACGTCTCATACTCATAAGGATTCCTCCTTTTCTTGCATGTGAATGTTTCTGCTTGCCTCATGTACATGGTAAAACCTGTAGTAGCTACAGATGCAAGAGTTTTTTTGAGGAGGGAATGTGATGTTGATTGGTACCCTTTCGAAACAGACAGGTTGTAACATTGAGACGATTCGGTATTATGAACGCATTGGTCTTTTACCGAAACCGCGACGCACGGAAGGAAGACATCGCCTCTATACCAGGGACCAGCTCAAACGGTTGGTATTTATCCGGCGAAGCCGCGAACTGGGATTTTCGCTCAATGAGATTCGTGCCTTGCTACGACTGGTTGACGGGAAACGGTATACCTGTCAGGAGGTTAAAACGATCATGGAGAAACACCTGGGAGAAGTCAGTGAAAAAATCTCTGATTTAAGAAGACTGCAAAAAACACTGAACACGATCTCATCTCAATGTGAGGGAGGAGTAGTCCCTGATTGTCCCATTATTGAGGCCCTGTTTCAGGAGAAACCCCAATGAACACCATTGCGGTATACATTGGAGCGGCAATCACTGAAATCGGTGGCTGTTTTGCTTTCTGGGCATGGCTCCGGTTGGGCCGGTCGCCTTGGTGGGGTACAGTGGGGATCGTGAGCCTTGTCATCTTTGGAGTGTTATTAACTCGGTCTGAAGCCGTTTTTGCCGGACGGGCGTATGCGGCGTATGGAGGGGTGTACATCGCGGCATCGCTGGTGTGGCTCTGGGCTGTCGAAGGTGTTATCCCAGACCGGTGGGATGCGCTTGGAGCCGGACTCTGTTTAGCGGGGGCCGCTATGATTCTTTGGGCCCCGCGAACGATATAACTGATTCAAACAACAAGGACCCATTTGCTTTCTATGTCGTGGAATCAAGTTCGTCAATGGGCCATGGTGGTGAAACGTGATGTGTGTGCCGTTTATTTGGCCTCACGCGATCCTCGTGTGCCTTGGTATGCAAAAGTTGTGGCTGTATTGGTCGCAGCCTATGCCTTAAGCCCCATTGATTTGATCCCTGACTTCATTCCAGTGATCGGCTATCTTGATGATCTGCTACTTATACCGTTTGGGATTTTGCTGGTGATTCGTTTAGTACCGCAGGAACTCATGGCTGAGCACCGGCTTGCTGCAACCAAGATGGAGACGTTACCAAAAAGTTGGGGAGCGGTGGTGGCGATCATCATTCTATGGATGACAGGCATTATCTTCACAATGTGGTTGTTCACAAAAATTATCATAAAAAATAGTTACTGACAAAACAGGTCATAATTTTTGACTATTCTTGTCGCGCAATGGAAACATTTTTCATAGGTGATTGTTTACTCTGTAGAATAAGAAAGCCATTAACTAGGACGACCACCATGACAACAAAGAAGCTAGAGAAATAAGAAAGAAAAAGTGTGCGGTCTTCCTAATAATTGACAATGGATACGAACGGTAATATACATAGAAATGACCTCTACGATACCTTCACGAATTTCCACCATTCAATCCCTGGTTATCCTCTTTGCTTTTCTCCTGTGCAATAGCGGCCTCTTCTTTTGCCACATGGTCTATGCCTCTGAAAGCGAGCATTCTCATTCATCGGCATCCCATGATACTCAAGGAAGTCATGGTTCCGGGTGTTCTGAGTCTCTTGTCTCCTCCATAACCTCTCCTGCAGAAGATCAATTCTCGCTCTTCCCCTCCATCGGTCTGGGAGTTGCGCATCACATCTGGAGTTCTCCTTCTGTTCATGACTTTTCTCTGGCTAGTCGTATTCCTGTCTTAACCCACCCTCCCCTCTTTATCCTCCTCTCGACTCTTCGGAATTGAGCTCTTCCTTCTGTCTCTTTCATTAGATTTTTATTCACAACAGAGCCCTTGGTGTCTTGAAAAATGGAACTCTCTGCCAAGCTTTCAATTCGGAGGACGTTATGAAATATTTACAGTTTGGACGACCTGATATCTCTGCCTCTTGTCTATTCTTAAATTGTTTGGTGATACACGAGACGTCCAAGAATTTCTATAGGTTGAGCATGAAAGAATGGATGATAAAGATCGGACTGACAACAATTCTCATAGGATTGTTTGGATTGAGTTCATATGGTTGTGCGTCGCAAACGCTTCAAGAACAGAATAGGAGTATGAGACACACGATGCCGCTCAAGACGGTGGATCATTCCACGAATCATTCCTTAGAACCTTCCGTACCATCCCTATCCCCAACCGCTTCAACCTCATTATCTTTGCAACACGAAAAGAAGAATATTGCTGGTCCTTTCACGCTATCGCGCGTAGAAGATCTTGCTCAGCAGCACAATCCCACCTTACGACAAGCAAGAATGCAGATTAAAGGAGAACGGGCGAAGGCTCTGCAGGCGGGCCTCTATCCCAATCCTCTCATGGGATATAGCGGAGAACAAATCGGCGTCAACGATACGGTCGGAGAGTTTCAAGGCGGGTTCGTCCAACAACAGATTGTGACTGCTGGAAAACTGCGATTAAGTCGAGAGAAATATTTGGCGCGAGCGTCGGCAGCAGAATTCCAGGCATTGGCTCAGGAATATCGAATTATTAACGAAGTCCGCATTCGGTACTACCAAGTACTCGCCGCACAAGAACGGCTAGCCATTCAACACGAACTCCTTAAAACCGTGCAAGACCGTCTTCTGACAGTGCGGGAAATGGTCAATGTAGGACAAGCGAACCTGACCGATCTTCATCAAGCCAAGGTCCTGCTTGGTGAGCAAGATCTCAATGTAAAAATGGCAGAAAACGAATTGGAGATGGAATGGGAATGGCTCATGACTGTCGTTGGAATACCCCAACCTCTGACTGCAGTTCCTGGAGACCTGGAGGAGCCAACCGACTCTCTTGAATGGAAATCCGCTCTTCAACATTTACTGACAGAAAGCCCGGAGCTGGCATTAGCAAAAGCGGTCTTAAAAGCCGATGCTATCACCATTGAACGTGAAAAAGTTCAGCCGATTCCTGATTTGGTCCTACGAGGGTCGGCAGGCCGTAACTACGATGCCCGACAAACCGTCTATGGAGTCGGAGCGTTTATCGAGGTACCGATTTTTGACTGGAACCAAGGCACTATTCAGCAGGCACAAGCCGACTATCGACAACAACAGGCCGAGATTCGTTTGACGGAACTCCGTCTGCGTCGCTCATTGGCCAAGCAATTTCAACAATACCGGACGGCCTTGCAACATGTGAAGAGCTATCGAACGGTCCTCTTACCGGAATCCGAGCAGCGTTATCGACTTCGTCTGAAAAGCTATGAAAAAAATCGAGAAACATGGCCCGCCGTCCTTGAAGCCCAGCAAGATTTTTTCGGACGCCGGTTGATCTACATCGATCATCTCGTCGCTTTTCGGAGTACGCAGGTGACGATAGAAGGCTTATTGTTGGTGGATGGGTTGGTGGCGCCTGGTGGCGTAACCCTTCCTGGGCATATCGATGCGACACCGAAGCCGCGATAGCCGGACATGTTACATTTTCACTCTCGAATTATAATGAAAGAAATGGTTGAAGCATAGGAGGATCAGATAGATGAAGAAATTTGGACTCACACGACGACAAATTCTGAACTCAGGAATAGCACTGGGACTAGGCTCTCTCTTGACTCGGCTTGGGAATGCCCAAAACATTTCAAACCAAGACATCCGGGATGATGGAAGGAAGGAAGGAAATGCAAAAGATGAATTCTCACAGTATTCACGATTTCATCCGAGCTTTGGTGGCCCACCGAGTTCCGATCAGTTTTTAGGAAAGCTTGTGCCGGGAATTCGGACATCAGGTCTGGAACCGGTGCTGGTTGAAACGCCGGACTTAGAGAAAGTCCCGTGGAAGATGGTGAATGGTGCCAAAGAGTTTATTATTCGCTGCACACCGGTAAAGCGAGAGTTTCTCCCAGGTCAATTTATGGATGTCTGGGGCTTTAATGACTCGATGCCAGGTCCGACCGTCGAGGCCTTTCAGGGAGACCGGGTTCGCTTTGTAGTTCATAATGAGTTGCCAGAACCAACGTCGGTACATTGGCATGGTCTGGAATTGCCCATGCAATTCGATGGCGTCCCAGGAGTGACGCAAGACGTCATTCCGCCAGGGAAACACTATATCTACGAATTCGACCTTCATCAAACGGGAACATTTTTTTACCATTCACACGTGCCAATGCAAGAATCATTTGGAATGGCAGGATTATTCATCATTCATCCCAAAATTGCCTACGATCCTCCGGTCGACCGAGATTTTGCCCTCATGTTCCAAAACTTCTTTATCCCACCCAATGCTTCTACGGCCGATTCCATGGCGATGGATTGGAATTGGCATACCATTAACGGCCGCAGTGGTCCATACACCACCCCCATGGTCTGCAAACACGGGGAACGAGTTCGTGTGCGTCTCGTAAATTTTAGCGCCATGCAGCATCATCCAGTTCATTTCCACGGCCATACGTTCTGGCTGACGGGAACTGAAGCTGGTCGTATCCCCACGAGTGCCTGGGTACCCAGGAATAATACGCTGGTGGGTGTGGCCATGGCGCAAGACTTTGAATTCATCGCCTTCAATCCTGGGGATTGGATTTTTCATTGTCATATGGTGCATCACATGATGAATCATATGGTCAAACAGGTGGGGCCACATATTCGAGGAGGATTCGATTCCTCACCGTATACTGACTCATTGCCTGCCCGTCCGTCGGTTGATTCGTCTCTGCAAGAATCTGCCTTTCAGGTGCCGGGGTATCCGCAAAAAATGCAGGACATGAACATGCGCCAGAATCACCAAGCCATGGCGACAATCACGAACCGCCGGGAAGCCAAAGGCATGAGAGTCAATTGGTTTCATGGCGTGAAGGGGTTAATGACCGTGCTCCGGGTCCTACCGGAGGACTTGTACCATCGAGTCATGCTCAGCGACGAAGATATTCAGCCCGGTGAAATCTATAAGGCGATTGCCAAGGGACGTCATCAAACTCAAGGAAGACAGGGTGTAGGAAATCATCACACCCAGCCAGGACCATAAACGTGAGAAGGCCACACGTTAGATTCAAAAGCAGAAGACACGAATGAAACAGAGCATCTACGGATGCAGATTTGAGGAAGGATTGCTACTGGCTGTGCGTTGGAAGGAAAACGTGATGGGTTATCTTGTAACGCCCCAGTATTATCAGTCTGATAGACCCAACATGCCATCCCTTTCACCGCACAATTTATTGGGTAGAAAGAGAAAGACTTGGAATTCTTCAGCATTATAGGGCCAAAAATCATCGGCATAGGACTGTCAAATTCCGCGACAATCTATTCCGTCTTCAGGCAACATTATGGCGACTGAGGCCGAAACCCCAATCGCCATAACGCGGGCTCACCCTAATTGTTCTCCGTGGCAATTATAATGTGCTCCTAAATCCAATTATCCCCCATGATGAGCATGTACTAAGGCATGGCCCTTGTTCCGCGCAATCAGCCAGCGGTTGACCGGAAAGGCCGCAATGCCGGCCAGCATCAGCGCCACAGCCAAGCTCCCCCAGAAAACTGGGTCCAGCATCCCAGCATCCATCGCGCCGGGGATGACCAACATGATCGCATTATCCACAATCTCCATGATGGTCATGGACAGGGTGTCAGCCGCCAAGGCCAACCCAAACGCCGCGTTCCAGGCCATGCCCGCCCGGCGAAGTGGCCAAAGCGTCATCCCATACCCAAAGAGAAATGCCAATACGACAGCCAGTGCGATCGTTGGCCAAGTGCTCCAACCCAGTGCCGTGCCGATAACCATTCCCAACACTTCACCAATCGCACAACCCGTCAGGCAATGTAGTGTCGCCATTAAGGCCGTGCGGTTGAGCGACGAGGTCTCAATTTCATGCTGACCATCACTCATGTGGTGACGAGCGTGCATATGGTGGTGATCCTCAAACCGCTCGTGACGGTTTTCCTCTGGATTAGCTGTCCCGCAACCGCACAAGCATGATTCTTCATCCTGTTCCAATGTCGCGGTGCTAGATTCGATCTGCATCATGTGAAACCTCCTGGTAAGTGATGAATGATGAACCGTTCATTCCTGCAGACGGAGGCATGGTGGAATTATTACAGTGGCTCGAATCCGTGTTAGGGAAGGAAGGACTTAATTTTTGGAGACAGATAGAAACACTATTAGGAACACGTACAATTGAAACAACCATGTTTGGTACAGATCCCACAGACCTGTTCCAATCTGGCCTTCAATGCTTTGCGCGCGCGGTGAAGTCGGACGGTAAGATTGTTCGGCGTCACCCCGAGGTCATTGGCAACCACATCCATGGATTCTCCTTCTAAATCAATTCGCCGAAGGAGGTCTGTATAGGAGGGTCGAATGTCTTTCAACAACAGGGTCAGGCAAACACAAACTGTTGGTCGAACCTCATCCAATGCGGGAGTCTGGTCTTCACCGGCGGTGATCATCTCCTGAAGCAGACCCTCGACTTTTCGATTGTTGGAGGCATAGGACCGATAGTAATCTACGACGGTATTCCGCAGGATACGATAGAACCAACTAACGGCATTCTCAATATTTCTCAGATCGTGACCTCGTTCGATGGCCTTAATGAAACTCTGTTGTAGGAGATCCTCCACAAGAGTGTCATCTGATAGACGTTGTCGAAGAAAACCTCGAAACGCAGACTCCTGCTTCATTAAGCGCTGAAGAAGGTCATCCAGCACAGGAATTTCGACCTGTTTCAGGTCTTCTGTGTTGGGTAGCTTTTGAAGAGCTTCTGGTTCAATGTTAGGCTTCTTCATCATCAACTCATATCTGCAGTTATTGAAGAGTTTTTACACTCTGAAGGGATACGCCTTTGACCGTCCCACTCTAACGAGAATCAAGAGAACCCCTCAGGAAATAGAGAATAATGTAGTAGTTAGTTTTTTTTAAAAGTCTTCATTCCTTCCCCGTCAGTTCTGGAAAATCTTGCTTTTGGTCTATCACCTCTTCAATGCACCTGACAAGGTGCGGAGGAGCCGCTTGAGGGGGGGCATTGTTCTAGGCAATGGATAGTTCTTTAATCAAAAAAACGGGATGCCAGGCGTCTTTTTTCGTGATTGGGCGAAAAAATCCGATGGAATTGACTGCTTAATATCGCTGTCTCGGTTCGCCCAATTCACATTAACCCAACGAGAAGTCCTCCAATTAACCAGATAAAGGCCGCGATGGCCAACCAGTACAACACCTTTTCTCCTAATGATGTATCCTCCATATCGTGCCCCCCGTTTTGTGTTTTATTCCACCACAAGAATCCTGCACTCATGGCCAGGAAGGCCACATTGAGAAATAATGTATAGTCTACTTTGAAAAATTCTCGTTCGGTCACACTTTTCGCCATGCTGGGATCCGGTAACAGACCCAGAACCGAAAACCCATAATGCAACAGGAGAGCTGTCGCCACCAGAACCGCAAGGAAGACTCCAAGGATATACAGGGCCATGGTCCACCCGTAGTATTGAGCCTGAATCCGCAGGACGGGAAACACGACCAGGTCACTAAAAATAAATGCGATAATCCCGGCAAAGCTGACCCCGTTGCTGAATAACACCGCGGCTAAGGGGATATTTCCCATCGATCCGATGAACGTAAAAAAGGCGGCAACAGGGCCAATCAGCGTCTGTATAAGAATTTCCCACATGGCTGGATCGGATTGGTCCGACCCGACGAACAATGCCTGGAAAAAGCTTTTTGGAACAAAGGCCGCGATGATGCCAGCGACCGTAAACCCAATGGTGACATCTTTCCACACCATGTCCCATTCCATGATATAGCGGTTCGAAACTTTACGCCAACCTTCTTTAGATCGGATGAGGCGTTTCCAGTCAGGTATGTCTTCTTCTTGTTCTTCGCCCATCGCCTTTTTGGCATGGTCGCGAGCGTGGTCTTCGAGTTTCTCGGGCAAAGTCAGTTTGACCACCATCCACATCAAAAGGATCAGAAAGACGCCTCCCAAATATTCGCCCACCACAAACTGCCAAGAGAGAAAGACAGCAATAATGATTCCGAGCTCAATGACCAAGTTCGTGGATGCGAGTAAAAAGGCCAGTGCCGGAATCAATCCTGCGCCCTTCGTGAAGAGGGAACGGGTCGTGGCAAGGGCCGCAAAACTGCAGGAACTAGAAATAAATCCGAAAAAAGTACCGAGCGCCACGCTTTTAGCCCCGGCTTCTCCCATTCCTTTTTTCATCCGTTCCTGCGTGACAAAGACCTGGATCAAACTACTAATGAGATAGCCCAATCCGAAGGCCCACAGAGCCATCCAGAATAACCCGATACTGGTGACAGCCGCTTCGTGATAAAGTTTGAGAAAATTGTCCATATGTGTTGGAAAAAGATACAGACTCCAGATATCTCTATTGGCCCTTCTGTTTTACCTCTAGGGTATTCATTTCCTTTGTACGCAATGTTTTAATCAGACCGACACACGTCACGAGTAAGAGCACGCTTTGGGGAAGGCCGGCGGATATGGATGCTGATTGCAGAGCGTTCAGTCCTCCCGCCAGCAATAGGACGGCGGCGGCGGCCCCTTCCGATATGCCCCAAAAGACGCGATTGGCCACCGGAGGATTGGGATTTCCACCCGAGGTCACCATGTCGTCGACAAAGGAGCCAGAATCCGACGAGGTAATAAAGAAGATCACGATAAGCACCAATGCGGTCCATTGCATAAAGGACGTCCACGGAAGATGTTCGAGTAATAAATGCAAGGACATCGCCACATTTTCCGTCACCGGTTCAAGAAGATTGCCATCACCAAACCGCTCGACATACATGGCCGTTCCGCCAAATACCGAAAACCAAAAACAGTTAACCAAGGCCGGCAAAAGCAATACGTAGACGACAAACTCCCGGATGGATCGACCTCGCGAGATTCGAGCAATAAAAATTCCCACGAAGGGGCTCCAAGAAATCCACCATCCCCAATAAAATAAGGTCCAGGTTGATTGCCAATTAGAATCTTGCCGCGGATCCAACCATAAACTCGTACCCACAAGATTTTGAAGGTAATCTCCGATGCCCGTTAAGAATAATTTGATTTGGAACAGCGTCGGGCCCGTGAAAAAGACAAACAACAATAGAAAAAGCATTATCGATCCGTTGATAACACTTAAATATTTAATACCCTTTGATACACCAGTAACAGTGGAGATTGTTGCCACCAGTGAGATCAGAACAATAATCCATATTTGTACATGCGTGACATATTCGATATTAGTAACCTGGCTCAATCCCGCATTGATTTGCATGGCTCCTAACCCCAGCGACGTCGCGACTCCTAAAAGCGTGCCGATAGTGCAAAACGCATCAACAATATGCCCAAGCCATCCATGAATTCGGTTGCCCACTAACGGATATAACAACGAGCGCGGCGCAAGGGGAAGTTTGTAACGAAAATGAAATAATGCGATTCCCAACCCAAAAATGACATAGACGGCCCATGGGTGAAAAGCCCAATGAAAAAAACTGAATTGAATAGCCTCTTGCGCTGCAGCCGAACTGAATGGTTCAGCACGTGGTGGTGTTTGGTAATGATAGAGAGGTTCGGCCACTCCCCAAAAAACTAAGCCCATACCCATTCCGGCTGCAAATAACATGGATAGCCAGGCCGGCAAACTAAATTGAGGCTCTTCGTCGGGATCACCCAGACGAACATCTCCATGCCGGCAGACCAGAAGCCAGAACACAAACCCCACGAAAAAGGATGTCGTCAACACGTAATACCATCCCAATTTCGTGCTAATGAAATTAAGAAGGTTATCGAAAAGGGTTCCGGCCGTCTCGGTAAACAACCCTCCGAACCCGATGAGGATAATATTAAATCCTGCTGCGAGCAGAAAGACCGGCAGGCTCACACCATCCCGCCAGTCTCGTAAAGCACTCAGTAGACTCAATTTCATATATTCACGGAAAGAATCCTCACTTCATTATCACAATTACTCTGAAAATTTCTTCAAGCGTGAGAATCTCACGCGACACCATTGCATTCTCGACTGAAATTGAGGAAATTTCCAGAACGCTTGCTTCATCTGTTATTATATTGAGAAGATGATAATCTCTCTTTTAAGATCAATAAGAGAGTCATTACCTCATGACTTATTGTAAGGGATCAAGGAAAGAAGACAAACTCTATAAAACCCTGGATGAGTGAACTTTTAGTCTTCCCACCAGTAGACCGAAAGCGAGAGAATTACCATTCAACTTTTTATACAAGATTGACTTCGGGCTATCAGGTTCGAGAAGCCTGAACATCTTTTCTCTCATTATTAGCAAATAAAATGGCTGTGCAAATCCATCGAGAAATGGAGGTCGACCATGACATACTTCAGCAACATTGATGAATGTGAAAAAGAAGTGGAATATTTACGCGAGCAAAATCAAAAACTTATCAATGAACTCTCTGAAATATCAAAAGAAAATGCTTTTTTTCGCGAACAACTCTCTTTAGAACGCAATAGACTGAAAAAAATACTCGATAAAGCAGGAGGAAAACATCGACCAGCAGAGGAT
>BQIU01000054.1 GCA_021603905.1 Nitrospirales bacterium
TTCCACAAAACTACGCAAACGATCGACTTTCGCCTTCGCATCGCCTTCACTGCAGTGCGGTAAGGCAAGGGCAAATTCATCATCATTTGTTCTCGCCACAATATCTTCATTCCTTGAAAAGGTCTTGAGCATTTTGGCCACATCTTGCAAAACCATATCTCCAATGCTTTGACCATATCGCTCATTAATGAGATGAAAATGATCAAGCCCAAACAGCACAAGACTGAACGCATATCCATGTCGATAGGCTTCATTAGCTCGCTGGTTACCAGCATTGAGCAGATAGGGTTTACTATACAGAGAAGTGAGCTCATCAGTCATCACCAATTGACGTAGCTCGTGTTCTTGAGTCTCGACTTTGTCTGCAAGATTTTTAATGAGAAGAAGGTTTCTGACACGACACTGCAATTCCTCTTCAACGGCAAGCTTCCCCACAAAATCATTCGCCCCCTTTTTTAAGGCGTCAGGAACCGACGAGATTTTTTTGGAACCACCGACCACCAAAATCGGTCGTTGAGATTTCGCGCCTTGGCTAGACCGAATCGCTTCGATCAATTCAAAATCTCGTGACGGACTTTTGTCTCCGATCGCGACCACGATCAAATCATAGTTTTCTTGCAGGAAGGCATCATAGGCCTTCTGCGCGGAAACAAATTGCACGACCGTGAGGCCCATTCGCTGAAGCATATCTTTCATTGACTTCGCAGCAGAGGAATTGCCTTCGACATACAAGATCCGCCCTTTAAAAAAACAATTCTTTTGAATTAACCCGATCAGACCAGTAATGTATTGAAAAAACCCACTCAAGTCTTGCTTCGAAAACATCTGCACTAATCCATCATGTCGATCAGGACTCACAGTTTGCGCGGCGTTTGAGGTAAAGACAAACACCGGCGTTCTCTGATTGAATTCTGATAACTTTAATCCGCCAAAAAACCGTTTTTCTGTGGTCTGATCTAATGGAAAGGTGACACAAATAAAGTCAAATGCATTTTCTTGAATCAGTTGAAGAGCCTCTGCCCCCTGACCACATGTGAGGACGGTCACATCATGATGTTCGAAGATTTTTTCAAGTTTCGTCTGATCCGGCAAACAGGAATCAGCGATCAGCACTCGCAAAACTCCACTAAAGGTATGAGTCGCGCTAGGACTAAAGGAGGGTATTAATGGTTTCATAGATCACGCGGCAGACTTGATTGCGACAATGCCGAAACCATGCCAATAGGTTGTATACGTTTCTCTTATAGCCGTTTCAAATAGTTTCCGCTGCTTCAAGCCTTGTACCGCGCGGAATTTGTTGTATTTTCCTCTTTGGAACTTATTTGGATTCGCTATAATAATCATCGGAATGTTGACGGTAAGGCTTAACACGTAAAACACGAAGACCATGACCTGAAGGTTTTGTGTCCTGATTCCATAACGCTCTCAACCCATGAGTTTAGAAGGAAGGATCGCCTGGGGACTCAAAAATGATGGAATATTTTTGCCCTCTGACATTGACTCAGTACTTGACTCGAAGCCTACACAATGGTCACCATAAAAAATAGAAGATCAGCCACACGAACAAGGAGAAACAGCAATGAACCGTCAAATATTGCCCATATTCAACAGTACGGTGCTCAGCCTCTTGGTCCTCTTTGTCTCAGGCTGTACCTTCAGAGCCACTACTGAATCACTCACGGATACCACCACCAATATTCTCTCTTCTACGACACCGGGGGCTTGGTTTACCGCCGATGGCCTGCTGAAGCCAGAGGAAAAGGTGAATGCATTTGTTTCGACAAATTATGATAACCTTCAGCAGAACAGCGCCCAGGGAGAAGGCGAATACCTGACCGCGTTGGGAGCCCTGCTAGAAATTCAAGAAGAAAACATGGGCACTTTTCATGCACAAGCACAGGAAAATTTTCAGGACATATTCCTGCTCATTGACCAGCATCCTCAATCCGTATCCACCATGCTCTCCCACATGCAAGGGCCTATACAGGCGGACTAAGCACTCGTCGCATTGCGAGGGCAAAACCCTTAAGAATGTGTCGAGCGACTCATATTCAATCTGCACACCGTTATTGTAGCGTGTTGCAGGACAGACAAAACTTGCGTCTTCTTTCATTTCTTCTTTTGACGATGAGCTTTTTACCCTATTCCTCAACAATTCCAATACTCGGCTCAACAATCGAGCTTCATGCTTGCCCCTTGATCATTCGAACCAGCAGTGGGCACGTTTATTTTCAGGACCAGGAGCTATAAACGTATTCCTCATGTGGAGAAAATTGTAAAGACTTCTTGATCGATCAATGTCAGATGTGCAAACTCACACAGCGTAACAACCCACTTCTAAACATTTGAAAATCATGGGACCGACTTATCATGTCTAAACACAGACGTTTTCAATAAACACGACCCAATCCTATGCCTCAACTGCCCATTGATACAATCATACCCAAGTTGCAACAAATCTTTGCCAGCGATCGAAATGTTGTACTCAGTGCGCTGCCAGGTGCGGGCAAAACGACTCGTATTCCACTGACATTACTCGATGAACCATGGATGCATGGCCAGCGGATGATTATGCTCGAGCCACGTCGTTTAGCCGCACGTTCGGCCGCAACGTATATGGCGTCACGGTTAGATGAACAGGTTGGGCAAACCGTCGGCTACCGCACACGCCTAGATACACGGATTAGCCGCGACACTCGGCTGGAAGTCGTAACCGAAGGCATCCTGACGCGACTGCTACAAACAGATCCGTCACTCCGTCCATATAATTTGGTGATTTTTGACGAATTTCACGAACGAAGCCTTCACGCTGATCTCGGGCTAGCCCTGTGCTTGCAAACCCAGGAGGTGTTAAGGGAAGACCTCCGCATCCTCCTGATGTCGGCTACTTTAGATTCCGAATCCGTGTCAAACATTTTGAACAACGCACCGATCATTACATGCGAAGGAAAGGTCTTTCCGGTGGAAACTCACTATGTCCCTCAAATCCGCAATTCCAGAATAGAGTCAGCTATCGTAAACTGCATTAAGCTGGCACTAAACCATGAGACAGGAAATTTGCTGGTCTTTCTTCCAGGGGCCGGAGAGATTCGTCGAGTCCAACACATGCTGCACTCAGCTCATCTCGGACCTCAAGTTATCATCGCCCCACTCTTTGGAAACCTGCCGCAACAAGAACAAGATCAGGCAATACAGTCAACACCTGCCGGCATTCGAAAAATTGTATTATCGACCTCAATCGCTGAAACCAGTTTAACCATCGAAGGCATTCGAGTGGTGATTGATTCTGGACTTATGCGAATCCCTCGCTTTGATCCGCAAAGCGGGATGACGCGATTGGTCACGATACCCGTCTCACAAGATTCATCAGAACAACGACGTGGAAGAGCCGGACGTCTGGAACCCGGAGCCTGCTATCGTCTCTGGTCAGCCAATGAGCAACTACGATTACGTCAACAAACGATTCCAGAAATCTTAGGAGCCGACCTTTCAGCATTCGCTCTTGAGCTTGCCGCATGGGGCATTGTCGACCCACATACACTCACATGGCTTGATCCTCCACCCGCGGGAGCTTTTGCACAAGCTCAACATCTTTTAACGCAATTGGGCGCAATCGATGATCAACATCGCATTACCCCGCACGGTAAAATCATGGCCGAAATCCCCTTACATCCCCGGCTTGCACATATGATTCTAAGGTCGCGAGAATTTGAGATGGAAACGCTGGCCATAGAAATCGCTACAATTCTGAACGAACGTGATATCCTGAAGTCCCACCCCAGTGAGCGAACCTCTGATCTTTGCGTTCGAATCGACCTGTTGCAGTCATCATTAACAAACAGACAATCCGGGAAGGGTGAAGGAGCAGGTCTTACAAGAATCATGAAATCGCTTAATCAATTGCAAAATCAGCTACAAATACCCAACAAAAACCGGAAAATCCGTTCCCAGACCAATTCTGTTGGCCTTCTTCTCGCCCTTGCCTACCCTGACCGCATCGCGCAACGTCAGAGTCGCCAAGCTGATCATTACCGACTGTCCAATGGCAAAAGCGCAATATTCCTGCAAACAGAATCACTGTCGACAGAAAAATATCTCGTGATTGCTGAACTGGACGGAACGAAACCTCATGCCCGTATTCTTCTTGCTGCCCCGGTGAAACTTGAAGAACTTGAGGAACAGTGTTCTGAACTCTTCTACGAAATAGAGTTTGTGAAATGGGATGAGCAGAATTTGGTTGTGCAAGCTCGAAAACAACGCCGCCTCGGTGAACTTGTGATCGAAGATTACCCCTCTCATGACCTATCATCTCCTCTCATAACCACGACCTTACTCCAGGGGATTAGACAGCAAGGTCTTAATTGCTTACCTTGGACAAAAGATCTTCGAAATTGGCAAGCGCGGGTCAATTATATTCGAAAAATATCGGGAGAAGAATCAGACTGGCCGGATGTGAGCGACAACTACCTTCTGGAAACACTGGAAAGTTGGCTTGAACCGTATCTGAATGGCATGTCCCGTTTGGCAGAAGTCAAACGAATAAATTTAAATGTTCCCCTACATGCCCTCTTAAACTGGAAACAACAACAAGCACTGGAGCAACAGGCCCCCTCGCATATGATCGTTCCAACAGGATCACGAATTGCCTTAGATTATTGTTCACAAGATATCCCTATTCTGGCCGTCCGACTGCAAGAAATGTTCGGACAACATGACACGCCCAAACTCGCAGACGGAAACGGGAAGGTTCTCCTTCACCTGCTCTCACCAGCTCGGCGACCAATTCAGGTGACTCAGGACTTAGCCAGTTTTTGGAAAAATGGATATCAAGAAGTCAAAAAAGAATTACAAGGCCGCTACCCCAAACATCACTGGCCGGACGACCCACTACAAGCCCAACCGACTCGACGTACAATACCAAGACCGTAATGCACTCTACGGAAACAATCTTCCAAAGTGAAGGATACGAGTCAGAACCGAATTAGAGACAGGTTAACAACACTTTTACGTTTTTTGAATGTTGAGAAGTTTTTTAACTGACTGGAATCAAGCAATAGCCCCTCACAAAAGAATTCCTGGTGATAGCTGCAACGAATTATGATTTACTTGGGACTAGGCAATTTCCAGCACTTGACTAGAAGTTGAATGACTCTGAAATGTATTGAGAGTATGTCGTTTCAGTCGATGGAATAAAATGCAGGGATCGACGACATCACCACACTGAATACAATGGCGAGCTTCAAATTGAAAATTTTGATAATCGGAAAACAAATCCATGCAGGTTTCCCGTACCATTGTTCCTCCGCAACGTCCACAATGTGGCTGCCGCAATTGTTGTAAAATCAGATGATACATCTCTGGAAAATCCCTACTAATTGACTGTAAATTCATCATTTTCATAAATACTCCTTATAACTATTATCTCAGAAGAAAATAGAGTGTTCATATCTCTCATTGTTGTCTGATCAACTAACCCAAGACTACTACTTAAAACCCTTGATTAGTCACGGAATTTCCCTTGGGCTCTTACATCTCGACTCGCTCATATCCTTCAACTCAAAGAGTCTCATTCAAATGGAGGCCTGGGAGACTAAAATCTTGCATCAGACTCGAACCAAGAAACGACTACGATTACAGAGGAATTCATGTTCAGAGACTTGCGTAATACACAGGCGTATATTCCCGCCTGTATCAAATAACCGCACATGGGCTTTCGAATCAGAACCTTCTAAATACCCGATAGATAGGAGCGACAGACAGACAGGCTGATCGAGAAAAAAAGGGGATCATCGTTCAAGACGACCCCCTTAGATTCATCGACCTAATCAACCTTCCGTGATCTGAACCTTGCGGGGCTTGGCTGGTCCGACTTTGGGAAGTGTCACACGCAATACACCATGATTTAAGACTGCCTTAATGTTTGCTTGGTCAATGACCTCAGAGAGTGTGAATTGTCGAAAGTATTTCCCAAACTCAAACTCTTGCAAAATCGGCTCTTCTTCCGGCGGCACAGTGACTGAAGGTACCCCGGTTAAGGTCAGAACGTCCTCACGAAGATCAATCGTGACATCATCGGACTGGACACCGGGCATATCAGCTACAATCGTCAACTCCTGATCATCTTCAAATATATCGACACTCGGAGAGAACGTTCGACCGGGCGTTGTCTGCTCAGAAGTGGTTTTGAGTTCTTGTTTATCCCGAGCTTGAATATCTTGTGTTTGCGTAGTCATAGTTAACATTTCCTCCTTTCACATGATCATTGAATATGCCGAAGTCGTTACGGGCATGAGCCTCAAATGACTCTGGGTTAACCACTGATAGTGACCTTTCTCGGCTTAGCACTTTCGGCTTTGGGAAGTACAATCATGAGCATCCCATGTCGGTATTTGGCTTCGACCTGCTCACTATCGACATCTGTCGGCAAATTCCACTGTCTTCGGAATTTTCCAGCCTCGCGTTCTCTTCGGTGATATCTGGCACTTTGCTCTTCCGATTGAATTTCCCTATTTCCCGAAACCGTCACAGTTCTACCAGTGACGGAGACATCCAGCTCCTCAAGTGTCATACCAGGAATTTCTGAACGAATGTAAAAATTATCATGATCGTGTGTGACATTCAGGAGCGGATAGACTCCGGCTGATGGATCCAGCTCCCTCTCGCCTCGATGTCCAGTGAGCAATCGATCAAGATTGCGCTGCATTTGCTGCAATTCTGAAAACCCATTTAATCGATCATCAAAAAACGGCCAACCTTGAACTTTTCGAATAAGCATAGACATCTCCTTTCATTAGACAATCATGTGATAACGCTAGCCCTCAATCAATTCTCCTAGAGGATCTCTTTGGAAAAGATATTTCACTGTTAATATTGAAATAATTCCAAATTACTTTTAGTCAAGAGGTCGGCCTCGAAAAATATTACGAACATTCATGTCGTCGGAAATCCTCAATTCAGGCCTACAAGACCGGTTTGACACGACAGATACGCAGAGCGCTCTGGTCAGCGAGGTAATCGAGGAAAGCCTACAATAAGGCAGGGATCTACCACGGAGATATCATTCGTTTATATGACTCGGAAACCGTCACAGACACTCATCATCTGCGACCGTTGGTGACAGAGAGCATATCGAATTCCCCTATCAAATTACGGGCTCTTCGAGATGGTAAAAAGAAAAATCTGAAAGTTACAATTATAGAAATGCCCAAAGATATGAGCGCACTCGGTTCGATAGGGAAAGCGAGTGGAGAGCACGCGTTAGCTGGCGTCATCCTCGAACCAGCTTTAACCGGGGAGAGGACGGGGGGCAAAGTCACGAAAGTTGCTTCGAGAAGTTCAGCTAGTCAATCTGGCATCCAAGCAGGTGATATTATTCTTAAAATGGATCGTAAGAACGTGAAAGATGTGGACGACTTTCAACGTCTGACCAGAAAAATTTGAGCTAACAAAAAATCTTGCTACTCATCCAACGTGGTCGAAGCATGATCTTCCTCTCTATTGCGCCGTAAGTCGTGCAAGAAGTGGCGTGGAGAGAAGCAGAAAATACGTCAAATAATTCAATTATGGAATTTCTCGAATTTGAATGGAATCGATCCGTTGCTGAGCTAAAACATCGGAAATAATCACGACTTTTTCCCCTGATTGAAAATGTTCATGTTCCTTTAAAATTTTAAATGCGGTTTGTAACGTTTTTTCGGGGTCTGAACTGAAACTGATTCGAAAGGGAAACACGCCTCGATTGAGCGTCATCGTTCGACGAGATTGGCTCACATTCGTAAAAGCATAAATATTAGTAGAAGCGGGACGACAATTGGAAACGAAATCAGCCATGATTCCTCTTCTAGTAATCACAACCACACCCTTGGCCTTTAACCCGCTTGCAAGCTGGACGGCCGCAAGCGCTAATTGCTGTTTATCATTGGAGAGCTTTAAGTTTTTCGCAAACTGTAATCCTGGGATGGCTTCGGTTTTGATCGCAATATTGCGCAAGTGTTCAATACATTTCAGCGGATATTTCCCGACCGTTGTTTCTCCGGATAACATCACCGCATCGACTTCTTCATACACCGCATTGGCCACGTCCGTCACTTCGGCCCGCGTAGGAATTGGATTATGAATCATCGATTCCAGAAGATGTGTTGCCACAATCACGCGCCTTCCATTTTCTGCACATAGCCGAACAATTCGACGCTGAACATTGGGTAAATCTTCCAGGTTAATCTCTGCCCCCAAATCTCCGCGCGCGACCATGATTCCATCCGACTCCTGGATAATGTCTTCCAGGTTACGGACGCCTTCCTGGTCTTCAATTTTGGCAATAATTTTTATCTTCCCGACTTTATTCCCCATGAGCTGTTTGAGTTGCCGAATATCCTCAGCTTCACGCACAAACGACAGAGCAATGTAATCCACATCGGCTTCGAGACCAAACGCAATATCTTTCTCATCTTTTTGCGTGATCGCCGGAAGATTGACACGAATTCCCGGTAAATTGACATGACGCTTACTTTTTAATACACCTCCATCAAGCACGCGACACTGCATCAAGCGACCAGACTTTTCAAGAACTTCGAAATTGATCAGTCCATTATCCACCGTAATTTTATCACCGACATTGACCGTCTCGATTAAATCGGCATAGTGAATGTGGATAGAACTTTCTTCCACATCCATTGGTCCACGTGCCGAAATCGACACGATCGCCCCTTGCTGTAAATCAAGGTCATTAGCGAGATCTCCCGTCCGAATTTCAGGACCTTGCGTATCTAAGAGAATCGGAATGGGAAATTCCACTTTTTTATTGAGCGTCTTGATGTGCTTAATCACTTTGGCATGGGATTCGTGGTTTCCGTGGGACATATTTAATCGAACAATATTCATACCCGCATCATACATTTTTCGCAGCATTTCATAGGATTCCGTCACCGGGCCAATCGTGCAGATAATTCGAGTCTTTTGCATAAGGTTCTCCGTGAAAGGACGATTATCGCTTATTTTGATGGTAATGCAAATGGGACAAAGCATTAAATCCGATCGGTATTGCGGTTGGTCGTGGCCATAGCTCACATTACCGACAGATCAGGACTGCCAACCCCAGTCTCGATCCTTTGTTTACGATCACGCACAAAAACAGTACTATTGATGATATTCAATCTTTGGTGAATCACAGGCTTGGCACAAAGGAAATAAAAAAGAATGCATGTTGATGGGGAAACATTAAATTTCGTGACAATTGACGGTCTCCTCGCCTATGGAGAGGCGATAGCGAAACAGCCACTTATGGACGGGGCTCAAGTCCCACCACTTCCTGCAAAATTTGGAGACCGTTCGAAACGTGCTCGAGAAGCCATGATCGCTGTTACCGAATTTGTGCACAATGCCCAGGTTGGATTCGCTAATGCTGCGGCTTACAACCAAGCAAGACAGAAGCTTATTCAAGAAGCATGTGGAGGCGATGCATTAGTGTTTTTTGCTGCCTGGAATCAGCTTCTTGCCAAAGGCAAACTTTCCCTTCTCTTACGAGCACCAATTGGCGCCACAAAAAAACCTACAAGACGTCGCCCCGTCGCGATCGTCCCTCGTGAGCATATGACACCTAATTTGGCTGAAGGACGGATTGTCCTTGATATCGGTGACGATCGATACTGGTTGATGCCTCGAGACTTGCGCGCCCGCACGCTTTTTTTCACGATGCGGCACGGAGTCTCTCAGATGGATAGTAAAAAGTTTCGTGTGGGACGCAGGTTTCGCAACGTGCTTGACCCTGTGCAGGGAATTCCCAAAGCAGAGGCTATAGGGACCGCCCTCGCCCGGACGTTAGGCCTCGTGGGCAAACAACTCGACTTTCTCAACCTTCATAACTACCTGGATTCAAACTCTTTCGTCCATTTGGTGAGTCAAAGTCCCAACACTCGCCAACTCTTTGACCAGGTCGTCTCTATCCTTGCCCCAGAAACAGCCGAGACCACACAGCCCACTACGGAATGGGCATTAGAATCACAGGACTTCGGATGGGCAACCGGCATCGAAAAGTCTGTCGAAATCGAAGAAGCTGCCAAGGCCTTTGGCGTCGATACAAGTACGGCACAACGACTGATTAAACATCCACTGTACAGCTATCCAGGAGGCCACTCGTTTTTTGAACTCTATGTGGAATTAGTTGATGGCTTTCATCAATTAGGTCAAACACATCAAGGAAAAGTACTCTGTCTGTACACGCATAGCTCAACATTGCGGGCCCTATTAATTTTCCTGGATCCTCGCCCATTCAGTGAAGCGTATTCAGAATTTGGCGCCTACAAGGAAGGACAAGATAATGTCGTCCTCCTCACCTTCGAGCATGGACAATTATCAGGATACTCCACGGCCGTCGGACTTTCTGAACGAGAACGGGCAGTCCGTAAAGCCTGGATGACGGTAGAGCAAGACCGCCTGACAAAAGTCACGTTGAAACCCCGTCAAATAAAACGTCTCGTTGCGCTCGTATCAGGTGGGGATTTTGCTGGGGCCGGAGCAGCATTGAAGGAACTCCGCGTGACCGGAAATCGGTTGGGGCTTGAGGTCTATTTTGTTCATCACGGATTTTTGGGGTTAGCCAACAATTGGATTGAGAGGGTGTCGGAGGAAGACACGCGAGGCATGAGCAATCACGCCAGCAGCCCCATTGGTAGTAGTCGGTTTGAAATTTTCAAGGAAGAAGAGGCCCAACTCGCTGCGATCCATCATCTGACACCCTACATGGACGATGGAGCGTTAATTGTCATGGGAGGCGACGGAAGCATGCGTGGGGCTCGCGCGATCTTTGAACGGTTTGGCACTCAGGTGGTTGGCATTCCTGGATCCATCGACGATAATATCGCCGGAACCACATCACTCGGTCTTCAGTCTGCTGTCGCCCTCGCAAACCAATCTATCGAATCACTAAAAGCCACGAGCGCGGCAATGGGCAGTGTGTTTTTTGTTGAGGTTATGGGAGCTGGTTCCGGTCATCTGGCGTTAATGTGTGCGTACCAAGCGCGGGCTGAAGGACTCTTGGTCAATGAACATCCTGACCCTGATGCCTATATTGAAGACGTGATTTTAGGAACATTGAAACAAACATTAGGGGTTCGAAATAAAAGCCACATTATTATTGTGGCTGAACGAACGCCGCATCACCATCATCCTGAGGGTGGAGTCCATGGACTGGTGGACTATGTCGCCGGAAGAATCTCTCGCTGGACCCACCTTCAAACCAGACCCGGGTCCTATCCTCTTTCAGTCGCAACCAAAGCCACCATTCTTGGCCATACCTTACGAGGCGCCTCCCCAGCTCCGGTCGATAAAACCATGGCCCAACATTTGGCTTACGAGGCCATCCGGCGTTTAGTCGAACAGCCTGAGCACGTCATCGGATGCATGTTAGCCTATCGTGATTCCGGCATTATTCAGCCAATCCCCCTGCATGCCATAGCCTCCAAACCCTTTGACTGGGAACTATTCGCCCGAATGCACGGAACTGAGTTGAGCTAGCTTGTAGTTATCCCGTACATCAACTTCCTGAATCGCACAAGGCATTTACATCAAAAAAGACGTTGTGCGCTATGGAAGCCTCTTACACAATCACCTTAGCCTTCCGTGATCTGAACTTTACGGGGTATTGCTGGCCCTACTTTGGGGAGCGTGACGCGTAAGACCCCATGATTCAGATTGGCTTTAATGTTAGCCTGGTCAATCACAGTGTAAATTGTCGAAAGTACTTCCCAGTGTCGAACTCTTCCAATATACACTCTTCCTCGTAAGGAACAGAGACTGAGGGAACCCCTGTTAGCGTGAGAACATCCTCACGAAGATCAATTGTCACGTCATCCGATTGGACACCAGGCATATCGGCAACAATCGTCAAAGCCTGATCATTTTCAAAGATATCGACGCTAGGAGAAAAAATTCGACCAGGCGTCGTCTGTTCGGACGTGGATTTGAGCTCGTGTTTATCTCTAGCTTGAATATCCTGCGTTTGCGTAGCCATAGTTACAAGTGCCTCCTTTCATATCATTGACTTTCCCAACGTATTCTTAACATGCGCCACAATGCACCCTTGCGTTAGCCACTGATCGTCACCTTTCGCGGCTTGGCACTTTCAGCCTTGAGTAGCACAATCATCAACATACCATGCCGGTATTTCGCCTCAAGTTGCTCACTGTTGACTTCTTCGGGTAAATTCACCTGACGTCGGAACTTCCCTGCTTTACGTTCTTTTCGATGATATCTGTCGTTCTGGTCTTCAGAGGGAATGTTTTTATTTCCAGCAACGGCCACCGTCCGACCGGTAACCGAAACATCCAACTCCTCAAGTGCCATACCGGGAATTTCTGAACGAATCTCACGCATAAACATGATCATTCGTGACATTCATGAGTGGATACACTCCAGCTGATGTATCCAACACTCCCTCATCTCGTCGCCCATTCAGCAATCGTTCAAGATCACGCTGCATTTGCTGCAACTTTGAAAATCCATTCGATAGTGAATCAAACGGCCAAGAGCCCATTCTTCGAATACGCATAGTCACCTCCTTCGTCTAAGATATAACGTGAATCCCAGAAAGTGACGGTCCCTCTTACCTAAGCAATATCTTCGAAGATTACGCATTTCGATATCTCATTCGGGAATAAATTGAAAATTATACTTGTCAAGAGGGGCCTTTCATTAGTAGAAAATTTTCGTGTTGTAGTTTCTCCACATGACACGGAGAAAATACTAATAAATTCCTGCATTTTTTTTAAAAAAGAGGGGATCATACGATCCCCTCTTTTTATCCCCCTTGTTCCTGATTGTCGAAAATCTGGTAAATGGCCAATGATTGAATGAACGGTTAAGGCTGTTGTGCGTTCCCTCAAGAATCCCCCCCCTTCTGCTTGTCCCCATATACAATGTTGGGACGATTCTCTTTATCGGGATCAATCGCGTGAGCATCATGAAACTCACTCGCTTGCGGCAATGCTTCTTCGGGTAAGGGTGCTTTTTCTCCAGGATCATTCGCCGTTGGGACACCCATCACAGGGTCTTTAAATTCTCCCATTGGATAACCTGGATGCTGTGGGAGCAAGCTTGGATTAGCAAAAGCAGTCGTAGAACTTAAACAGAGACTCAAGACTAACGTGCTAATAAGCCTCATCTTTTTCATGATGTGTTCCTCCTTTCTGTTTCCGCACAATCAAGAACAGGAGTGAGAACCTCATATAAGCCCGCTAGGGAGCTGACCTGAAAATCTATCCGTCATGCCGCCATCCGCTCTTCCTTTAGGCGAATGGTACGGGGATGATGACTCTCTTCGTGCTGTCTTGATCGTGGAACATCCCCAGACAACAGCGCAGAGAAAGCCATCATAAAACCCGATATTAAACCCATAACGGCAATCACGCTTTCTACCATGTTACCCATAACATTCACCTCCCTTCTTAATAAAGTTTGCTTCGTGCAATCACTCTATCGTCTTTATTAGACGTTTATTATTTTTTGAAATAATCTTCCTAGGGAAAAAGTCAAGAGTGAACATGAAAAACTTTTACACAACGAGTTTCTTTTTTGGGGATGACTGTATTCTCACTAATCAAAGAACTTGACTTCGTGAAAAATTGCATTAGCTCTGTAGAAAGAAACACGGTTCCCTACAAAAATTTTTAGTAGGGAGCAATATAAAAACTCAGTCCGTATTGATCAGACAAAAGGAGGTAGTACGATGGAACTCAAACAACTTCTCACTCCGTGGAATTGGTTTAAAAAAGAAGAAGAGCAATCGCTCAGCGTTCAACACAAGAACAGCATAAACACCGTTGACCATCCTTTAGGCCAATTGCATCGAGATCTCGACAAACTCTTTGACAATTTCTTCCAAGGATTTCCATTGTCACCGTTTCGAAAAGAAAATGGCAGCTCATGGGGAGGGTTAATTTTGCCACAGGTGGATATTGGAGAAGATAAAAAACAGTACACCATCACTGTGGAAGTTCCTGGGGTTGCTGAGAAAGACATCGATCTGACACTGGCGGATGGCACGTTAATGATTCGTGGCGAAAAGCGTTATGAACAAGAGGATCGCGACAAACAATATCATCGCATTGAACGTTCGTACGGATCGTTTCAACGCATGCTGTCCCTACCCACGGATGCCGATGAAAATACGATTGACGCGAAGTTTAAACATGGCGTTCTCACTATCACCATTGCGAAAGATCCAAATTCGAAACCTCCGGTGCGCAAAATTATGATTACGTAAGACACTTGGGCGTTGGCACGCATTCAGTCACTCTGCTTAGAACACGCATAGATGCCGTCACCTTAGAGCTTCACACCTGAGGTGACGGGGTCATGTTCCGCCATTTCTCTCAATCTGATTCCTCCTTCACAACAACGTCGTAAAATATCTTGACTCCATAACTCGTATGCCCATGACGACGTTCATCCACTCTGGACTCAATTCTAGAGTATAAACAGAGAAGGATATGAATAAAAATAACCTATTTATACTTATAAATAAATCAATTTGCCCATCTGTTTTTAATGCTTACTTTATTTGTAGTTGGTCTTCCCCTGATTTTGCGGACACCTTGAAAAAGGCTCATAATGAGCCGGAGGTGTGTCATGGTAAAACAACGGAGAAAATTTTCCAAAGAATTTAAACAGAAGGCGGTTCAGATGGTAAGAGGAGCCGATCTGTTCAAGCGGCGACAGTATTGGACTCGCACCGAAGCCCGGACAGATATCTTTGATTACATTGAACGATTCTATAATCGTCAACGTCAGCATTCCCATACCATGGGGCTGGCACCCAAGGTGTATGTCGAACAGGTCTTAAAAACTTTTAACTAACCCATCCACGAAACTGGGGGGAAACCAGATCTTTAAGAATTGCAAGTCGCCCCACCTAACTAATCGGTTGCTCTCCTAGAGACAGCTCGGTGTACAAAAGCGGCGCAACCTCTCAATCTTTTGTGGTCGGGCCAAGCATTTACAGTTGCCAATACCTTACTGAGCGGTAGTGCAAACTGTTAGTCGCTTCACTCTGTTTTTCTTGAATATACCTAATATCTATTTCCGCATTACGCAGCCCTAGATTTTCTTCTTTTTACCGTCATCTTCGACACATCGACTGCTACGACTCCTTGAATCTTTTCAATATCCTGTTGCACCGTGAAAATATGCGCATTATGCTCGACAGCTCCTTCCAATTTCACAACACCGTCTTTTACCGAAAAATCCACGCGATCAATATTCACAATAGGTGACCATAATAGATAAAAAGCGACCTCTTTCCCAATTTCTTGATCAGGACGTGACGGTTTGACGTTCACAAGATTAACAATGCCCTTTGCCCCCTTAGCAATTTCTGCCGCTTTTTCCGCCGCTCGTCGCTGAAGGACAGTAGTTACCAATCCTTCAAGTTTGACAATCCTATCATTGACACTCACGTTGATCTCTTTTCCCTTTAAGGCTGGTGTAGTTTTTAAATTTTCCTCCACCTGCTTTTTGATTGCATCATCTTGTCCCACGGCCGGTCGAACAGTTATCTCATTCATCACCGACTTTACACCAATTATGCTGCCTGCAACTAGACCTTCAGCCAGGCTTTTTTCTGTCACGGTACCCACCACTCCCTTTAATACCACATGCCCATCTTTCACATTGACGATGATGTGATCTGCATTGATCCGACTGTCCATTTTAAAACGCTGTTTTATGGCAGAGGATAATTGTCCATCGGGAATCTTATCGTAATACATGCCAAACCCTGTTACCGCAACGTAACAAATGCTGATTAAGCAACCCCATAGAATTTTTTTGACAATTAATTCCATTTTTCGCGCCTCCTAATATTCGTTTTCAGTCATATCACGAACAATGGTCCATGCGATCCACGCTCTATCTTATGACACTCGTCTCACCCTCTCACATGCCGTCAAACTTCAGTCTGGAAGACCCTGCCTCCCCGCCCTCTCGGGCGGGGAGCACTCTCTCATCTAAGGTTACGGGCATTCGCCAACTACTATTCACCGAATAGAAATTGCTTGAACTCTGACAGTGATTGTTTCAATGAAGCGAATATCCCTTTTGTAGACTCCTTGCCGCGGACTTTTTTCTCGATGTTTTCAATCGATTCCTGAAATTCTTTGTATCGATTTTCCTTCACGCCATACCCCAAGGCTTCTGCCATTTCTAACTGCTTTCGAGCATTCTGCAGTTGTACTAAGATCAATTCTTCTTGAGATTTTTCATCTTCGGCTTTGTTAGCGGCATCCGTTTCCCCAGACTTTTGCGTATCTCGCAACTCAGGATTTTCTAATTTTTCAGTCAACTCATTCGCCTTTTGCACTAACGCTTCTGCCCGAAGAATGGGTAAGGGGATGGTCAACGTGTTCGTCACCACTAATGTTTGTAAAGCTGCCTGCAGAGCGGCTTTGGCTTCCTCAATTTTCCCTTGATCAATCAAGGGAACGACGGCCTTGATCGCATCCGGATAGGTGGCGAGAGGAATATTGATGGTGTTCATCACCAACTCACTCGCAAGGCCTGCAAGGAGGACACGGGCTTCTTGCACATTACCGCCTTCCAACAAATCTTCTGCTTCTTCTTTGGCTTTATTAATCGTCTCAAGATCAGCGTAAATATCATGGGACGTCACTTCGACATCAATAGGTACAAATGCTAGATTCGGATCACGCGAAACGACAATCTCTAATTGCCCAGTGACTTCCGCTAATGCCTTGAGTGCATCTTTGGGACGATTATCTTCCAAAGCCTTTAGTGCCTTTTTTGTCTCAGAGAGCGCCGTCAACGCTTCTTTGACCAAGGCCTTCCGTTTACTCGTTACTTCCTCCTTCCCTTTGGACTCCACATCTGACTGAACAGATGAAGGTACTTTATCTTGTCTCACTGGCTCTTGATTATTTGACTTCGATGCTCCGTTCGCCCATGTAAACTGACTCATGCTTAATGCGATTATCAATGTGCTCACAATGATGCGTTTGGTATAAGAATAAAAGTGCATATTGTCTCCCTCCTTAACGTCTTCATTAAAATTAGCAATACTCTTTCTTTTCGCAAGTGGAATGCGCTTTCTTCCTCTTGCTTGAATAACACATGACCTTTCTTGCATTCTCTGCAGAGAATTTCCTCACTTCAAAAAAAATTAATCACGATCATCGTATAGTCAAGATTTATTGAGCGAATTTCTGTATCACAGACTTTCTGTCATGCTAAATCTCGCGACATCTTGATCGATCGCATGGTTTCTCCTAGCGATGTCCAGTGCACTCAAAAGACTTATTACCTACTCTACCGACCGGCTACTAGATAATCGGAGTTTGAATAAAGAAAGGCAGAAGAACGGAATAACGATGAGAATTTAGGTAAGAAGTGTATGAAAAGACATTAGCTTATAACATTGAAAAGTGCGCCAAATGTGTTCATCACCCAATGACAAGCGAGTGGACTTCTGACTCAACATCCGAACATTCAGACAGCCCATTGGTCATTCGCATGAATAGCGAAAGTTTTTGAGTCGCCTGCATTTTTCGCAATGAGTCCTTTGTATTTGCGTCGCCGAATATCCGACCTCCTCGCACCTGGTTTGGTGTTATCTCTTAGTCTCAGAATATCCATAAGGTATTGATCTCGCACCTCTCTAATTTTTCTGAGTCGATGGGGGCGATCCACGGACCACCACTGCAACGGTTGAGTAAACGTGATAGTTGGAGGCGGATCACTCGGGTGAGAGTTTTCCCCGAAGTTGTAACCCGTATAGTTTCTGGTTGAATTAAAAAAAATTCGATATTCATCTTTATAAAGGGAAAGTTTGTCTGGGAGTATGTTGTTCATATCCAATCCCCCCTGATAATGGCTGAATGTTTGTGTCGCGACTAGAGAGCTGCAGTTCATTCCAGAACATGAATGCTCTCTCTACATGTACGTTTCTTATATTCTTACTTATCCATAGTCGTTCTTTTAAAATTAATCATCCTTTTTTCCTCGTCAAGGGATGTGAACATACGTGCATTAGGCTCAAAGACCGCATAGTTCATGATTTTTGTATATCAAAGGGTGTTGACTTTTTTTTAACCGACATTACTGAGAATATAAGATCCATTTTCACGACTCACGCCTAAGCAAAAAGAGCATAAGCTTTAGAACCGTAAAAGCAAGCGAAGGCAGAGTTTCTCAAGTCGCCATGAGGATTAACAACGGAGGCATATGATGTATGAGTTTCTTGTCATTGGAGTCATTGGGGTCATCATCTTGCTTGATGCCTTGTTACTCAAATGGTTCATGAGTTTTTTTGAGTGAGCCAACCCACGCCTATATAAAACAAAATTCATTAAATAAATTTAATGAATTTCTACTCTTGACGTGATCAACGATCAAACTTATTTAGGTCATGTAGAACGAAGACATATAAAATTTTTAAAACATACAAAGACATAGTAGGAGGCAACGATGAATGATTCACAATCACTCTTAACTAAGAAACGACGAAACCGAGTCATTTTCTCTTGCCTAGGAATAGGACTTCTCATGATTGGAATATTGTTGGGATTGGGAATTGCCGGAGAAACCAGTGTTCTTGAAAGAAACACTAGACAGACTAGACATCTTGAGACTTCCTCTCCATCCAGGCCACTGCTTACTAAAATGCCCCTGGTCAATAATCAAGACATTCAGTCCAAAAATTCTGCACTTATTGAAGTCGCTAAGCTCACACGCCCAGCCGTAGTGAATATTTCTACCTCGGTAACCGCTCAAGGGCAAGGTTCTATGCGCTCACCTTTTCTTGACGATCCATTTTTTCGACGATTTTTTGGTGAAGAATTTGAACGAAAATTTGAGGCTCCTGAATCTCCACGACAGCAAGGAACAGGCTCAGTAGTCATTGTCAGAGAAGATGGCTATATTATTACGAATAATCATGTGGTGGAGGCAGGAGATGAGATTCAAGTCACGTTATCAGACAAACGTAACTTCAAAGCCGAGGTCGTTGGGACTGACCCTAAGACTGACCTAGCATTACTGAAAATTGATGCTGATAATCTACCCGCCATGTCGTGGGGAGATTCACGAGACCTGCAAGTAGGAGAAATTGTGATGGCAGTTGGCAGTCCCTTTGGGCTCAATCAAACGGTGACGATGGGCATTGTAAGTGCCGTGGGGAGAGCAAATGTCGGCATCGTTGACTACGAAGATTTCATTCAGACCGATGCGGCGATCAATCCTGGTAATTCGGGTGGGGCATTGGTGAATCTTAAGGGAGAGCTGATTGGAATTAACACAGCCATCTTTAGTCGTTCCGGTGGGTATATGGGAATTGGGTTTGCCATTCCAAGCAACATGGCTAAATCCATTCAGACCAGCCTGATTGAGCATGGGAAAGTGGTCAGAGGATGGCTAGGTGTATCGATTCAAGATCTCACACCAGATCTTCAAGACCAATTTGATACTCCTGACACGCAAGGAGCTTTGGTGAGTGAAGTGTTAGAAGATAGCCCTGCTCAGAAGGCTGGCCTCAAGCGCGGCGATATTATTCGTGAATATGATTCTCAGAGCGTGACCGATACTCGTCACTTGCGTTCACTCGTAGCCGAAAGCTTGCCCAATGCGCCGGTAAAACTACAGGTTCTTCGAGAAGGAGATGAGAAGAATTTGAAAGTCACGATTGCCGAGATGCCCAAAGACATGGCCACGCTTGCCTCAACGGGAAAAGCCAGGGGCGAACATGCGCTAGCGGGAGTCACAGTCGAACCGGCACCATCTGGAGAAAAGTGCGTCAAGGTGACCAAGGTTGAACCAGGAAGTTCTGCGAGTCGATCTGGTATCCAGGAAGGCGACCTCATTCTTGAGATTAATCGTCAGGCTGTGAAGGGTGTAGACGATTTTCAACGGTTGGCTGAAAAGCTTCGGGCGAAAGATAAAATATTGCTACTTCTTCAACGTGGACGAAGCACGATCTTCCTCTCGATTACGCCCTAAACCTCAGAGAGGAAAACCTCGTCACACCAAAATTTTTCCCCGTATCTAAGAGTATTGCTTAAGGCAATACTCACATTGGGAAAGGCCTCTCAGGACACCAAGAACAGGCAAAGCGTCTGAGAGGCCACCCTCAAACAGGCAATTACGAATCATAAGATACCCGAAACAACAAATAGTATGTCATGGGATCGGTTCCTGTATCGAATTGAATTTTTTGAAACGATATAGCTATAGACGATTCAATTAACTTCCGTACCCCCTGACGCGTTGGATATCGTGTAGAAAGTCCACACAGTTCAACTGGAACTTATTTGGATTCGTTATAGTACCCAGCAAAAACGCAACACAAAGTATCCAAGATTAAATGTTCCAGTTAGGTTAGGTCCGCTGAGAACTCGAGATCTCAATAAGCTATTAAGCAGAACCGGTGAGACGAAATTTCCGCCACGGATATTGTACTCACTCAGGCTAATGACAGTACGTTGAATGACTTAGATATAACAGTGATTGTACTTTGGCGCATTCTTCCAGTATTGGCTTCGGAATTGGTTCACCACAGTCAAATACCTGGCAGGTCACACCAGAGAACGTATTAGGTTTCAAAAGATGGGTTGAGGAGAGTTTTTTTAGGCTCTCAGGTTTTTTTCATATCGGTCTTGACTTTATTTCGTCCGAATTTATCTAGGAATAGAAAGGTAATGAGTCGAACAAAACGATGTAAAACTCATTACTATTATTAATTTTTCATAAAGAGGAGGTCAAATTATGACGACAAGAATTTTAACGCCATTTGAGACACAAGTTGATCGCCTTTTAAACGATGCTGTGCGATCACTAGGGAGTCAAGCCAGAGAATATGCTCCTGCATGTAATGTCTGGGAAGATGTTGATCATTTTGGAGTTGAAATTGCCTTGCCTGGATGGACATCGGATGAAGTCACGATTGAAGCAGAAAATGGTTTTGTGACCGTTACCGGGAAAAGACAGGACGAGGAGGGCGAAGAGAACCAAAACTCAAAGTCCTATCATGTCCGGGAATTTGGCATGGGTTCCTTTTCCCGATCCTTCAGACTACCAACTAATCTGGAATGGGATAAGGCAAATGCCTCGTTCAGTAATGGCGTATTAACAATTGCCTTTCCGAAACGAGCTGACGCCAAACCTCGACGAATCGCTATCCAATAATCTCTCCCTCACTCCCACCCAGGAGGCATGCTCGAGTGCCTCCTGGGCTCTCTGTTCGTTCGCGAATGCATCACGAGCCCTACATATATGTCCCGATGGCGTTTCAGACACCAATAGCAAAATACTATAGCTTTTTAAATTTTCATTGGGACCTATTAAGGGAAGCGTTTGTGTCAGAGGACAGCCAGCCCAAGAGCATTACACACTCCACGGATCATCTGATCTCCTCACAGTCGAGAACCCTTGCATCTGTCGGGGTTCGTCCCGGCGGCCGAGGCCCTTTTGTTTCGGCAAAAGGACTCAAAATCCGTGACGCTCAGGCCAGACTCATTTGATGAGACGAGCGCCTTTGGATTGGGTGGGCCAACTCGCTTCGCTCAACCAAGCCCCGCCCAGTATTGGAGGCGTTTGCTCAGCGGACTCTAGCGAAACCCCATCCTTTCTCACGGAATGTCCATGCCCGGTAGAACGCAAGAACATACGTCAACCATATGAAAGAGTCGTGGCACGGCTAGAGCCTGCAGGCGGTAGATCATATGCACTAAGAAGCAGTTAAAATACTATATGCTTCAAACAATGAACATTATTTTATAGGACACACTCAGACAAGGCTCTCAAAAGCTGAAGGATCAGAACTCATTGAGATCCCAGTTATAATCCAAATAAGAGATATGAAGCTTTTCGTTCTTTAACGTAGCTTGCATATCATCAGGGGCAATGGGAGTGATGAACGCAATCACGCCCCCCTTAGAATCAAAGTCCTCTTTGAACCATTTGAAAATTGACGAGAGATAGATTTGGTTCTTTGCACGGTTTACGCAAAGCCCTTTTTCCTTATTGGCGAGAAACGTCCGCATTTGATCATCGAGCTGGACATCCAGTTGTTTCACTGTATAGGCTTCTTTTCGAAGATCCGGGCAACTGACCGAGGCGCAAACAATGGCCACGTGAATTCGCGGCTCGCCCAACTTACGTAAAATGTCATGTTCGATTTCATTGAGGGTTCTCGTTATTCCTCCGACCGTGCCAACATCTTTTTTCCAAACAGACTGAAAAAAACTTCCGGCATCTTTAATGCTCTCAACCGGATAGTGATCAAGTACCATCTTCACGGCCATAACATTGTATACGTTAATCCAAAAAGCCAGCTTGTCTTGCTTCGTTTCTACGTTTGCCAGCGAGACCGCTTCTAAATCTTTCACCAAAGCCCTATAATCGGGATCTTTTCCAAGCTTCTGATAATCCACTGCATGAATATTCACCCCATCAATCGTGACCTCCGCCACGTATTTCTTTAACAAGTCATCCCATTTTGAAAAATCAAAAGCCCAAGCAGTCTGTGCAGTAAAAACCACAACGACTATAAACGTGAACATCCATTTTGCGAAATGAGACTTCATACCTCTACTCTCCTTTATCTATAATCTCTCCACACTTGACCACAAACCGACAACGCTTGCCTTGAGACAAAATACAGATGGCCTCTCATTGTTGAAGTCTAAAAACAACGAGAAACATTACAGGTTGCGAGAGAATGAAAAGAAAAGGTAAAGCAGAATAAACTTGACAAACGAGTCCGTTCACTCAAAAACACATCTTAAAGGAATGTTTGGTGTTACAAAGAAATGCGACGAGGAAGGCAGTAACTAGTAGAAACGCAAAATCGATTGGCTGCTCGGCTATCGGAAGTCTCGCTTGGTAAAACAGGCGATTCAACTAATCCGTTTCCCTCTATCTAATTGGGAGATAACGAATTACGATCGATCACCGAGTAAGATAATGACCAGAAGGATGCACTTGGCTCGCATTATCGAGCTGCTCATCAATAGCTGGAAAACTCGGTTTCGCGGTCGGCGTTTCTCGTGGATTCGTATCAATTCTTGGAGACGTCCACTTGAAGGACCGGCTATGCGGTGGTTGAGAAGATTGACCACGCAATCGATCAAAAGTTTGTTCCACCATCCCTGAGGACGGCAAACGAACGATTCCCTGAGAGGCCATTCCCGGCATCGCATCACCCTGCCCGGCTTGACACAGTAAAGGTACTCCAGCCCCCAATAGCAACACTGTGGCCATAAATAATGAATTCTTCATAATATCTTCCCCCTACTGGATGAACATGAGACTGAAACAGAATAATAATCCATAGCCACGACATGTAATGAATTCTTGGATATTAGCAAATTGTTTATAGGTGATATCGCAGCAATATATTTGCCATAGAGGTGAGGGAAGAAACCATTTAATAAATTTCATGAAACTACAGATAGTTAGACGACTGAAAGAGCAGGAAATACATAGTCTATTCGACATCGAAGTGAAGGAGGAAGCCTACAGTAAAGAACGGGAAACCTACAGCTAAGCTCAATGAAAAGGCTAGGAGAAGGGGAAATTTGCTTTAAACGGAAAATTTAAACAACCTTTTGATTTGTGACATGAAATGATCTACGAGTTCATGGCGAACCTTGTCTCTGTCGTTCATACGTTTCGTAGGATTTATGTTCGACACATGCAGGAGAATTTCTGGAAGGATCCCGTAAACACTGCTGTTCTTTCTCATACTGCATGGAATCATAGATGGATTTTTCTACATTCATACCACAACCACCACTCATCATAACCACGACCGGTGCGAGCAGGGACACACAAAATCGAATGAGACATTGAGATTGTGACTTCATTGTGATGACCAGAAAGAATCCCTACAAATTTTCAGCTAACCACCAAGCAAGTATTGGTAAGCCCAACCCGCTCAAGATCACCAAACTGCCACCCACCATCAATGCATGTCCCCTCATCCTGGCACTGGAACTTTTCATGATCGGCGTATCAACCATCACCCTGGATCCGAGTGACGGGAATGGTGGAGCCACTCGAAACTGATTGCCTTGATAGAGCAGATAGGTCCCAATTCCTATAGCCGGAAACCCGGCCGCCATCGCAATAAATACGAGGAGAAAGGTCGATGTATCAAATGGTTCCTGCGGAGCTTCTTGCGATACGGATTTGAGTTCTTGAATAGACGAATCCGTAAATTGCAGAAGGAGGGGGCCTAAAAAAATAAGGCCGACAACAATCCCGAAAACGATCCAGCGGTATGTCGTTGTCACCTGAGAGGATTGAGAAAATGCTGACATGAGACGTCACCCGTTAACATTTCGACTTGCTGCCCGATGGCAACAATGAATACTTGTAATCATCTTCTAACCGGGCACTGAAAAAGTAGGGAATAATCCCGGGAATCAAGAGGGCCAGAGAAAGATCGGCTCGGTAGGCCGATTCCAACTTGGTTTCAACTTTCTTACAGCCTGCTCTTTCGATTTCCATGAAGTAGGTCTTGGGGATTCCAGCACGCGTATTGTAATAGACCGGAGTCTCACCGAGAGGCGCTCCGTTCAGCGTCACCTGCGCACCAGGGGGATCAGTATTTATCCTGGAAGTCTGAAGACAGCCTTGAATGAACAGAAGACAAATAAGCACGAATGCGATCAGGCCTGAGGTACGACTATTTCGAAACCGTTGCATAAATCCTCCCTTAGCTTTCATGGAATATACAGAGAGCAATCTTTAACGCTTGTAGCATACCAATTGATTGAACTCAAGAAACGCGGCCTCACCTATCGTGCTCGAGATATTCCTTTAAGGCAACCGCATTATTATAGCGCTCTTCTTTTGACGCATACACGAAGGTCACTGGTGCCGTCTTTGCCTGTACACGAATCTCCTCTATGACCGATGGATTCTGAGCCAATTCTGTAAAGTACCGTGTTTTAAATTCATGCCACTTCTCTGGATCATGACCAAACCACTTCCGTAAGGTCGTTGATGGCGCAGCGTCCTTTAACCAAAGATCAACATGAGCTTGAGCTTTTGAAAGTCCACGAGGCCAAAGCCGCTCAACCAGCACACGATAGCCATCATTTTTGCTCGGCGTCGCATAGACTCGCTTTAACAAGATTGGCATTGGTAGTATCAACCATGAACAATGTTCTTTGAACAATCACACACAGCAACACCGTCTACCATCTCGCTGCGACCAGCGACATGACAACCAACAAGGTATCGCAACTATTTATTATGAAAATACTTCATCTTGGGCTCTTATTCTTTGCGGCACTCGGCACACTCATCGGTGCGATGTATTTACGGGGATTCCTTGCTGACTTCCTGACCTTCTTTTTCAACTCGTATATGATGATGGCTGGAACCAGCGGAGGTGATAGTATCTGGATCATTGCGCAGATCATTTCTACGGCTGCCGTACTCTGGCTGCTCTCTATGCTATGGAAAGATTTTGGGAAACCTCAATTCGATGCCCTGATGGAAAAATCTCATGGCTAAAAAATGCTTACGAGGCATTATGGAAAATAATTCCCAATACCCATCGTTCACCAGAATGGATTCGACTCACGCCATGTCGAACACTCGCTCGCAACATTCCCCGTTTCCCTGCAATAGGCCGTTCAGAGACCGGAAAGATGACCAGGTCGCCTTGATTCGGCGTGAGCACGGCAACGGTTGATTGTTGCCTTGGACGATTTTCAACTAACACAAATTCTCCACCTTCAAAGTCACAACCCTTTTGATTGAGCATCACCATCACCTGAAAGGGAAAGATCGTGGGACCGTAGACGTCACGGTGTAAACGATTCATTCCTCCGGCTTCATAATGTAGGATCAACGGTGTGGGCTGTGACTGACCCTGAGAGTGGCATTGCACGAGAAATTGCTCGAGCGTCTTGGGGTAACGATGTTCCTGCCGCATGGCCTGCATGACATGATTTGCCATTGGTGCTAATCCCCGATAACACTCCGTTCGAAGTTTCGCAATGAGCGCAGGAAGGGGATCCGCAAAATACGCATAGTCCCCCACTCCAAAGTTATGCCGCTCCATGAGAATACGTTTTCGAAAATTTCGATCGTCTTGGTAACTTTGAATAAGATCTAAGCACATCCTTTGCTTCACGACCTGTGGTACGTGAGCATACCCGACCGACATGAATGTCTTCTCGATTGCGGTCCAATCAAGATTAACAAGCATCATCTTCATGTCCCCTGTTTATAAGAATGCGATGCAGGCAATACAGATGAACTGCATGACGCAACCCTGAGCGACTCAACGTGTTACATTCTTTGGCCATTACCACACCCACCCAAGAGTTCTCATTCACGTGAAACCAGATCGTCTTGTGCATCAACTCACAAACATGATGTAATAAGAAAGATGGATAGGCCTATCTCAGGAAAAAATATTTTTTCACCTAGTGAGGCTCAGGTCATGATCAAATTTTTCCTTTCATCCTCTGCTATGATGGCAGCAGCCTTCTTCATTTTCTTCTCTCTGATTGCCCTGAGTGTACCCGGACATGCGCTTGAAACCGAACCCCATCCACTTGATACCTTTTTAGATCATGTCTTGGACTTTCAAGAACCAACGGGCATTCGAGGGAAACTCCGATACATTGAAGTCGAAGAAGAAATCATTTGGCTTGACTGGGAAGCACGATCAGATGATGGGCCTTTCTTTAAAAAGGATTGGCAGTTGATTCCAAGTGACTCGATCCTTGCCGTTCATCCAACCGCTGCCTCACAATTCGAAAAACTCCAAGCCCTCCCCAAGGGCACTCCACTTGAATTGATTATCAAAGATGACGGCAAAGGCCATCGCCACATTCTCTCATTCCATGATATGACAACTCCCTCCAAAGTACCAATATAGGTAACCGTTCTCTGCTTAAGGCACAAGCTGAAGTCCCTTTGCATGCCTGATTGACAGCTATAGCCCAACCATACGACTCTCTGTCGATAACATCCCTTTGCATCGCTCAAGCAATGCGGTATTCTAAACAAGAGACCTTTGCATTCATACTCTTAATCCAACCACTTTACGGATATCATTATGAAAACCAGACACACATCACCATTTCGACAGGCCGTGTCTGTCGGAGTCGTAGCCACCATGCTATCGCTCAGTTCATTCAATCTTGAACCAGCAAGTGCGGCACGTCCGTTTTGGACAAAATCCTCGTCGTACATTGAAGGCGAATTCGTCTATCTCGTCGGAACCGTTTCAAACATGGCCTCTCTGGCGGAAGCCAAACAACAGGCCTTGGTCCATGGAAAACTTGAACTCATGAATTTTGCCAAGATCTCTGAAATTGACGCAGAAAAATTGGTCTTGGAGACTCGTCATTCATATGTCGAAACGAATCCCGATGGTTCCGTCAACGTATTTCAACTTCTTCGGATTCCTGCCTCGACGGTTCTTGAAGCGCAAACTCGTCTCCAAGCCAAACGCAAAGCACAAGCCGTCGAGCTCGAAGCCTCTCGAAAACAACTATCCAATATTCACAAGGTGTTGCTTACCCGACAACAAACCATCGATGAACAGACAGCTTCCCTCGATACACTCATTGACCACATCACCAAGAAGCAACAGGGGTATGCTCAAAAAACACAAGAAATTGATCAACGGCAAGCAGAGATTTCTCAGCTTGAACTAACCATAGAAGAAAAGTTTGCCTCAATTGACGACCAGATGAAGCAGGTCAGCCATCTCCTACAGCAATACAAAACAAAGGGTGAGGCACAAACAATCAAACTCAACAGTTTGAAAGACGAAGAAGCAAAACTTCAGGAGAATGAAGAAGAGATTCAACGGATACAACAGGCCGTTCTTACGCGTCTCAAAAAAACAGGAACGATGGCCTGCCAATATATTTCACCTGGCATGGCACCGGCTGACGTCAAGAAGGTCTTGGGAAATCCTTCAGGAGAAAAACATTCCTACGCTAATGAGCGTTACGACACCTGGGCTTACGGCACATCGAAAGTCAACTTCGATGCACAAGGCGTGGTGGAGTCCGTCGCCGGCTGCCAGAACCAAACACCATAGCTGAACAAGAAACTCCGTAAATGCCATGGAAGCGGGTGGGGCAAAAACAAGAATGAGGCTGACCTCTATGAGGTCTTCAGCCAAAACTGTTGATATTCATGAAGATGTGTCAATGTCGAAAGATCAGTCATCCGATCTAAAAAGATTTCACCATTTAAATGGTCAATTTCATGTTGCAGGACACGAGCAAAAAACCCCTCAGCTGTAAAATCGACGGTTCGCCCTTCTCGGTCGATCGCCTGAATATGAACAGAGGTCCATCGAGGCACGCGACCCCGTAAATCTGGCACACTTAAACAGCCCTCCCAATCATCATTCGTCTCGGAGGAATGATCGACAATTTGCGGATTGATCAAAATCGTCAACGGGACTTGAGGATAGTCCGGATAGCGAGGGTTATGGGGATCAACTTCTATGGCAATGGCACGCTGCAAAACATGAACCTGAGGGGCAGCAATTCCAACGCCATGAGCATCGCGCATGGTGTCAACAAGATTTTCCAAAAATGTTTGAAAGTCGTGGTGAGCACAGGCTCCCGCCGTCAAGACTTCAGTCCCAGCCCGAATGGCTGGATGTCCTAACCGAGCAATTTTTAATAGCGCCATTTAAAAACCTCTTACTCAGTATATTCGAGCAATCGACTTCACGTAGCAATGCATCAAAAATATCCCGTCACTATGTCGTCGAGCAAAACACCAAACACAAATCGCCGTTCAAGACAACCTATGCGGTCAAGTCGACAATATCATAGGCAAGTTTGTGACGGCCCACATAAAGATGCGCCACGGTGACGGGCAGTCGAAATCGACGCAGCCCTGCACTCCCTGGATTTAAGAACAAGACACCCTCACGATACTCCGCTTGTGGTTTATGGGAATGCCCGTAAATAATAGCGCTTAACTTTGCCGTAGCTGGATCCAGATCAAGATGCGCAAGCTCATGCAGAACATACAAGGAGTGCGAACCAACCTCAACCACCTCAGTAAGAGGGATCTCCTGCCCCCAACCTTCTTGATCATTGTTCCCGCGCACAACCAACACCGGAGCAATTTCTCGCAAGGCTTCAAGAACCTTAAGATGACCAACATCCCCAGCATGAATGATGAACTTGGAACCTTCCAATGCTTCGAGCGCTTCTGGTCTCACTAACCCGTGAGTATCTGAGATCACCCCTATCGTCGTTATGGTTTTCATTGTGCTTCCAAAGAATTTTAGGAGAAATTTTTAGTCAAAACAAATTTTGGATCTCACAGAATCTCTAGTTTTGTAAAACTATCTATCAACTCACGAACTCTGCCTGCACGAAAAGACTTCTCACATGTTGAGCCAATGCTCTTCCTAACACTTGATGGGCTTCGATTTCCCAATGAACACCATCAACCAATGATGACTGAATAATCGTTCCTGCATCAAAAAACTCGCAGCCCAATTGCGCTGCGACTCCGCGATAATGCTCAGTAAGAATGGCAGACTTCGTATCGGCTCCTTGGAATAAACCCGAGGGATGGATATCACCTTTTACCACTGGAGGAACCACCAGTAATAAAATCGGAGCCATCCCTTTAGACGACCGATAGGTGGTTAACACCATTTGCCCTAATGTCCGCACGCCCTGAGCGATTTGTTCCGCACGGCGGTCAAAACAGGTTTTCAGGTCATTGGTACCCAACAAGATAATGACAAGATCCAATGGCCGATGAACATGCAAACACTGTGGTAAGGCTAGCCTTCCATTGCATCCATGCTGATCGGGATCATCTAAATCAGTCGTACGTCCATTACGACCTTCTTCTATGATGACAAACCCTTGCCCCAGCTCTGCTTGAACAACACCAGGCCATCGTGAACGAAACGGATAGCGCAATCCTGAACCTGGCTGTGAACCCCATGTATTCGAATCGCCGAAACACAAAATTTTTATTCCTGATTTTTTCGGCCAGATCCTGACAAACGGTTTCATCACGTATTGATCCCATCCAAGCATCAGAAGCCGAAAAATCTTAACACCAATTATCTGATTCTTCATGAACAACAGCCTGCGTTCATATAAATAGTAGATTTTGAAATGGGTCAAGAAATTGGGTGACAGAGAAAGATGGCCTCAGGTCAGGGAAAAGTCGTAGAGATCACTTGAATTGTCGTAAACGAAGAGAGTTCATGACGACCGAGACACTCGAAAATGCCATGGCACCGGCGGCCATCATGGGATTGAGAAAACCAGCGGCAGCCAAAGGAATGGCAGCCACATTATAAAAGAATGCCCAAAATAAATTTTGTCGAATGGTCTTGAATGTTGCACGTGCCAATTGAAGCGCCGTCACGACTAACGATGGCTCGCCAGACATTAGGACAATGTCTCCCGCCTCAATCGCCACATCCGTTCCGGTGCCGACAGCGATACCCAAATCAGCAGTGCTCAGTGCAGGCGCATCATTAATGCCGTCCCCGACGAAGGCCACGGCCTTCCCTTCTGTCCGCAATCGATTGATATGAGCAGCCTTCTCATCCGGCAACACTTCAGCAAGAACATCGGTCATCCCCACCTGTTTAGCAATGGCCTCGGCTGTCTGACGATTATCCCCCGTCAACATCACTGTATCTGAACCCATGCTGTGTAAATCCATAGCCGTTTGTGAAGCCGTTTCACGAACAGTGTCCGCCACGGCCAAGATCCCATGGACGGATCCCTCCCATCCAGCAAGAAACGCGGTTTTCCCCTCTTGTTCCCAGTCCTTTAAAATAGTCAGATAGTCACTGGGAATCTCTAAGGCATGTTCCACCATCAGCTCTCGTTTTCCTACGATCACCTGAATCCCTTCGACTCTCCCGACCGCCCCTTTTCCTGTGACACTATCTAAGCTCTCAGGTGTGCCAAGCTCGATATTTCGTTGCTCCACCCCAAGCGCGACGC